>NZ_FZMS01000041.1 GCF_900198365.1 Helicobacter bilis | reverse complement strand
GGGTGGTGTTTTAGGGGATAGTGGGGTAAATTGATTTATAAGTTTGACTTGAAATAATGTTTATGTTGTGGCTGTTTTAGATTCTTTGCCATAGATGTTACAATGCAGGTTGCATTTTCGAGTAGAAATTTATTGTAAAAGAATGTGTATTTAATGGAGGGGGTGATTAGCGTGTTTGGGTTGCAGAGTTTTAATATAATTTCAGACTTAGAATAGGAAATTAGATCTACCAATGATTCTAAAACCCTCCAAAAATCTTCCACATAGTCCTTAATTATTCATTATTTATGTTTATCTCGCTTCCATTCTCAATGGCGTTTTCTAAAATCTTTGTGCCGTTTTTAAGTGTTTGACGCAAGTCCATGATTTCTCGTATTTTGTTGCGGATAGTTTTTTCATTTTCTTTTGTGATTTGTGAAAGTTGTTTTGGGATAGAATCAAAAATTGTGTGTGAGATAGGCAGGGAACAAAAAATTTGCTCAATTTTTTCAGGTAAAAACTCTAAAATGCAATCTTGTAAAAATGCTTTGTCAAGTGGGGTTGTGCGTATCTTATTATCTTGTTTTACTAAGGCTTTGTCTGCGTGAAACTTCTGGTCTATACGCAATATTAAGCATTCAAGTAATATGGTCTTTGTGGCTTCTACCCATACACTTATAGTTGTAATATCTGTGTGCATTTTTAACAGAGAATCATCTATCATTGCTTTATGTTGCTGCGTAAAATCTTGGAAAATTTTTAGCTGGAATTCTTCAAGGTTTATATAGCTATCCGTGCTAATATAGCTTGGCTTTTTTTGTAGGATAATATGATGAGATTCTTCTACCCATTCTTGCAATACTCGCTCAAAATTTTGCATAATATCTCGCATACTTTGCTTGATATAGGAATCAAGTCGCATAAGCTTTTGTAATAAATTTTTATGTTTTCTTGCTAAAAGGCTTTTAGAATCTTTTATTTCTCTTAGTAGTTCATCTTTGTTGAGTTGAAAGCTCTCATATACAATGCGGCGATTCGTCAATATATCAAGGAATTTTGGTTGATTTGGTCTAGTCTTTATTTTAATTGTTTCTAAGTTATCTAACACACTTTCTACAATGCTGTCTAAATACCTTTTTAAGCCCTTCGCAATGCTAACAAAAATTTCATAATTATAATCATTAATAAGCTTATTTAGCCTAGTGATAAAGTGCTTACTTGCCTTATGATAGGCTAAATCCAGCTTTTTATAATGCTGAAAAATGATTTTGTAATGCTTATCTATATTTTTATTTTTTTCAAGTGCTATTTTAAGGATAGCATTTCCCCTTTTTAGCTTTGCCCTTTGCAAGACTGCTTGTATGTTCTCTAAAATATCTTGCATGATTGTATTTTGTGCTGAATCTTGCTTTAATGTATCTTTTTGGGCGTAAAAAGATTCTATTAGAATCTTTGTTTGGTCGAGTGCGGATAGGATATTTTCTGGTGTTTTTATCTTGCCTGATAGTTGCTGTTTGGCAAGATTATTAAGAATTTTACATAACGCAAACTTCTCATCAAGCCTGTAAAACTCAAGTAGATTCCATAAATGCAAGTCATGGATAGATTGCAGACTATATTGAGAGATGAGTTGTTTTCTATGTGTGGATACTTGCTCTAATATTCCATGCTCTTCTTTCTCTTTTTTATCATAGGCGATTATAGCTATACTTGGCTTTTTCTTGATGATTTTTAATAACTCTTCTTTTTTGAGTTTTTCTGGCTTATTTAATACCCATAGAATGCAATCAGAATCTTTTATTGCATTAAGCGTTTTTTTACTGCTAAAATCACTCTCTTTTATAATCACGCATTCTTGCAATAAATCTACATTCACAAAGACTTCAAAATACTCAATAGATTCTAAATTACTAGAAGAACAATCAAGCGTGTGTAGATTTACATTAATGCTATTTTGTTTGTAATATGCCCTTGCAAATGAGACTTGAGAAAAACGAATGATAAATTTTTTCTGTGCTAAAGAGTTGTTTAAGGGTATAAGAGAATCTTTAAAAAGCACATTTAAAAAGGCAATCATGCTAAGATGGCAATCGCCCACAAGCTGCATTGTCAAAGGGCTTTTATATTGTTCTTTTAGCTGTTTGTAGCACTGCTTTATCTCTTGTGTGGGGTGCAATTTTGGCATATTGATGATTCTTTCTGCTTGTTTTATTTCTTGCAGTATATCGCCTGTGCCCTCCTTGCTAAGATTCTTATCATATAAATCATCATATTCTTGTATAAATTGCTTTAATAAGCTCATTTATTCCCTCCATATACAAGCATTGAAATGAGTGTATCAAAGTCTTCTTTCTCTTGTTCTTTATATTCTTCAAAATAGTGGATAAAACAAGATTCTAAGATATATTCAAGTCGCTCTAATTGGGTATTAAAAAGATTTATTTTATTATGAAAAAGTGTATTGATATTTTGTTCTAACAATAAGAAATAGTAATCAAAATTTTCTTTCAAAGGCTTTATGACAGAATCTTCTTGTATATCTGCCTTTTTAATCGTATTGGGCAATAAAATATCAAGGCGATAGGAAAGGTGTTCTACTACAATGGCGTTGCTATCATCAAAAAAGTCGGCTTTAATGCTGCTTGTATATCGCATGAAAATAAGCTCTAGAATCTTTTTATGCTCGTTTGTTTGTGCAAACTTTGCAATAGAATCTGTATTATTTGGATGCAACAAAGTTGTTATCTCATGTAATTCTTTAATCGCAAAAAAGTATTCCTGCAAGATTCTAGCAAGCTCCCTTAGTCCTACAATAAGGCTTTGTATCATAGAAGTTTTTAACTTCTGTATGTCGATATTTCCACGCTTTTTTGTTTCATAATTTAGGGCTTGTATGAATTGTGAATACAGATTATCACGCAAGTTTGCAAATGCGTCATAAAAGGAATAATATTGTGCTGGAAGTCTTTTTAAAACTTCTTTGCATAGGGATTTTATGTGATTTATTTGTGTTTTTATCTTATCTTTGTTT
Source organism: Helicobacter bilis (assembly GCF_900198365.1). Lineage (GTDB taxonomy): Bacteria > Campylobacterota > Campylobacteria > Campylobacterales > Helicobacteraceae > Helicobacter_A > Helicobacter_A bilis_B. The sequence continues at coordinate 52,837 of NZ_FZMS01000041.1, read as the reverse complement.
ATGGAATCTATTTGCCTAGATTCTATAGGGAGTTTGCAAAGCTTTAATATATTTTCTAGCATTTGGATATTAAAATGTGTTGATGGGGTGTTAAATATATGTGTGAAAAGCATAGATTCTAGCTCTAAAATCCCACTCGTTGCTATATCAAATCCACTTTCAGAAGCACTTGCCCCACATCTCATTGAGTGGGCTACCCCTGCGGTAATGAAGTGAAAATGCAGCTTTGCAAGACTTTTTTGTCTTTCTTTTTGTGCGTGTTTCAACCGCTCTTCTAGTGCATTTTGTATTTTTTGGCAAAGGCTTTGTTTCTTTCGCAGGGTCATATTTGCCTTGTCAATATGCGTTACAATAAAATGAATATGAGAGATATTCTGCTTTTTTACTAAACGCAGTAATATAGCAATGATTTTATCAAAAGATAATACCGCATTTAACTCATTAAGATTAGCTAAATACAGAATCATATCGCTTTTTGCGGTATAGTCATACACTTGCAAATGGCGAAAAGTCTGGGGTATGAGTGAGGGGGTATTAATAAATCTCATAAACTGCAACAACACATAATCCTGTGGGACAATAATGCGATCTACAATAGCGATTTTATTATTCTTAAAATATGAATCATAGATTTTTTCATATTTTATTTTTTCACTCCCATTTTTTAAGCAATCATGAAAGGTTTCTTGCAAGTTCTTATAATGTTTTGCTGTATCTGTTATAGGTGATTCCTGCAGGGTTTGCAAATCATTTAAGTGCATATAGACTACACTAGCTGGACCCTTACCATAATGGTATTCAATGGGTGCTTTTGCTTCCAATGGCATGTTAGATTCAGCAGATTTTTTACCATCATAAAGCATGGTTGCTAGAAGTGTTGATTTTCCTGTTTTTTGTCCGCCTAAAACTACGACTTTTTTAGTGAAATCTTCTTCACAAAAAAAGACTAGATTCTTAGTCCATGAGAGTTTTTTTAGAATCTTCTTTACTTTCGCTATGGCATTAAATTGATTAAAAAGTGGCGTTTTGTCTGGGGATAAATGTATAAAAGAGTTTGCAAACGCTTTATTTGTGCTTGTCTTTTCTTGTGATTCTGTAATATCGCTCTGGGTTAATACCTCGATACATTTCTGCTCATGGAAGCTTATAATGCCATGTTCTCGCAATAGCTTTATATGCTTTATAACTTGCTTCATGCCTCTAGAATCAATATGGTGTAAAATACTTGCCTGTAAATATTTAATATAACTTAAATAATGTTTTGTAGGCATGGACACAAACTTTTTACAGCAGACTTTACAAAGTGTAAGAAAGCTTGGAATCATCATAAAAGTATTGAGATTATTCTCATTGCAGGCAAGCAATAAACTAGCAGCTTCGTATATATCATAGTCTTTTAATTCTTCAGCATTTTTTAGTATTTGCAAAGGATTTTCTAAAAGTATATAGTGTGGGGAATCTTGCACATAAAGTAGATTAAAAAAAGTTTGCATTCTTTTACTTGGGTCTTGTGGCATTAATGCTAGATAGTCATGCAAGATCGCAATATGCTGTGTATTTTTATCCTTCTTTTTTGTTTTCATAGCCCAACCCCTTGCTATATAACTAAAAAATGCTTACTTCACATAACCACACACAATGAGACTCTATATACCTATTTTTCCACATCTTGCGTATATGTTGCTTGTGTGGTTTGCAAAAGTCCATCTTGCGAAATGCTATCTTGTGAGATTCTATTTTGCAAATATTGCTCTTGTAAATCTTGTGTTTCTAAAGCTATGCGTAACATTTCATCAGCAAGTTTTATACACATAATGCAATAACGCACAATAGCGGCAAGGAAAATAAAAAAAGCAAAAACACATACAGCAAATAATATTGCTGGAAAAAAATCAGGTGTAATAAGAAAGGTAAGAGTTGCCCCAAAAAGTGCTACACCAAAGAGAAAACCACAACAAAACTCCATCGCCGCCAAAAAGCGTCTCATTTCGGTTTTATACATTGTCTTTGTAGCTTTTAATGCTCATCATCCAATAAAACAGCACTTGCCAAATATACATAAGTGAGAATCATAAATACAAATGCCTGCAATACAGCCATAAACATAAGGATTCCAAATGGTAAAAGTGGCACGACCCAAGGGACGAGCTGCAACATTACAAGTAAAAACATATCATCACCGCGTATATTCCCAAATAAACGGAATGATAGCGAGATAATACGAGAACAATGTGAGATAATCTCAACAGGGAAAAGCAATGGTGAAAGTAGCTTTATAGGACCCGCAAAATGTCCAAAATATTTACCAAAACCATTTGCCCTAATGCCCTCAAAGTGGTAGTAAAAAAACACTATTAGCGCTAAAACTAAAGTGAAGCTAATACTTGCAGTAGGTGCTTCAAATCCCGGAATCATACCTATAACATTACAATAAAATACTAAAATGCCTATCGTCCCGGCTAAAGGAAAATATTTGCGTGCCAACTTCTCACCTAAAGAATCCTTACCAATATAAAGCATACCGCCAATAATCCACTCATAAAAGTTCTGCATACCTGTCGGCACAGCTTGTAGCTTTCGCACAGCAAACATGCTAATGCCAATAGTTACAGCCGCACATAAAATAGTGTAAAAGATTGTAATAAACGCATGGTCGGTGCTGATTAACCCCGCAAATGTAAAGAGTCTTTCTTCCATGTCTATCCTTTTTTATAAAAACAATAAGCTGGATTCTATCTAAAAAACACTTAAGAATAGCTAAAAACTGCATAACAAGTGATGGTAAAATCACAAGATATATAATGGTTATAATTACGAAACATGAACTTCAAAACTACCGAACATATTTTAATTTAGAGTGTGATTTTGTATAGCTTGTCATTTTATATTCTTGTCAAAAAGGAATAGAATTATCTATGTTTAGCTCTATATGCAAATAGTGAGGCGATAGGTATGTATTTTGTCTATCATCTCAATATTTTTGCTCTATTTTTTGCTGTGTTGTTTTATCGCAAAAGTGCATTCTTAGTAGGGCTTCCTTTATTCTTTGGATATTGTGTTAGTATAATCATGCTATTTTTATTGAATCGCCCTATGCACTCTTATGTAAAAATTTTTAGCGTATTGTATGACTTTGGCATGGGCTTAATCTTTGTTTTATGTGCGTTTGCAAGTCATAGAGAGATTGAAAAGATATAGGGCATTAGACGGGCAGAACCTTATTGTTGAGTTTAGCTTAGGTTTTTTATTTTTATCCTTGGTGTGCTAGTAAGTCTTATATTGTTGTATGGGCTATCTCTATTGTTTAATTCATATAAGGCATTTTTGTATTTTTTGATAGTAGAATCTCTTGCTTTAGGGTTATTTTTACTTTATTTTTTTTGCAAAAAATGTTTATGTGTTATTGAATCTTTTAGGCAAAGTAAAAAAGAGAACACAAGAAAAATTTTATTGTTTAGTTTTTATAATCGGTGGTATAGCATTGGTGCTGAATTTCTTACCTTTCGTAGTGGAATGTTTTAAAAGGTTATAAGAGTTTTTATTGATATAGAATCTTTACTATCAAAACACATAAAAGACTTTTAATCTAGGCTTTTTAGCTATTTAGGCAAAAGTTTATAGAAACTAAATTACTTGATAGATTCATATTTTCACATATAACATGTATTTCATTTTTCTTCATATTTACTATTATGGATTAAGGGATATAAAATCTGTTATAATTGCATGTTTCAATTAATATTAAATTAAAAAATATAAAGGCATAAAGTGGGAGAACTCTTTAGTCTAACAACACTATGGCGGGTTTTAGATGGCGTTGGTGTTTTGCTGTTTGTAGCATTGATTAGCATTATTTTTTCAGTTGTTGGTGGGCTTATTATGGGGCGACTTATGATTGTAAAAAGTAAAATTATGCAGTATATTTGTAGATTCTTTTTAGAATCTGTGCGGATTGTGCCGCTTATCGCATGGCTTTTTATTATCTATTATGGCATACCTAGTAGCTTTGACTTGCATATCAGTGCGATTTCTTGTGGGATTATTGTCTTTAGTATGTGGGGGATTGCTGAAATGGGTGATTTAGTCCGTGCAAGTATCCTTAATATACCAAAGCATCAAAGAGAGTCTGCTCTTGCCCTAGGATTTAGCACATGGCAGATTGAATATTACATAATTATCCCTCAAGCCCTAAAAGCCCTTATGCCCTCAAGCATAAATCTCTTTGGCAGAATCATTAAAACCACTTCGCTTTTACCACTTATTGGCGTTGTCGAGCTTTTAAAAGTAGGGCAGCAGTTGATTGAGGTTGTTGGGCGACATGACACAAGTGTTAATTTTATTGTATATGGAGCAATACTGCTTATTTATTTTATGCTTTGCTATCCATTTTCTTATATTGGAAACTATCTTGAGAAAAAATTTATCACGCAATAATCCTTGCTTAAATAAACAAAAAAGCCTAAATACAATAGCCATGTATTTAGTAAGATTCTATCGATATGTTATTTCGCCTTTGCTTGGGGCTAATTGTCGTTTTTATCCATCGTGTTCTTCGTATGCTTTATTGCTTTTGCGATTTGATAATGTTTTTATTGCGAATGTAAAGATTCTTTTAAGAATCTTTCGTTGTAATCCTTTTTTTCGTGGTGGGTTTGATTTTCCAAGCGTATATTTAAGTCAAAGGGCATTTGAAAATATAAAATTGTATCAAACTAGTTTAGCAAAACCTTATATCAAATCTATACCAAAAACGACATATTTTTTTGTAGATTCACATTCTTATTTGCTTAAATTGAAAAAATTTTATATAATTTCGATTCATTTATAAAATATTAAGGGTTTTTAGTGGATAAACAAAGTAATTTAAGGCTGATTTTAGCGGTTGCCATTTCATTTGCAGTTATTGTGATATGGTCAAAGTTTTTTGCACCAGAGCCACCGATAAAAGAGCCACAAGCAGCAAATCGAGTAACAGATTCTAGTGTTAAAAGTGAAAATGAGGTGATCCCACAAAGTGCGATAAATACAAATACAATCACACCGCCAACAAATAACAGCGATATGAAGGGGATTCCAACTTCTGTGCCACAAATAAAAGAAAATCTCGTGCGTATAGAATCACAAGATTTTGATATGGATATTGATACATCAGGTGCAATTACGCAGGTGTATCTCAAGGCGGATAAATACACACAGCCACATCAAGAGGGCATTTTTACACATATTGGGCGACTTTTTGGTATGGTGAGCGGTGAGAATAAAAAGCTTGATAGACTGCCTTTATTAGCCGATAATGTGCCACTATATCCATTGCAAATGATTTTTACTGATGAGAATTATAGAAAAAAATCAAGTGAGATAAAATATAGCACAGACAGATCGCATATCGTGCTTACAGATAAAGCAGAAACTCTTACTTTAACGCAGGATTTAGGCGATTTAGTGGTAAAGAAGATTATCACTATTGAGCCAAATATGACCTATAAAGTCCAAATAGAGTTAAGCAAACAGACACAATATCTAATAAGTAATGGTATGCGTCCAAATGCAGATTCTGAAAGCTATGTATTCCACGGCGTAGTATTGCAAAAAAATAATGGCTCGATTGAAAAAATAGAAGATGGAGACGCAAAAAATAAGGGAGAAAACTTTGATGATGCACTCTATGTAGCAAGTGTAGATAGATATTATACAAGCCTTTTATTTAATATTGATAAGCCGCTTTCACTTAGCATTGGTGCTTTTAGCAAGGGACTGCCCACCCCTTTCATTAATGTAAGCAGTGCTAATGAAGTATTGCATGGCTATATAGGACCAAAAGATTATAGAGTTTTAGAATCTATTAATCCGCATTTAACAAGCGTTGTAGAATATGGCAGAATCACTTTCTTTGCAAAATATATTTTTGCATTGCTTGATTTCTTATATCAATATATTGGCAATTGGGGTGTTGCCATCATTGTTTTAACAATCATTATACGCATTATCCTATTCCCATTAAGCTTTAAGGGCATGGTGGGTATGCAAAAGCTAAAAGAATTAGCTCCCAAAATGAAAGATTTACAAGCAAAATATAAAGGCGATCCGCAGAAATTGCAAGCTTCAATGATGGAGCTTTATAAAAAACATGGCGCAAATCCGCTTGGTGGCTGTTTGCCGCTTGTATTACAAATCCCTGTGTTTTTTGCTATTTATCGCGTTTTGTATAATGCAGTTGAGCTTAAAAACGCACCGCTTATGTGGTGGATACACGACTTAAGTGTTATGGATCCTTATTTTGTATTGCCTTTGCTTATGGGACTTTCTATGTATTTACAACAAGCCCTTACGCCCACAACTTTTACAGACCCTATGCAAGAAAAAGTGTTTAAATGGCTACCTGTTATTTTTACATTCTTTTTAATCACCTTTCCAGCAGGGCTTATACTTTATTGGACGATTAATAACCTTATTTCTATTATCCAGCAACTTGCTATTAATAAAATGCTAGAATCTAAAAGGCAAAAAGAGATTGAAGAGCATACCCACAAAAAACATACACATAAAACAAAAAAATAGGCAATAATATGTTACAATATGGTAAATGAAATAACAAATATTAAGGAATTTATAAATGAAAAGATTTAGTGCAAACACGCTTGATGCTGCATTGATAGAAGCTACAAAGCATTTTGACTGCTCATTGACACAAATAGAATATGAAGTTATCCAGAATCCAAGTAGTGGATTTCTAGGATTTTTGAAAAAAGAAGCAATCATCGTTGCCACAAAAAAACATAATATCAATACCGCAAATACAGAATCTACAAAGCCACTTGAAACAAATATAGATAGTATGAATAGCACAACTTCACTCAACACCGAAACAACACAAGACACCAAAGAATCTTCTACAACAATTTCTGCAATAGATTCTAAAGATTCTAAAATCAATACTAGCGACAATAGCTTATCAAATAATAAACATATTGAAAACATGGAAAACAATAATCAAACAGACTTGAACGCCAAAGAATACACAAGTAAAGATAGTGATGAAACACCGACAAATCGCACTTACATAGCCAAAGATTTACAAACAAATAAAGACAATAACACTAAAGCTTATGCAAATGAGTCTAAAGCCGACACGCTAAATAAGGGACCACAAGAGAGTAAAGCCCAAGAGTTTAAAACAAGAGAAAGCCAAATATTAGAATCTCAAATAACAAAACCCAAAACGACAGAAATTAAAACAAGAGAATCTAGCATAACAGATTCTAAGCCCACACAAACTCATGCAAACACAAAAGAAATAAAGCAAAATACTTCCATACCACATAAAAAGTCTATTGATGAGAGGGTGCAAGGCGATTTTGATTCTACATTTTATGATAAAGATTCTAATGTAGCGTGGCAGGATAGCACACAAAGTAATGCAGAGCAAAAAAAGGATATAGAATCTATTTGTAAAGAAGTCCAAGACGAACTTACTGAACTGCTTTCTTACTTGCCACTAAAGCTTAATAAAATCCATGTAGAGCCTTATGATGATCATACGCTTTTCATTCTTATTGATGGGCTTGATGCAGCTTTACTCATCGGACAGAAAGGCTATCGTTACAAGTCTCTTAGCTATTTGCTTTTTAACTGGATTCATACTTGTTATGGTTTAGGTGTGCGACTTGAGATAGCACAATTTCTAAAGAATCAAGAAGAGATGATGAGGGCGTATCTTGGTCCTATCATTGAAAATGCAAAGGTAAATGGTAAAGCACAGACAAAGCCACTAGATGGTGTCCTAACACACATTGCATTAAAAATGTTACGCGATGCCCTGCCAAATAAATATATTGTTTTTAGAGAAAATGCCGATGGGGAAAAATATATCAGCATTAGCGAATTTATAAGCAACAATAATATGCGAAACAATATACATGGCTTTGGGAATCTTCCTAAATATTAATGAATACAATTGTAGCTATATCAAGTGCGCTTGCAAAAAGTGCTATTAGCATTATCCGCCTTAGCGGAGATGAAGCCTTGCATATTGCTTCAAAATTGCTTAAAAAAGACGCTTTAGAAAATCTATTAGTCCCCAGAAAAGCCACACTTCATAGAATCTATAATGAAAAAGGCGAAATGTTAGATAAAGCCATTGTGATTTATTTTAAATCCCCAAAAAGTTTTACAGGTGAAGATATTGTGGAGTTTCAAAGTCATGGCGGCATTTTAGTAGCAAATGAGATTCTAAAAGCATGTTTAGCCTTTGGTGCGACTTTGGCTAAAGCTGGTGAATTTAGTATGCGAGCATTGCGTAATAATAAGCTTGATTTAGTAGAGTTGGAAGCAACACTTGCCCTAATAAACAACACAAATACAAACCTAACAAAGCTTTTAACACGAAATATGGATGGCAAACTAAGTGAAATGTTGGAATCTGTGCGACAAGAGATATTAAATATTATCGCACAAATTGAAGTGAATATCGATTATAGTGAAGAGGACTTAGACAAAAATATATTATCTAAAAGTGTTTCTACCCTGCTTTCAATACAAGCGAGATTCCAAGCTATACTTGATTCAAGCAAACATTATCAAAAATTACAAGATATAAAGCTTTGCATTATAGGAAAACCAAATGTTGGTAAAAGCTCTTTGCTTAATCTCTTATTAATGCAGGATAGGGCGATTGTAAGCGATATGGCCGGGACGACAAGGGATACCATTACAGCCATGCTTGATATTTGTGGGAATCTTGTCTCACTCACTGATACTGCCGGCATACACACAAGCACAGATTCTATTGAAATGCAGGGCATAGAAAAAAGTATGAAGAGTGCAAGAGAGAGCGAGATAATCCTTTGTGTGTTTGATATTTCAAAACCTATGAATAAGGAAGATTTCGAAATACTAGACTTTTTAAAAAGCGAATGCAGTAATAAATCTGTTTTAATCGTATTAAATAAAAATGATTTAGCTAGGCAAAATACCCATGATTTTACACCCTTTCAAACAATCACTCTAAACACAAAAGATGAAAATAATGCTAAATTGTTAAAAGAGAAAATTGCCAACTTTTTAACTATGGAGATTGATAATAATACCTTTGTGCTGACAAATGCCACACAAAGCAATCTTTTAGAATCTGTGTGCAAAAATCTTAGCATTGCAAAGGAATTGCTGATAAGTGGATCACTAGAACTTGCAAGTTTTGAATTACACCAGACTTTGCAATCACTAGGCTCTATGACAAAGCCCTATGATGTAGAAGATATGCTAGATTCTATGTTTTCACAATTTTGCGTTGGTAAGTGATATTATACACACCTAATATGGAATCTAAACAATGGAATCTTTATGCCAATTCTTGGGTTTGGCACACTCAAATTAGGCAATCAAAAAGAAACACAAAAATATGTAGAACAAGCATTAGAAGTGGGATTTAGACTTTTTGATACCGCACAAAGTTATGGCAATGAATCTGGCGTGGGGGTAAGCGGTTAAATCTAGCGGGATTAAAAGGGAAGAGCTTTTTATCACTTCTAAGCTTTTTAAAGCCTATGCGACAGAGGATAAGGCAGGAAAAGCCTATGATGAAAGCTTAAAGAAATTGCAAATTGATTATGCGGATTTATATCTTATCCACCAGCCTATAAATGATACTTATGGTGCGTATAGGGCGATGAGTAAGCTTTATAAGCAAAAGAGAGTTAGGGCTATTGGCGTGAGTAACTTTAGCAATGCTAGACTAATGGATTTTGTGCAAAATTTTGAAATCACCCCCGCTGTAAATCAAATAGAGTGTCACCCGCATTTTCAGCAGATACAAGCCCAGCGATTTTGCCAAAAACTTGGAGTGCAAATGGAAGCGTGGAGTCCTCTAAAACAAGCACGAGATAATATATTGCAGGATAAAACCTTGTGTGAAATAGGCAGCAAATACAACAAAACTCCCGCACAAGTGATTCTAAGATGGATAGTCCAAAGAGGCATTGTAACCATACCAGCTAGTAAAAATATAGCCCATATGAGAGAAAATTTTAATATTTTTGATTTTTTCGTTAGATAGAGTGGATTTGCTTAAGATAGCCAAGCTTGACACACCGCATAGAATGCTTGATCACGCCAATCCAGACACGATAAAATGGCTCAATGAAAGAGAAATCGGCACAACTTTGAAAAGATAATTGCTTAATGCTTTAAAAGAGATGTTTGAGTGAAGTTTGCTTTGATGCAAATCCAAAGCAATATAAGCGAGTATAAACACATTTGCAAAAGTATGTGAAAGGCTAGAATCTTAAAGCCTTATAGAATCTAGCCCTTAAACACATAGCCTAAATACACGCATAAGATTCCACATATATTAGAGAGTAGCATATAAAGCATTGCGGTAAGGATACAATGATTTTGCAGGAGTTTTAGCACTTCTAGGCTAAAGGTAGAAAATGTGCTAAATCCCCCGAGCAAACCGATAGTAAGAAATGCAAATAAGAGTGAATCTTGCCCCTTTATCATCGCCACACATAGCCCTATGCCAAAACACGCCAACATATTGATACAAAAGTCGCTATGAAGCTATAATGCAGATATTGACTTGGCAAAATAGATACAACACCATAGCCTACATAAAAGCGTAACGCCGCCCCTATACCACCACCTAGGCTGATAAGTGCGAGTTTGGTTAGCATTTGTGTCCTTTTTGTGTGAAATTTTCATACTATAATACAAGAAAATATGCAAAAAACAGAAAGGCAAAACTATGATAATTCTAATCGGTGGGGAAAGCCATACAGGCAAAACGCTTTTGGCACAAAGGTTGCTTGAAATCTATCATTACCCTTATATGAGTTTAGATCATCTAAAATGGGCTTTATAAAATGATTAGAAAATCCACCTTTAGTGTGGAGGAAGATTCTAAAATCACCGCATTTTTATGGAATATCGTAGTTGGCATTATTGAAACTTGCATAGAAAATGAGCAAAATCTCATACTAGAAGGCATAAATTTAACGCCAAAAATGTGCGAAATTTGCTAGATTCTAAGCCCTTTGCACCTATAAAAGTGCTGTTTCTTATCTTTTCAAAGCAATATATTTTAAAGCATTATCACACAATAAAACTCAAAGAAAATACCATAGAAAAACGCAAGGAATCTTATGTGGCTAGTAAAGAGCAGCTTATAAAAGAGCATAGTGCGTTAAAAGAGCAATGCAAAAAATATAAACTCCCCTTTGTTGAGATACAAGAAGAGTATGAAAATGAAATGCAAGGCGTGGTTGTGATGTGGGCAATGAGTGATAAATAAATGTAGATTCTCAAATATATTGTGGTGGCTAAGGTGGATTCATAAAGGCAATGAACACCGACTCACTCTCGTCAAAGAAAAGTAAGAATTATTTTCCATACTACGATGAGTTTTAAAAAATTAAGTGCTTATACAATGGAATCTTAATTGGACACAAAAAAACGCTTTGTGCGATACAATATAATTATATTTGTAAAGCCCATATTTTTTTGAGAACAATATTTTCAAAAAAAATAGTCTAAAATAGATTCTACCTTATCACATATAAGTTAAATTTGTTTGAGTGGTGCTATTGCTTTGGGATTGAGATTTACTTTTTGCATACCAGATTCTTTAATTTTGCTTTTAGCTTTTTTCTAAAAATATTCGGTTCTCTTTTAGCGCTTAGAATCTTATGCCATGTGTAAGGTGATATACTTCTAAATACTGCATATTTTGTTAATTTGCCTATAAAGCTTTCTTCAATCCAAGTTTCTATACAACATGTATCATAGTATTTACTATACCATTCTAGTTGCTTATGTGTTGGGTTTATGCTTATTATTGATTTTGCTGCTCTATCTTGTCTTAGCGTAATATAGAGTGCTTGATTGCCGTATTGACTAGCTACAAAATTGCCGTATGTTTCAAACTCACTAAATCCAGAAGCACTAAGTTGGCATTCATCGATGCTTTCTAAAATCGCTTCAAAAAATAACTTATTATGTGTTTTTTCTATACGAGAAATAAGCTCACACATAAATAGAATTATTTATCATCATGTGTTCCACAATAAAACTAAAATCAACCGCACGCATTAAAATGCTTATAGAATCTTGCTTATAAATGGGTATTTGAAGTCGCTCTAATGTGTCAAAATATGGCTTATGAATATAACCGTGTTTTGCAAAATATGTAGTAAGGTTTTCTGGTTTTTCTTGTTGCAATTTTTCATGATGAAAAAACATCATATCATTTAAAGCAATACAATCTGTGTCCCAAATAAGATAATATGGAGTAAAAATAGGGCAACAATCCCCCCCCCCCCCATGTCTAACAAGGCATTACTTGTTTTATCATTTGAGTTCGCAAAAGTTGCATATCCCATTTTAAGAAATTGCTGTAAATACCAGCCGCTTCGCCATATAGCCGCATTTTTGGATTCCATATATTTTTGAATGACTTCAAGACTTAGATTCTTGTAGATTTTATCCTCATCAAAAATATAGATTTTTTCTTGTATATTCTGCGATAAATTTAAAATAAGATTTGCGTTATTGCTACTTGTTATGATATGTATCTGTTGTGGTTTCGTGTGGTTATATAATCTTTCTAGCATAGGTGCTAGATTGATATTATCTAATTGTTTTAGGCAAATTAAAACATTAAACATTGTGTTCCTTATGTGTAGAATAGAGTTATATTATATCTGCATATTATGTATTTTTAAGTTCTCGCTTTGTTTTTACAACCTTAATACCCAATTCTAAACCTTACTATTGCTGTTTTGTTGTTTTAAAATCTCTTAGAAAACCTGTCATACCATGATAACCTTTTCGCAATACTACATTGCATTTTTATAAATTATTTGCATAAACATGTATTTTTTTTGTTAAGATACAGCCTTTATAGAATCTTCGCAAATCTAATAATAAAGGCATATAGTGAAAAGCGGTAAAAAAGGGGTGAGGCGGATTATTGGGGCTTTCTTTTTTTCTCTAGCGGGATTAAAGGCTTGTGTGAGTGAAGAAGTCTCATTTCGACAAATCCTTATTGTGTTTGTATTGTTTTTCATTATTGCGTGTTTTTTGGGGCGTGATTTTTTTGAGATTGCTTTTTTAGTTTTGCCTTTGTTTTTTATGGTATTTGCGGAGTTAGTGAATACAGCTATTGAAAAGATTATTGACCTAGTCCAGCCTACATTTCATCCACTTGCACGAGATGCAAAGGATATTGGCAGTAGTTTGCAGTTTGTTTGTATGTTGTTTGCTGCTTTTATTTGGGGTGGCTACTTGCTTGTTCGTTTTGTGTTATAGAATCTTTAAGGATAATTTTTGTTTGTTTCAGATGATGAGAGTAAAACGATATGTGCGCGTTTTAATACTATAAAGCCGCCCTCAAATGCCATTATTATCGAGGGGCATTGGGATAGCTTCGTGCAGCAAGCCTATATTACTGCTTTGCGCGCTCAAGTGCAAAAATACACAGGCGATATTCATATTGTATTTCAAAATGCAAGGGTTGGCATTATCTTCATGCTACTTTTGCGTAATACTTTAGAATCTAGTCAAATAGAAGATGTGTATATCTATGTTGATAGTATGCAGACTACGCGTCTTACTTCTTTTCTCTTATCAGAGCGTTACACACTGCTTCTTAATGGTGAAGTCTATAACGCCATAGAAAATAATGACAATGCCATAATGAAAGAAGTATTAAGCACTCCATATAGACCAAAAAGGCTTAATATTTTTTCTAGCTTTTTTAGCTTTATAGGGCAGTGGTGTGTGAGTTTTTATCAAACCGCTTTATCGTTTTTTAACTTCATGGGTATGTTTTTACATTTCTTTATGCTTGGTTGTTTAAAACCATCAAATTTTCGTTTTAAGTCCCTTATTTATCATATCTATGAGCAAGGCTTTAAGGCGTTGCCTGTTGGGCTTATGACCTCACTTATTATCGGCTATGCAATTACTTTGCAAGGGGCGTATCAGCTAAATTCTATGGGTGTGCCGATTATGAGTGTCGATACGACTGCAAAGCTTGCTTTGCGTGAGATGGGACCATTTATCCTTGCCTTAGTGATTGCTGGTAGAAGTGCATCAAGCTTTACCGCACAGCTTGGGTCTATGCGACTTACAGAAGAGTTATCTGCTATGAAAGCTATGAATCTTAATATATTCTATTTTCTCATTATCCCTAGAATCTTAGCCCTTATTATCGTTATGCCTTTAATGGTATTTGCCGCTGATGCGATCGCACTTTTTGGTGGTATGGTAGCGATTAAGACAAGCATTAATATTGGCTTTGAGACTTATTTAGAAAGATTCTATGAAACGGTGTCAATTACGCATTTTTGGATAGGCGTGGTAAAAGCCCCTGTGTTTGGTGCGATTATTGGCATTGTTGGGTGCTTTCGCGGATTAGAGTGCAGGGGTGATACACAATCTATTGGTAAAATGACAACCATGAGTGTTGTGAATGCGATATTTTGGATTATCATGGCAAATGCGATTTTCTCTTTCATTTTCACGAGGTATAATCTATGAGTAATATCGTTGAAGTTAATAATCTCACTACACATTATGGCAATACGCTGATACATGATTCTATAAGCTTTCATGTGAAAAAGGGTGAAATTTTCTCTATACTTGGTGGCAGTGGAAGTGGTAAAACGACGCTTTTACATACGCTTATATTCTTGCATAGACCAACTTCTGGGAGTATTAATATCCTTAATACTGATATTTGGAAGTTAAAAGATTCTAAAAAGCATACTATCATGCAAAAAATGGGCGTTGTATTTCAGTTTGGCGCTCTCTTTAGCTCTTTAAATGTGCTTGAAAATGTAACAAGTCTGCTTGAAGAATACTCATATTTTCCATCAAACCTATATCCTGAAATAGCAAAGTTTTGGCTACATAATGTGGGGCTTGATTTAAGCGTATGTAATAAATATGTGAATGAATTAAGCGGTGGTATGAAAAAAAGAGTGGCACTTGCTCGGGCATTATGCACAGAACCTGAGATTCTATTCTTAGATGAGCCAACAAGTGGGCTAGATCCTGCTAGTGCATGTAAATTTGATGATTTAATCGCTTCTTTAAAAGAGAGGTTTGGCGTAACGATAGTTATGATTACACATGATTTAGATAGTATAAAAGATGTTACTGATAGATTTATCTTGCTTGGTAATAAAAAGATTGAGTTTAGTGGCACACTAGATGAGTTTGCAAAAGAAGCAAATAATGGTTTGCATCAAAATAGCCTTTTTCATTCTACGCGTGGTGAGAAATATTGGAAATATAAATAAAGGATTATGTATGGAGAGAAGTATTAATTATACGCTTATTGGTCTTATCTTCTGTGTTTTAACGATTGCAATGATTGCGTTTATCTTTTGGATTGGTCGCTTTGGCATTGATGATAGAAGAGTGAAAGTTTATCATGTTTATACGCAAGATGAGGTAGGGGGCATTAGCGTAAATACACCTGTGAAATATAAAGGCATTAGTGTGGGGAGTGTAACTCACATGGGATTTAAAAAAGATGATGTAAATGTCGTGCAAATTGATGTTGCGATTAATAGAAAAATACCTGTGAGGGAAGGGTCTGAGCTAGTGATAGATTCTGATGGATTTGTAGGTATGAGCTATCTAAAACTAAAACAAAATGAAAAAGGAAATATCATTAAAGATGAAGATGAAGCGACACTCTATCTAGCAAAAAATACTATCGGTAAATTGCTAGAAAACGCACAAGGCATGACAAATGATATACAAGATATTGTAAGCAATGTGAAAAATATCACAGATAGCAAAAACATTGAAGACATACGCAATATGCTTATTTCACTGGAGGGCACAAAACAGAATCTTGATAAGACTCTAAATAGTGCAGATAAGCTTTTAAGGGATTTAGATAGGGCATTATTACGCGGTGATTTTAATGTGAAAGAGATTCTAACGCCACTTATTAATAAAAGCGGATATAGTTTGCAAACGCTAAATTCTTTCCTTGAGAAAGCAAGTCTGTTTATGGATAGAATGGAGCGAGACCCTTATGAGACACTACTTGGAAAACGAAACTAAAGGAGTAAATATGCGATTAAATCTTATGCAAGGATTCTATATCATCTTAGTTGTAGCCTTACTGCAAGGTTGTTTAAATGTGAATCTAAAGTCAGTCCTGCCAGACCAGACTTTTTATAGCCTTGATAATGTAGAGTTAGAAAATCAATGCAAAAAGAAGCAAGATAGCTTTGCTTTACAAGTGAATGCCCTCTCACCCTATGATAGCAAAGATATTTTACTCTATAATGAGAAAAATGAGATTAAGGTATTGCCAAATTATAAATGGATTGATTTACCAAAGAATATGACAAGAAATGCTTTCATAAAGATTGCGTCAAATCATTGCTTACAAATAGATCAGAATCCACCTTTAAGTCAGCGGCTAAACACTTTACGAATTAGCATTAATGACTTATATGTTAAAGGCACAAATGATTATGAAGGGCGTGTATATCTTACTTATGAGCTTTTGGGCTATGATATGAAACGCATAAAAGAAGGTAGTATAACAACCTCTGCAATGGGAGAAAATCCAGCCATAACCCTGCAACATGCTATGAATGAAGCACTACAAAAAATCGCTAAAGAGGTAAAGAAATAGCATTTTAAAAAAGTATTTAATAAATAACAATAAAATTGCAATTATTTTTGAAGGATTCACAAATGACACATGAAAACTATAATCCAGCCGCAATAGAATCTAAATGGCAGAAAATATGGCAAGAAAGTGGCGTGTTTGAGCCAAGCAACGACTTTTCAAAACCTAAAAAATACATTCTATCAATGTTTCCATATCCAAGCGGGGCAATCCACATGGGACATGTGCGAAACTATTGCATAGGCGATGCAATGGCTAGATATTATCGCATGTATGGTTATAATGTATTACACCCAATCGGCTTTGATGCCTTTGGTATGCCCGCTGAAAATGCCGCTATAAAGCATAAAATCCACCCAAAAGATTGGACTTATAGCAATATGGAGGTTATGCTAAAAGAATTACAAACTATGGGATTAAGCTTTTCAAAAGAGCGGGTGCTAGAGACTTGTGATCCAATATATAGCAAATATGAGCAAGAGTTTTTCATAAAAGCATGGCAAAAAGGCTTAGTCTATCGTAAAAAAGCCTTTCTTAATTGGTGTCCAAATGATTTAACCGTGTTAGCTAACGAGCAAGTTATCGATGGGAAATGTTGGCGTTGTGATACCCCCGTGGTGCAAAAAGAAATGTATCAATACTATCTTAAAATCACAGATTATGCAGAAGAATTGCTCAATGATTTAGAATCTTTAGAGGGCAAATGGCCCCCACAAGTCCTAAGTATGCAAAGAAATTGGATAGGTAAATCTAGCGGCTTATCTTTTTCATTTGAGTTATGCAAAGATTCTAAAAACCTACTAGATAATAAAATCAACACGCTTGATGTTTATACCACAAGGGCTGATACAATCTATGGTGTGAGCTATTGTGTCATCGCACCGGAACATAGCATAGTCGATTGTCTTATTGAAAAAAATGTATTAGCAAAAAATGATATTGAAATAATCAAAAATATCCGCAATCAAGCTGAAAAAGAGCGATCAAAAGCTGATAAAATAGGCATATCTCTCCCCATTTTTGTTCTGCATCCACTCACACAGAAAAAGATTCCCGTATGGATTAGCAACTTTGTGCTTATGAGTTATGGAAGTGGTGCTGTTATGAGTGTGCCAAGCCATGATGAAAGGGATTTTGAGTTTGCAAAAAAATATAATCTAGCCTTACTGCCCGTCATAGAAGCAAAGGGCGAAAATGATGGCATAAATAAGCCAGATACAGAAGATGGAATCTTATGTAATAGCGATATGTTTTCAGGGCTAAATAGCAAGGAAGCAAGGGAGAAAATCATCGCTCTTTTTGAAGAAAAAGGCATAGGCAAAAAGACTACAAACTATAAATTAAGAGATTGGGGTATATCACGCCAACGCTATTGGGGGACACCTATACCACTTATCCACTGCCCACAATGTGGCGTGGTAGAATCTAATGTTTTACCCGTTGAATTACCAAATGATATTGAGATAACAGGGGAAGGCAATCCACTTGAAAAACATGCAACTTGGAAATATACAAAATGCCCCAAATGCAATACAGATTCTATAAGAGAGACTGATACTATGGATACTTTTGTAGAATCTAGCTGGTATTTCCTGCATTACACAACACCAAAAGAATTGCGTAAAGATAAAGCCTTTTGTGCGGAATCTCTGCAATATTTTATGGAGGTAGATGAGTATATCGGTGGAATTGAACATGCGATTTTACACCTTTTATACGCGAGATTCTATACCAAAATGCTACGAGATCTAGGCTATATTAGCTTTAGTGAGCCTTTTTCACATTTACTCACGCAAGGCATGGTGCTAAAAGATGGTGTTAAAATGTCAAAAAGTCTAGGCAATGTAGTAGAGCCGCGACATATTATAGAATCTTATGGAGCAGATACCGCAAGATTATTTATCCTTTTTGCTGCACCATCTAGCTATGCACTTGATTGGAATGATAATAGCGTGGTTGGTTGCTATAAATTTATCTGCCGACTTATTGATAGAAAAGTGCGTGTAAAAAAGTGCGAGACATTACCAAAAATAGACACACAGAATCTAAGTAAAGATTCCAAAACCGCAAGATTAAAAGTATATGAAGCCCTGCAAAAACAGCAAAGTATATTTAATAAAAAGATTGAGGGCTATCCATTTAATGTCGTAATTGCGGCATGTATGGAAGCACACAATGCCTTGTCTGCACAAGATGATGATTTGGTCTTTACAGAGGGCTACTTTATCCTACTTCATATTTTAGAGAATTTTATCCCACATATCGCAAGTGAGCTTAGTCAAGAGTTGTTTAATCTAGCAAATTTCGCACCTATTGAGATTGATAAAGATGCATTTAAACAAGATGAAATCACCTATGCGATTAGTGTCAATGGAAAAAAACGCGCTGAAGTTATGATGCCTACAAATGCCACAAAAGAAGAGGTGATAAAAGCGGCTAAAAGCGTAGCAGAAAAATGGCTTACAAGCGACATTAAAAAAGAAATTTTCGTGCCGAACAAATTAGTCAATTTTGTGGTGTAGGGTTAGATTCTAATAATTGTCATGTTTGAATAAAGCAAACTTAAAAGAGATTTTTGCTTATAGTTTAAAGCCTTAACCTCTTGTCTCTACCATCACTCACATGTTTTGCAAACACATGTCTAGTAGGAAACTAGACTGAATAAGTGGTATCTCTGTCTGAAAATATCATTGGCTTAAATCTACCAATTAAGGCTTGCATGTAAAATTGCATGATAGAGTTGCTGTGTGGCTTGTGGGGTTTTTTTGAGTGTAGATATTGTGAGTTTGTTTTGAGTTTTTAGCTTGTGGTAGTCGCTCTTGTTTAACTTATCGGCTTTTGTGTAAATTTGCAGAAGTTTGCAATCTTGTCTAGATTCTACAATCTTTTGCAAAAATCTTTCAATCTCTGTATCTATCGCTAGATTTGTATGACGGGAATCGATTAAATGGCAAAATAATTTAATACTTTGTCGCTTGTAGATAAAATCAGTCAAATACTTATCCCAAACTCTCTTTGTATCTTTACCCACTTTTGCATATCCAAAGCCCGGAAAGTCGATAAATATAAGTGGGATTCGCATAGATTCTGTTTGTAGTAAATCTTGGCTATTTTGTATAGAATCTGTTTTGTTTTGTGGTGCAATGCTTTCATTTACATTGGGTATAGAATCTTTTTTACTGGTAGTTAGCTCCCAAGTGGTGCTAAAAAAATTAATGAGCTTTGTTTTGCCCGGTGTGCTTGAGCTTTTTGCAAGTTTGTGATTGAGTAAAAGATTTATAATCGAGCTTTTGCCTACATTGCTTCGTCCTAGCATGGCTATCTCAGTGCAGTTTTGCGGTGGGCAATCTTTTATTGTCTGCGCTGATTGCATAAAATGCGATTGCAAGACTTTAATGTGAGTGTTTGACTGAATGTGTGGTGGCATAGATTCTATACTTTTTGCTTTGTGTAAAATTACTTCACAAGCGAAAATTCACCTGTCTCATGAACTAATACATCAATGAGATTATTAGGCTTAAACATATTGCATACTAGAATTGGCAACTTATTGTCTTTAGCAAGAGCTATCGCAGTATCGTCCATCACTTTAATATGATCTCTTAGTGCTTCATCATAGGTTAGGGTAGGCAGAAGTGTCGCATCATTATATTTATTGGGATCTTTATCATAAACGCCATTTACTTTTGTAGCTTTCACAATCACAGCAGATTCAATCTCAATAGCACGCAATACCGCTGCAGTGTCGGTTGTAAAGTATGGATTTCCAGTGCCAGCACCAAAGATTACAATCCGCCCTTTTTCCAAATGTCTTAAAGCGCGTCTATGAATATAACTCTCGCAAACTTCTGTTACATCAATGCCGCTTTGCACTCTCACATCAAGCCCTAAGCTCTCCAAAGCTTCTTGTATTGCTACGGCGTTAATAATAGTCGCAAGCATACCCATATAATCCCCGCTTGTGCGTTTGATAAGTCCGCCTTGAGCTGCATTCACACCGCGAATGATATTGCCACCACCAACAACAATGCCAATTTCCAATCCGCACTCATAGAGATTCTTAATCTCTTTTGCAATAAACTTTAAAATATCTAAATCAACACCAAATCCACCAGAACCAGCTAAGGCTTCACCAGAAAATTTAATCAAAACGCGTTTTTTCTTTTGCATAATAAACCCTCATAAAAGTAACATAAACATATAAAATCGCATTATAAATAATTTATGTATATAGGACTTTAACAATAAAGGGAAAATATTTTGAAATAGTATGAATTTCGCATTGTGTTACTTGCCACTTCTTATAAATAAAAACCTTTATAATAATTGAGAGTAATTTGTTCGTAAATATGAAAATATGAAGTATGGCTTAAGATTATAACAAAAGGCTAAAAGCCCTTAATGTTTTAAGAAGAGATGCAAAAAAGCACAAGTTAGACTAAATATTTAGAATCTTATTGTGCTTCTTGCTGTTGTATATTTCCACCACTTGCGATAATATCAGCAATTTTATTAAAATCCATGTGTAGTGCAAAATTCTCTTGAAAATCTAAGAAATGATAGAATCTATCTGTTGTCGTGTAGATATATCCAAGCATTTGTGTTTTATCTCTACGCATAAGATTCTCTTTAAAATACTTCTCAACATCAGGCAACATCTTATCAAAGTCATCTGTGCCCGGGAATCTGCGTCCGCTTGCAAAAACAAGTCGAATCTTATTGCATTGCACTCCTTTTACTTTAAGCATATAGAGTACTTCCAGCCATGTTGTGCTACTTGGCTCTATGGATAATAGACGAATGTCATACTTCAATAAGTCTTTTTCATAGTTAGTATTCTCTACAACTCTGCCGATAAGCCCCTCTTCTTCATATTCCTTATTAAACTTATCGATCTCATCATGGATAATCTTTAGCGTAGTATCAATGCTTTTTCTCTTCATTTTATACTTTTCTTCTAAACTCATATCAGTTGGATCTAACACGGCTTTTGATAATGCGACATGCAAACCGCAACGATCTTCTCTGCAAAAATCCAAATAGCGATAAATATTGTTCAGTATATCATCTGTGTGCGTGTTCCAATCAGGGATATAAAAGGCAAATGGCGGTTCTTTTCTTGCTGGATTCTTCTTTGATTCTGCAACGAGATAGCGTAAATATACATAACGATAGGAATCAAGCATACTATAAATCGTTTTATCTTCAATCGGCAATATCTTGTTATACCATGCTGGTTCTACTTTGACTACTTTATTTTCCCATTCTACAGGGGTTTTGATAAAGGGGCGATTAGTCCTAATGGGTCCTGCCACGGAATTACTCATTTCAATAAAAGGGATTTTTGGGTCATTTTTAATATAGCGATAATGTCCATCAAAAGACATGACATAATCTGGTGTTTGGGAGCAAAAATGCGTTAAAAGCTTTGTGAATGGAATCTTAGCAAGCACATAAGGCTCAATCTCTGCGTAATCATACTCGATTGAATCATGCTTAGCGATATATTGCAAAAAGGCTTTGGCGAATGGACTTGTGTTTGCAGATGATAGGCATAATAGTTTCACAGCCATATTGTATCTCCCATTTGGTATTAACTTATTTTCAATGTAAAAATAGTTTATTATAACATGATTTTTATTGTTTTAAAATAATTCATTCAAAATATGCAAAAATCCTAGCTAAAACGCACAATGAAATCGCATAATTTAATAGTCATCTCACATATAACAAACATAATGAATCTGAGTCTAAAAAATCCACAAAGACTTTACCTAGGCATTTCTTTTAGCAATGGTGGGTTAAACTTATCCCTTTCTTCACGCCAATTTGGTGCTAATGTTTCTTCTTGCGGTGGCAACATGATTTGTGGTGGTATGCCTTGTGATTGCGGAGTGTCTGTTTTTGGCGATGTATTCATGCTATCTTGTGTTTGATTATCTTTAGAATCTAGGTTTGCAGATTCTGTATTTTGTGTATTTATATTAATATTTTGTGATTGCTTTTCTGTGCTTACCTTTTGGGTTTGTGAGGCTATATTTTTAGCTTTTTTATCATCATCTAGCTTTTTTATCTCATCAGTGTATGCACTCATATCATCTTTTCCTGCTTCATCTGCCACTTTTTTAGAATCTGTATTTTCACTATCTTCTGTTTTGCTATTATCTTTATAGAATCCTTGTAAAACTTTTGCATTGTCTTTATGTCTAGCTTTACCATAACACTCTATTTTTGTGATATATTTTTCCCCTTTATGCGCGTAATTCTCTATAACTTCTGAAATCTTTACACTTTGTCCTACCTTTAAATCCATAGGAATATCTCTGTTATAAACTTTTTTAGGCTTGATAAGATTAAGTATCTTATACTTATATTTTGTTATACCTTGTTCGTTATCTGTATCATAGAGAATCTGATGTGAAAACACGCAACCAGCAATATTTCTTTTACCAACATTCGTAATTGTCGCAATATATTGATACACATCAGAATAATTATAAGTGCGATCGTAAGCAATCTCTTTTTCTATCTTATAGAATCTTTCTTCCATAAAATAACGCATCGCAAAAGGAATGGCAATAATAATACAAAATCCCAACAAAAATAGGGGAATAGAAATGATTTTTCTGCGAAATGAAATAAAAGATAAAAACACAAAGCACATAGCAATCAATGCAAATGACGCAAATAAAATCAAATCATACAGATGAAAATATGAGATAAAATTGAGTATTTGCTCTTTCATGCCTACTTATCCTTTACTTCATTGCGTGTTGTGCTCTGCTTTGTTTTTCTGCAATCCCACTCACACCCATGCGTCTTATAAGCTCTTGATAGATTCTATCTGGATGGATATTCTCACTCGCAAGTCCCACTAAAATATGATAAAACACATCAGCACATTCATAAATGATCTCTTTAGAATCTCTATCTTTTAATGCAAGGCAAAATTCCCCTGATTCTTCAATAATCTTTTTTGCAATAGTATTCGTGCCTTTTGCAAAAAGTGAGGCAGTATAAGAAGTTGTGCTATCTGCATTCTTACGCTCTAAAAGCGTATGATAAAGCGTATCTAGTGTATCATAAGTATTTAGGCTGTGTGTTAGAGAATCTTTTGTAATCTCTAAGTTATTATTGGCACAATCTTTATTTATAGAATCAATATTCTTAAAAAAGCATGAAAACTCACCAGTATGACATGCCACACCTTTTTGACGCACGCGAAGTAAGATGGAATCGCTATCACAATCAAGCTTTATCTCACACACTTCTTGTATATTACCACTTTGCTCCCCCTTTTTCCAAATCCTTTGCTTTGAGCGTGAAAAATAGTGTGCTATCCCTGTTTGTAAAGTAAGATTTAGTGCCTCTTCATTCATATAGGCAAGCATAAGCACTTCATTACTTATAGAATCTTGTGTTATGCAAGGGATTAATCCTTTATTATCCCAAGCAATATGTAAGCATTTCATACTATCCACTCGCTTCATAATATTGCCTCTACAAGATTCATACAATGCCCCAAATATTAGTGATTGCTAATTGTTGTGCGTTGTTTTGACTTAGAATCTACCCAAATGTTTGGCACAGAACCACCCGGTGTAAGGAAAATTTGTGCATCTTTGTTCTCTTTCAATGCTTCATTAAATTTACCTTGCACTTCTATTTGACGCAAGTCAAGCAATCGTTGCGATAAGCTCTCGCTTAAAAGCTGGTTTGCTTGTGCTTGACCTTTTGCCTCAATAATTGCCGCATCGGCTCTACCTTGCGCTCTCTCTCTCAAGGCATTTGCTTCTTGTTTTGCTCTATCTGCTTCTTGTTTTGCAGCTTGGACTTGCTCAATTCTCTCTTTTACCATAGGTGGCAATACAATCTCTCTTAACTGAATAGAATCAAAAATAACAGGTTGATTTGGTGTAGCCTGCAATTTGGTCTCAAAACTTGAAGTGATAAGTCCTGCTATCTCATCGCGTTTATTTGGTAAATCTTCTGCTGGGTAATTACCCACAACACTGCGGACAACATCTCTTATAACCGGATTAATGATTTTTTGTTCCCATGATATGCGGTAGTTTTTAATAGTCTCTGGGACTTTATCGGGGTCTAGTCTATACTGCACGGTAAGCTCGATAGACACAGGCAAACCACGAGAATCCATAACGCTAATCGCATCATTTCGCAATACACTCTGATCATCTCTACCCACACTTCCCATATCTTCATTGCGTGAAAAATGCAACACTCTCATTCTAGTATCTACAACGATGACTTGCTGAATGATTGGCACAAAAAAGTGTAAGCCCGGCGTTAAAGGCACATCATCATATTTACCTAGATTGACCTTGATTCCAACTTCACCAGAATTAATAATGACAAATGGTCGTGCTAACACAAAAATCACTATAAAGATAACCGCAAATATGATAAAGGTTAGAAACTTGCCGCTTGGCATATTTGGCATCGGCACAGAATCCATATTGAATCCACCCTTATTGTTTCTACCATTGTTATTGCCATTTCCATTATTTCTATTTTCATTATTTGGCGGTGTTTGCTTTGGTGTATTATTTTGTTGTTTGCGTCTATGTTCGTTTAAATCTATTGGCATTGAGTTCCTTTGTATAGTCTAGATTATAGTCAAAGCGTGATTATAACACAATATTATAGAATCCATTGTTTGCATTCATAGCTTCATGCAAAATGCAAACATTATTCGTTAATGTATGTCAGCAAATGCTTGTATTTTTCATGTTCCCCCATAACAATTTTGAAGAATTCATCTTGCAATCTCTTTGTTATCTCTCCACGACTACCTGCACCAATAGTGCGGAAATCTACTTCGCAAATAGGGGTAATCTCTGCGGCAGTCCCAGTAAAAAATGCTTCATCTGCAATATACACTTCATCTCGTGTAATGCGTCTTTGCTCAACTTTTATGCCCAAATCTTTTGCAAGTTCAATAGTCGTTTTTTGCGTAATAGATTCTAAGGTGTTATCATAAGGTGGTGTGATTAATACCCCATTTCTAACGATAAAAAAGCACTCACCACTACCCTCTGCTACAAAACCATTATCATCAAGCAATAAAGCCTCTTCAAAACCACTTGCGATAGCTTCATGCTTTGCCATTTGTGAGTTAAGATAGTTTGCCGCTGCCTTTGCCTTACCCATTGTAGATTTTACATTATTCCTTACAAAAGAGCTAATTTTTACGCGAATGCCTTTTTGCAAAGCCTCTTCGCCCAGATATGCACCCCATTCCCACGCAGCTATTGCGGTTTCAACAGGCGAATTTAAATGATAAACACCCATAGCCCCATAGCCAAGATAAATAATCGGGCGGATATAGACATTACCCTTAAAATCCTTGCTATTTGCTTTTAATAAATCAATTTGTGCTTGTTTGAGTTCTTCTTTTGTATAAGGGCATTTGATTAATAGAATCTTTGCACTATTAAGAAGTCTTTCTGTATGATCATCAAGGCGAAATATCGCCAATCCCTTTTTTGTCATGTACGCTCTTGTGCCTTCAAACACGGCATTACCATAATGCAGAGTGTGGCTTAAAATATGCGTGGTTGCTTCACTCCAAGCGATAAGTTTGCCATTTTTCCAAATATATGTTGATTCTTTCATGTTAGCCTCTTTCTCTTAGATACAAATTTACAAAATAAAGTAATCATTCTATCATAAAGTTGTCAAAAAATAATATATTGGGATCAAAACCGAGTTGTAAATGTTTTATGTAATCTTTGCTATAAATTTTAAGATTCTGTGTTGAAATATTTTACATATAAATAGCCTTATATTGCCTAATTATGCTGTATAGATTTGGATTATTTGGTTACATATTATTGAAAAAAAGGTAGAATCCAAAATTGTGTATTGCTAACTAAAAAAGCAAAGGATAGCTAGTGAATGAAGTGATTTTGTGTATTGATGATGAAGAAGATTTGCTTGATTTAATCGAGCTTAATCTAAATGCTGCCTTAAACGCAAGTGGTTATGAGGTTGTAGGCTGTCTCAATACTGATATGGCAAAAAGATTCCTAAGAAAAGAGCATGTAGCCCTTATCTTAGTAGATAGGAATCTCGTGGCAGAAGATGGGTTAGACTTTATTAAGGAAGTAAAAGATTTAGGCTATGATATACCCTTTATTGTAGTAAGTGCTTTATCTTTGCCTATGGAGCGGGTCAAAGGGCTACATTATGCTGATGATTATGTAACAAAACCTTTTAACTTTGATGAGCTTGTGGCACGCATTCAAGCAGTGCTTAGACGATATAAAAAAGATTCTGTGCGATCTGTGTTGAAATACAAAAATATAACGCTAGAAGTGGATACAAAGGAATTAAGCATTGAAGATATTAATATCCAATTAAGCCCACTTGAAACACGCATTATGCAGTGTTTCATACAGCATGCAGGCAAGGCATTGAGTAGAGATTTTTTACTCGAACACGCATGGGGCAATAAAGATGGCTATC
The DNA here is from genome assembly GCF_900198365.1 of Helicobacter bilis. Classification (GTDB taxonomy): domain Bacteria; phylum Campylobacterota; class Campylobacteria; order Campylobacterales; family Helicobacteraceae; genus Helicobacter_A; species Helicobacter_A bilis_B. The sequence goes on along the minus strand of NZ_FZMS01000041.1, from coordinate 25,692 downwards.
ATGAAAATAGCGTAAATGTCGGCATAAAACGACTGCGTAAAAAAATAGAGAAAGAAACTAAAGAAGTAAAGATTAAATCCATACGCAATGAGGGCTATAAACTATGCTAGTTTATGGAGTTTTTTTTGCAATATCCATTCTTGCAATCTTGCTTGATTTTACAAGCATAGCCATAGTTTGTAATCTACTTGGCTTACTTCTTGTATTAGCACATTTTTTACGCAAAAAAGAAATAGATAAAGATAGCTACCTTATAGAATCTACAAAAAATGCCCTTTGCAATCTAAAAGAAAAAAAGTTTCAAGATATTAATTTTAAGGCATTAAAAAAAGATAATAATCCCTATATTAGCGAGTTAAAAGCCTTAAGTGAAGCCATGCAAAAACAACAAAATAGAATCCAAAAACGCACCAGAAAACTGCATGAAAAAAATCTCCAAACAACACAACTTCTAGCAAGTATCTCACATGAGATAAAAAATCCACTAAGCATTATTCAAGCAAGTATTGAAACCATTATGATTCACAAGGAAATGGAAGAAGAAATGCGAAACAAGCTTTTGCATCGCATTATGATATATAGTAAAAAGATTAATGCCCTTTTAAATAAGCTTACTTTAAGCGAGAGTTTAGAACATAATGTCATTGCCATAAAAATGGAGCAATTTGATATTTTATTGCTTTGTGAAGAGCTCATAGAAGGATTCCATAACTATCTTTTAAAAGCGGTATATCAGGATAAAAAGATTGTGCTAGAGGGTAAAAACCGCCTTATATTTGCAGATAGAATCTTAATAGAGCAAGTCCTAAACAATCTCATCTATAACGCACTAAAATACGCAAATACAAAGGTCATCGTGCAGATACAAGATGATTGTATTGCCGTTATTGATGATGGCTTGGGTGTGTCAAAAAATGAACTTACAAACCTTACAAAAAAATATTATCAAGGCAGCAATACAAAGCAGGGCAGCCACTCACTTGGACTAGGACTTTTTATCGTCAAAGAAATTGCAAAGATTCACAACACAAAGGTAGAATTCTTCACAAAACGCACAAAAAAAGAAGGTTTATGTGTGTGCTTTAGGATATAGAATCCAGATAGCAAACACTCAAGACTAATATATCTGCACGACATTTTCAGCTATGACTTTTGCATTGATTGTGCGTTTGCTTTCAAGATTCTCAATCTTAATAGTATCGCCTTGCACGCCATTTTCTAATGCCTTGCCACTTGCACTTGCTTCAATGCCATTATCACGGAATATAATTTTGACATTAGAATCTTTAGACACAAGCATTCTTTTAGCAAGTTTATTGCGATAGATTATCGTATTTATGGGGATATAGACTTTCGCACTTGACTGCAGTATCTCATATCTACTAGCAGGGATTAGGGCGAGTGATGAGAAATCTTGTGTTTTAGTCATAAAGCTATTTGCACTCATATTACTACCTGCTCTAATATTCTCTGTGGCAGTGTGGATCTGTATAGAACCATTTATACTATAGCGTATAGAATCTTGCAGGACCTTTCCATTCTGTCTATACTGCAAAGTGAGATAGCCATTCGCACTTTTTGTTGTATTTAGCTGTTTTGATACAATGCTCACTGCATAAAGATCGAGTGTATTTCGAGTAACAAGCGATATAGATTCTATGGTGAGTTCTGGATATATGCGTTTATATTCACTAGCAATATAGCTTTTTAGTATAGAGACATTGTCATTAGCAAAAGCATGAAGAGAAAAAGCAATATAAAAAAATAGGAGAATCTTTTGCAACATTCTACTTCCTTGTCTAAACTTTTACACAATTATAATGCAATAAATACAAAAATAAAACTTTTGTGTTTTATCTTTTTTATTTTTTGCTACAATGACTATGTTGTGTGGTTTGGGAATCTATTTTGCTTGACTTTATTTACATTAAATGTAAGGAGACATTATGAAACTTGATACGACTAGCACTATGAGTTCATTAGCACAATCAAAAGAGAGTGGCTTAATCAAGGATTTAAAAGCAAAGGTTGATGGCAAGACGCTTGAGAGTGATAAAGCGTTGCGAGAACAAACTGATAAGTTTGAGGCAATCTTTATTAAAACCCTGCTTGATACAGCATTAAATCTAGACAATCCATTGTATCCTAAACAACCCGGTAGTGATATTTATAATGCTATGTTTAAAGAGCAGCTTTCAGAGAATTTGAGTGGTAGCTTTGGATATAGTGAATTACTTTTTAATTATCTTAAAGACCAGCAAAAGTTGAAAGGTTAGAAAGCATTGTAGCAATCTGCTAAAATGCTTTAAGTTTAGCTTATATTTAAGCATGTAGTTTTAGATTCAGTCAAATGCTTGAAGTTAGAATAAACTATACTCTCTTATTCCTATACTCACCAATAATAACACCACAAAGGGTTAAAACAACCCCTATGATTCCGTAGAATCCAAGTCGTTCATCAATGGCTATCATCGCCACGATAATCGTAATAATAGGCGTAAGATACACATAAATATTTGTCTTAATCGCACCGATAAGCAAAGTCGCCTTGTTCCACATTAAAAAGCAAAGGGCTGATGGAAAAAGCACAATAAAAATGAAATTAAACCCTATCATAGGTTCTAAAAGTTCGTGCCATTGCGGCTTAAAATCAAATATAAAAAAGCCCGGGATTAAAAATAAGATTCCATAAAACACTATCTTTCTTGTCGCAATAATGATGTTATATCCCCTATCCATAATGCTAACAATCGCCACAGAATATGCACCCCAGCCAATAGCCGAGATTAAAGCCAACATATCGCCAAATGGGTTAAATCCTACCGCTTCACCATCGCCATAACTCAGCAAAATAATGCCTATAATACACAGCATAAAGCCTATAAAAAAATTTCTATAAGGCTTTTCAATCCTAAGCATAAAAGCAAAAATGCCCGTAAAAAGTGGGGCGGTAGCGATGATGACACTCACATTTGAGGCATAGGTTTGCTCTATGGCTAGATTCAAAAATAGATTATAAATGCTAATCCCACATAAACCCGCAATGGCAAACATTGCTTCCTCTTTGAGTGAGATTCTAAGAAAAGTTGGCTTCATCATAAATAGCATAATATAGCCGAATACAAACTGCAACATAAGCAATTCAAAAGGCGATAAATAATCTAGTAGAATCTTCACAGAAACATAAAGAGCTGACCAAAAAAACACGCTGCTAAAAGCTAAAATATGTCCGCTTATTTTCCACATATCATACCCCCAAAGACTTATTTTTCGTAAGATTCTGTAATAAAGTAAGATTGTTTTGGAATCTAAAAAGATAATCTCTTCCTAAATCAATGCGATTATAAATCCACCCCCATAACGCCCAGATATAGTTTGCCATAAGTGAGCCTTCAATCACACTTTGAAAGGTAAGTGTTTGCAAACTATTTTTATTGGAGTTGTTTTTATTGCAGTTATTTTTATTGTAGTAGTGTATGATATGCTCTATTTGTGCTTGAGTGAGTTCTAACTCTGCGACTAGATTCCCAAACTCCCATTCAATGCAGCTAAAGCCAGCATATTCAAAATCAATGAGTTTTATCTCACTTCCATTAAAAAGGATATTGGGTAATTGCAAATCTCTATGGCATAGCACCCCCCCCCCCCATTGTCAAGCCTTCTTGCCACTTCGATGACATATTTATGCTCTTTTGGCGTTGTGAGTGAAATTTTTGCTAATTTCTCATATTTTAGAATCTCATTGTAAAGTTTTATGGGCTTATATTCTGTATTATCTTTGTGCGGTATGCTGTGAAGTTTTAAGAGTGAATCAAGGAGTTTTTCTAATACTTTTTCTGTGATTTGGGCTTTTTCTAAGCTTTTATAATCGCATAAAAAATCACTCATTTTTATGCCACTACCATAAAATTCACTCTTAGGCGTAATATCTAGATTCTCTATAAGTTCCAAAATGCTTCGCTCACCTTGTCTGTCAATCACATTTTCTGTCCCACTGCCCGGGATTCTTATCACTTTTTGTTTGCCTTGAAATGTAATGAGATAATTAATATTTGTAATACCTGCTAAACGCACTGCTTTTTTATCATCGGCACATTGAATCGCAATCTCTTCTGGCGTTAAAAGTCTGTGATAAAGCGCATCAGCAAAGCTATCAATCTCTGTGTATAAAGTATCGCAAGGAAAGGCATAATAATTTATAGAATCTAAACTTCTTAACACCGCATATTCCCAATATTCATCACTACTGCATTGCTCTAGTTCTTCTTTAAAAATTGCTACATCTTGCGTATTATCAAAATACGCAATGCCATCTCCATAGCCACTTGTCGCATTTGTATCAATATCTAAGATTCTATAATTTTCATCAACGATATAGCCCCACGCAGTCGTATTATCTGGAATCTTTTGTGCTAAAAATTGCGATACCCCACTTTTAAAAAACCTACAAAAATCTTCTGTAATATATAAATCACCATTTAAGATGATTGTGCCTTTTTGGATTCTATGCTTTACATATAAAAGCGATTGAGAGCTATTGCAAATAGCATAGTCATCAAATATAATTTTTTCAAAATGAAGCTTTTTGGAGAGAGAATCAAACAAATGATTCTTATAGCCTGTTACAACGATAATATCTTGCACCCCACCTTTTCTTAAGATAGAAATCATATTTTCTAAAATGCTTTTCCCGCGAATCTCTAAAAGCGGTTTTGGCTTATTTAGGGTCATTGGCTTAAGCCTTGAGCCAAACCCTGCTGCTAAAATGATGGCTTGCATACATATCCTTTTACAATTTATCCTAGTTTTTATGTGTAAAAGTTATTATACAATATTTTAATACCGAAGTTAAATCTATGATCTAATACCTAGAATCACAAAGTGTCCATGCAAAGAGCGGTGTGTAGCTATTTTGCTTAACAATATCACTTGCTTCAAGCAGGGTTTGTCCTGTCGTTATAATATCATCAACTAGAATCACAGCTAAATAATCATGCTTAAAATGAAATGAAAAGTTTCTACCAAGCGTCCGTCTCTCTTCTTTTGTAAGATGAGAGAAGTGGCTATTATTACCTATGATTAAGGCGTTATGAAAGACTTTGAATCCGTATGTCTTAAAGCATTGTGCTAAAATCGCACTATGAGAATACATGCCAATAGCTTTATTGCGTATAGATAGAATGGCTACTTCTTGCTTCTTTAGTTTAGCTAAATCTTTATATCTTTCAAAGAAGTTTGAGATTCCATAGATACCTAGTCGTTTAAAAATGCGACTACCGATAATATTATTTTTACTTGCTAGTAGTAGTTTTAACTCACTGAAAGCAAAGCTGCTAAAAACTTTTACTCCATTATCAAGCACTCGTTTAGAATCTATGTATTCTAAATGTTTTAAACACTCTTTGCATATAATATGCCATGTAAGCCTTCCACACATTGAGCAATACATTTAGATTCCAAAAAAGCTACAAATTCTTTTGTGTATTTCTTCTTTAGGCATGGCAGAATCTAGTGTTAAAATATCTGGCTTTTTTATGTTGGGGTTAGATTCTAGAAAGTTTTCATCTTGTAAATACGCTAATATCTCTTTAAAGTAGCTTTGCGTGTCAAGTAGGTATTGTATGCCTTTTTGCTCTATGTTATCAAGGCTTTTTTCATTAAGACGACTTTTTAGCGTGTCTTTTGAAGTTTCTAAAAAGACTATTTTTTGTGGTAAGATTCCCCCCGTTGCAAAGAGATTTAGCATTAGGGCTTCACGCATATTTATCGTTTTAGCATAGGCTACACCAGAGATAAGGCTTCTATCAGCGATAATTGTATTTGATATATTTTTTAGTTGTAAAAAGAGTTCAGCCCTTTGAGCTAAAAAGAGTAAAAATGAGCTTTTTTCATTTATCTGTGTTTGGCTATCTAGTAGAATCTTTCTTACAATATTCCCAAGATATGTGCTGCCGGGCTCATTTAATACGATGATAGAATCTTTTATGGAATCTTTATAGTTTTCTAAACTCACGCAAGGGTAGTTTTGCTTTATGAGATTACATTGCGTTGTCTTTCCACTCGTATCAATGCCTTCAATTACATAGTATTTCATTGCGACTCTTTTGTGTGTAATTGCTGTATATAGGAATGAATGCTTTCTGGCACAAGATGGCTAAATTTACCACCATGCACGATAATGCTACGCACAATAGATGAGCTAATAAAGGCATTTTGCAATGTTGGCATAAAATATATTGTATCAAGCGAGTCATTCAGCGAGGCATTTGCATAGCCCATTTGTAGCTCATATTCAAAATCACTCACTACACGCAATCCCCTTATAATCACCTTTGCTTTCATATCAGTAGCTAAACTTGCAAGTAGATTACTAAAGGTAATGCAGCTTACATTTGGAATCTCATTTTTATGTTCCTCTAATGCAAGGTTTATCATTTTCTCTCTTTGCTCCAAGCTATAAAGTGGATTCTTACTTTCAGAGTTTGCTACTGCAACTACTACTTGTTGAAACATTTTGCTACTGCGTTTGATAATATCTAAATGCCCGTTTGTAAGTGGGTCAAATGTCCCCGGATAAATTGCTAATTTATTCATATCTACTCTTAGAATCTTATTTTTTCTGATCTTTTGTTTTAAGCACTGTGGCTATGGCTACGGCTATTTTCTTTGCATGTGCTGCATTTTTATCTTCTAATTCTTGTCCAAACTTTGCTATCGCGTCTGTATCCCAATGTGTTGAATTGGCTAATTCTTTAATACACTGAATCCACAAGTCAAAGTTTTTTTCATCAGTTAGCACACCATATTTGCCCTTAAATTGCTCTAGTGAAGCGGTAAATGCGGCTTTTGTCTGTGCGCCTTTTATGATATTAAACATGATTTGCATTGTATTTTCAACTTTTTTTGGCGGCTTATTACTCATAAATACATAGATAACGCCCACAATAAGCACAGGTATAACAAGCACAAAGCAAACTGCCCACATGATGATATAAAACAAGTGTGAATACATACAAAGCCCTCTAGTCCAAATATAGTTTGAATATAAAAGCTTGATTATACTTAAAAAATAATTTCTTTTAGAAATTTTTCTCACAAATATGAGAATCTAGCAAGAATATGAACGCATTATTTTTGGCAATTTTTTGCTATAATTTCGCTGATTTTTACAAAATTTAACGCATTAAAATCATATTCTAAAACATAATCAATACAGCATGATAAAAGACAACAAGAGGGTGGTAATGGCACAAGAGAGTTTAGAAACAAAAGAGATTCACACACGAACTAGCATACAAGTAACGCTATTGCATTTTACCCCTTTAAGTGTTTGTAGCAGGGCTATACGCACTTGTTGGGATAGTCATAATAAAAGCGATAATGGTGGCGATATTGATAAAGGCTTAATATATCGTGTAGGAAATGTAAATAAGCATAAATCTACGCTAGAGCATTTGTATTATAACTTTGAGATTAAAGGTATAACAAGGGCATGCTTGCAAGAATTAGCCCGTCATAGAATAGCAAGCTTATCAGTAAAAAGCACAAGATATACGCTAAAAGAACTCAATAAAGAAGAAAGCTTTTTGCCCCTATGTGAAGAAAACTATAAAAGAGCAGAAAAATATATCATGCTTTCAAGCAATGAAAGAGTAAAAGACCAAAGTATAAAAGCCTTAGAAAATCTGCGTTTAGCGGTAAAAGATGGCATTGCTAATGATATAGCAAAGTATTTAATCCCTGAATGCTATAAGAGCGAATTAGCATGGAGTATAAATGCTAGAAGTTTGCAAAACTTTTTAGAGCTAAGGACCGCAAAGGCAGCATTAAAAGAGATTCGAGAGTTAGCCTATACCATTTTTAAAGCCCTGCCAGAAGAACACAAATATTTATTTGAAGAATGTTTATGTAAAGACCCTTTATTTATGGAATCTCTAAATAAGAATTAAAAGAAGCAATATAGGCAAACATTATGACACAATCTCTTATCACAGAATCTTTACACACTAATCCCTATATTCAATCACAAGACTATTTTAATACACTAGATTCTAAATCCAAAAAAGATTTTTTAGAATCTCTTTATACATTACTCACCACGCAAAAGGCAATAATCTTTTCTAAATTTATAGAATCTCACCCCTACTTTGAATCCTATCTTATGCAAAAAGACTTGAGCGATAAACATTTATCTCTATTATCAAGTAGCTATCATATTATCCATGCAACCTTGCAAATACCGCAAAACTATCTCCCAAATATAATTTTTTATGATAAGCATAAAAGCACAGATTCTATATATAGACTTGGTGTATTACCTTATGAGCCTTTTAGTGCGAGTTATAGAGATACACTTACAAAAAAACTGCAACAAAGCTATAAAGAAGAATTCATCTTTTATCTATGCAAACAAGACTTTTTAAAAGAAATAAGCCTTGCTTTGCAATTACAACAATATTGTCAAAGAGAGGAATTGCAAAGCAATTTTGTAGAATCTTTAGTTAGTTTTGGGCTTACTATGCAAGCAAGTGACATTCATCTATTCTTGCAAGATTCTAAAGCCTTCTGCCTATTACGCATTGATGGAATCTTGGTGCATTTTTTGGATATAAATACTACATTATTTGCAAAAATCTCACAGAAACTAAAGCTTTTATGCAAACTTGATATTAATGAAATGAGATTACCACAAGATGGACATCTAAAGCTAGAGAATCTTATCTATAAAAACGATAGGAGAGATTGTGATGTGCGATTATCTTTTATGCCGACATTGCGAGGTGAAAGCATTGTATTGCGTATCCCACATGCAAATAGACGATTTGAAAGCTTAGATACTTTAGGATTATCAGTAGAGATTCTAGAGATTCTAAAAAAAGCTTTGCTTACAAAAAGCGGACTTATCCTTATTAGCGGTCCAACAGGAAGTGGCAAAAGCACACTGCTTTATAATTGCCTTAGATTCCTACACAATGGCACAAAAAAGATTATAACAATAGAAGACCCCATCGAGCAAGAAATACAAGGTATAACACAAACGCAAGTCAATGAAGAGCTATCACTTGACTTTGCAAAGGCATTAAAATACATATTGCGTCAAGACCCAGATATTATTATGATAGGCGAAATACGCGATAATGCGACATTAGATATTGCTTTGAGAGCGGCTTTAACAGGGCATTTAGTAATAGCTAGTATCCACTCAAGTGATTGCAAAAGTAGCCTTGCTAGATTATATGATCTTGGTGCAAAGGAATACATTTTGCAAACCACACTAAAGCTTATAATCTCTCAACGATTAATACAAACACTCTGTCCTGCATGTAAGGAAGAAATACAAGGGAGATTTCACGCACGAGGCTGTCATGAGTGCTATGGACAGGGCTATGGGAAGAGAATCTTATTGCAAGAAGTATTTGATTTTAGCATTCATAAAAAGTTAGATTCTAAAACTTCAATGCTTGAGAATGAAGTTTTTATAGAATCTCTTTATCAAGGCATACCGACACTAGAGAAACAAAGTGAAAAATTATTTAAAAATGGAATTATTAGCTATGAAGAAAGTTTGCTTTAAAATGCGTTTGTATAAGGTTGTTAAGAGAATGGATTCTATAAAAAAGCTATTATATTGCCTTAGTTTTAGTATATGCTGTGCTAATGATTTTAATGCTTTTCCAAAAGATAATACCGCTAATTATCTACAGCCACTAAGCACCGCCCAACAACAAACAAATATTTCTGTGCAAAGAAAGACTAGCTTACCACAAAAAAGCCCAAAACAGCTTTCACTACTCAAACAAGCAAATAAAGAGAGAAATGGCATGTATGTCATGGTCGCACTCAATATGATACCCACTCAAAGATTGCTGAATAATAAACCTTCTTATGTATTTAGCATGGGAATGGGCGTTAGAGGTGGGGTGATTAGCTACCTTGATGAATACATAGGTATGCGTGGATATTTCGCCCTAGATTTTACAAATGACAATCTTTCACCCATACGCACAGATGCAAATGCTTACAATGGCACTTTTCTCATGGCAAGTCTTGGGCTAGATATTATGGTGGATTTTTTCATTGATAAAAATTATAAGAATACGCTAGGATTTTTTGCTGGTATCGGGGCTGGTGCATTTATCTATTTTGATATGCAAACGCCCATTATTACGCCATCATCACAAGAAGTAAGCAACTTTAAAGCAAGCGGTAATGTAATGGTGCAAGGTGGATTTAGTGCATTAATCGCCCATCATCATAGGGTAGAAATCGGCGTAAAATTCCTACCAACTCCATCACTGCGCGTAGAGCAAGATGGCTTGGTAGCAGACTATAATCCCTACATTGCGTATAGTTATAAGTTTTAAGTGTTAAGTTTTTAAGGACGATTTAGGTTTGAATCTATGCAATAAAGCTATATTGTATTTACATGTTGAATCTTATAGATTGTGATACTTGGGCTTTTAAGAATCGTTAGCATTTAAGGGTTATATTTATTACACTTTCTGTGAATTTACTTTTAATCATGACAGGCTAAGATTCTATGGGCAATACGCAAAATGCAACAGAATATATCCAATATGGATTCCAAAAAGATATTTTATTCTAGCTACATTGCAACACAAAATAGAATCTGTATTTTTAAGATTTTATGTTGTCTATTTGGTATCAGGCTTTACACTCCATTGCTTGAGAATTTCTACACAGCATATTTACTTCATATTTTTGCATTCTTAGCAACTCTATTTCATAAAATTTTTCATATTTTTATTATGTTTTATAATAATTGTAAATAAATGTTTAATAATGCTTGACTCGTTTTTTTTGTAAAATCAACTTTCAATTTAGTTTAAGTAAGGAGAAACAATGGATCAAGGTCAGCTTATGGCACTTACTGCTACATGGGTGAATCTCTTACCTGAAGGCACACTTGTTGGCATACAAAAGCGGCTCGAAAAGTTACCTGACGATAAGGCAAGTATGCTAGCTACAATCCAGTTTAAAACCCCTATGACAGGATTAATATGTGGCATAATTGGTGGTGTAGTTGGTGTAGATAGATTCTATAAGGGTGATATAGGTATGGGTATAGCAAAAATATGCACTCTTGGCGGACTTTATATTTGGTGGTTAGCGGATTTATTTTTCGTGCAAAAGGCATTAAAGTAGATAATCTCAATAAGCTCAATATGATGCTTATGCAGCTTGGCGTGTAGTTTTTGTTAGGTTTTTTGTTTAATTTTAATTTTTTGATTTGAAAGGATATAGTATGAAATTATATAAAATTGCGAGTTTATGTGTAGCAGGATTTTTTATCGTTGGTTGTGGTAATAGTATGCCAAATTGTAATGATAAGCAAGTTGAAGACCTTTTGCAACAGATAGTTAAAAATCAATTTAAGCAGGTATTTGGCAATGAAAGTAAGGATTTGAAAGTAAGCTTCAGTGGTTTTGCAACAAATGAGAAAAATGAAACAAAAAAAACAAGTTACATGTCAAGCGATGGCTAAAATAACACATACGCCAACGGGTCGAAATAAAGAGGTTACCGCACATTATACAGCAAGACATACAGATGATGGGAAAATATATGTAGAATTGCTTGATGACTAGAACCAAGATAAATTTCACAGCATAAGTCTCTCTTCTTCCCTTCCTTCTTGCATATTGTGGCAATGTTTGCCACAATATTATTCTTGTATTTCATATAATAGATTTAGTTGTATTTACATGCCATTATGAATGCCGTATTGTATTGTGTGATTTGAGATAAGTTTTCTTTTTGAAACCTTATTTATTTCATATTCTTTGAATCTATGTATCAAAGATTCTTTAAATAACTCTGCTATAAAAGATTCTAAGTAAGAACTTTGATATGCAAGGAAGCGATACAAAAGACTTCTTAATATACAAAGATTCTATTTATTAAAATCACTGCAACGCACCATATTTATAATACGCCGCACAAGCACCCTCGCTACTTACCATGCAGCTTCCCATAGGTTTTGTTGGCGTGCAAGATTTACCAAAAACTTTGCAATCTTTTGGCATAGCAAGTCCTTTTAGAATCTCACCGCAAAGGCAATGCTTTGACTCTTTAGCTTCCACTTCTTCAAGATTAAAATGAATCTCTGCGTCAAACTTTTGATATTCTTTTTTTAATCTTAAACTTGAGTTAGGGATAGCCCCTAGCCCCCTCCACACAAAGCTTGGAGCAATTTCAAAATAAGTATTTGTCATCTCTTGAGCTTTAAGATTTCCCTCCATGCTTACAGCACGGGAATATTGCATAAAGACTTCATGCTTTCCTGCGAGTTTTTGCTCTACAATATGCAAAATACTCTCAAGCATATCCACTGGCTCAAAACCGCTTACAACGATTGGAATCTTATAATCATTTGCAAGTGGCACATAGATTTTAGACCCACTTATCACACTCACATGAGATGGAGCGATAAGGGCATTTACCTTTGCTCTTTTATCATCAAGGATAGCACGCACAGGTGGAGGCACTAAAACATGGTTGATATGCAAGAAGAGATTCTCTAATCCCATGCTGATAGCACGATTGAGTAATGCCGCAGTCATTGGCGTTGTCGTTTCAAAACCTATGGCAAAATACACGATTTTTTTATTTGGATTTTCTTTTGCAATTGCTAGGCAATCAAATGGGGAATACACAAACCTCACATCAGCACCCCTTGCACGCGCATCAGCTAAAGAGCCAGAAGCCCCCGGCACTTTAATCATATCGCCTAATGTGAGTAAGATGACATCAGGCATCATGGCGAGTGTGTAGGCTTGTGAAATGCGTGATTTTGGCATGATACACACAGGGCAGCCCGGTCCATGTATGAAAGAAATGTTTGTAGAATCTAAAAGGCTTTTTAAGCCGTATTTCATAAGTGTATGTGTATGTCCGCCACAAACTTCCATAATGTAGAGTTTGTCTTGCAGGTTTGATGAAATCTTATTAATTTTACTGCTTAATGCTTGTATATGTTTTGTATCTCTATAAGGATTAATAAAATCTTGCATGATAAACCTTGTAAATAGGAATAGAATTAGATTCTGTGTTAGATACTTCGGCTAATGCCTCAGTATGATAATTTGTTATGGATCTAGATTCTTGTCATTTTGAGTGCGCAAACACGAAATATCTTTTCTAGATTCTATATTAGAATCTTGTTTAGACTCTTTTATCATTTCCAAGTCTTTAGATGTTTCGCTACGCTCAACATGACAAATATTAGAATCTAGACTCTATAAATTGCACCCTAAACCCCGCAACCCACCCAAATTTGGTTAGGAATATAGAATCTTATGCGGTAAAACCGCTAAAAAGTGGGGATTAATACACGGCGACACTTAAATTGATTTTTGCTTCATGTGGTAGTTTGCTTTTAAAATTATCAAGGTCAAATTTAATACCTTGTGATGCTGCCTCTTGTATTAAAGCGACTGCTTCATGCACATTATATGGGCTACCACCTTGATATGGCTCAAAGATTCTATTTGCAATAGCAAGTGCATAAGAGTTTTTCTTAACATGATCGGAAGCTGCATGTGGTGCGGTAATATAGGCAAGACTTTCAATCAAGTCTTCATCAAATTTCCAATGATTGAAAAGAAAACCTGAAAATGATAAATGATCAGTGCCAAAAAACTCGTTTTCTACAAATGAAATATTTTGATAATTATTTTGTTTGATGAGTTCTAAAAACTCTTTATCTTTTTTTTGTTGTATAAGCATACTTGAAAATAGAATCATACCAAGACGCAAAAGCATAACGCAGGGGACAAGCTCCTGTGCTAATTTCTTATCTTCATCGCCTAGCCATTCGGTAACAAAATTTGCCTCTTCGCTAGAATTGCGTAAAAATGTCTGTGTATCCAAACCATAAGGGGCGACATTAATCGTTAGCTTACCTTTTAATGAATTAGCAATGGCAATATTTTTTATATTTGTTACACCTAAAAGTGCAACTACTTGATTGATTGTAGAGATTTCGCGTGAGAATCCATAATAAGGGGAGTTTGCCAAACGCAATAAATCAGCAGTCAAAAGAGGGTCTTGTGAAATGATATTAACCACTTCTTGCACACGCACATCAGAGCCAGACTTGTCGATATAGTTACGCAATTTCACCACGGTTTCTGGCAATGGCGGCAAGTTTTCGATAGTCTTGCTTAGTAGTTCATTCATCATGATAAGTTCCTTATGATTCTAAAATCCCATAAACTTTTAGCCTAATATTATAGCATAATTTATTTATATCAAAGTGTTTAGACCTATTTTTTTAGAAAATTCATTTTTCCCAAATCGCATAGCATAAGCATTCGTATTTTAGGCATTTTTAACAATCTTATATTGTATAGCTTGTAGTATTTTTTGAGTAAATGATGGTTTTTAGCGGAACAAAAATGTTACTTCGTTTCCATATTTGTGGGTATAGCATTACCCTTTTAAAAAGGGTAACTTATAAGGAGACAAAGTAAAAGTTAAGCAGGCTTAAGCCAAGCCCTAATAGCTACTATTGAAGCAAGCGGATAACATGTTGTTGCACAGCGTTTGCTTGACTCATCGCATAGCTACCAGATTGAGCTAAGATATTAAGCTTATTAAAGTTTGCAGATTCTTGAGCGAAATCCACTTCTCTAATTTGACTTTCAGCCGCTTTAACATTTACTTGTGTTACAGAAATGTTATTCACGGTTGAAATCATTTGCCCTTGAACAGAACCTAAATCCGCACGGATTCTATCTAGAATCTTAGTCGCAGATTCAGCAATATCCATAACAACCATCGCACCTCTTAAAGTCATAACACCAGCACCAAGGGCTGCACCACCACTCGCAACAACAGAGTTAAAGTTTGCACCAGCTGCTGATTTAACATCCTTGTTAAACTCACCCATAGTATCACGCAAATTCACAACAGTTTTAGCAACCTGCTGGTTATCAAAGCCAATCGCCTTATAAAGTCCTTTTGCATCAGCAGCAGACATTACCACAATATCCCTTGCATCAAGTCGTGTCAAAGATAATCGTCCATAGTTTTCAGAACCTTTGCCTTCAAGCTTTTGACCGCCATTCATAGAGGTAATTGAGGTAGGTGGGACTTTACCATCTTGCCCTTTTTCATTCGCACCCATAGAGATTTTAATACCACGACCATCAACACTTCGCAAGTTTAGTCGCCCTCTCTCATCTGTGTAGGCTTCAACACCTGTTTGGTTTGTTACCGCGTTGAATGCTTGCACCAAACGACCATCAGAGTCCCCAGCTTTAATGTCATTAATATCACCGATTGTAATACCATTAATGATAACCTTTGACATTGTCCCAGACTTTACCATAGCATCAGAAGTTGAGATAACATTTGCAACTGCTCTAATACCTGTTTTATCAGAGTTCTTATTGATAACGTCAGCTAACACACCAATACCTGTGCCAACGCTTGTAGAGATTTTAACAGACTGCAATGACACATCATTCACACCATCTACATTTTTAAATGTAAGCTTAACTGTGTTTGCTGCTGTAATTAGCCCACCTGTTGCAACTCTTACTTGCCCGATTTTATCACTTGTTGTTGCACCAATTGAAGCTTTAATAGATTCATTTGAATAAGCACCAACTTGGAATTCTTTGTTTGTAAAAGCACCAGATAGTAACTTCTGACCATTGAAGGAAGTAGTATTTCCAATCATATCAAGACCTTGGATAAGTCTTGTAATGTCTGATTGAATCGCTCTTCTTGATTCAGTAGTTTGTCCATCTTGTGCCGCTTGTGTAGCTTTCACTTTCACAGTGTCAAGAATTTTAAGCTGCTCGTCCATCGCTTTATCAGCAATTTGGATAATCCCCATAGCATCATTTGTGTTGCTAATTGCTTGTCCCAATGCACTTGCTTGACTACGCAAACTATCTGCGATAATCATACCAGAAGCATCATCTGCTGCCTTGTTGATTCTCAAACCTGAACTTAACTTTTCCAAAGAATCTTTCAAACCTCTTTGGGTAACAACTGTATTAACATGTGCGTTTAACGCATTTATGTTAGTATTTACTTGAAAAGCCATCTTATGCTCCTTAAATGTTAGATGTCTTTAGGTCTTTCTTGTCTTGTTGCAAACTAAATCGGCATTTTTTATTTTTTTGTTGAGTGTTTTTTAAAAATTGCATGTTTGACTTACGCATAATCCAAGATTTAGCCCATAAATAGCGAGTTTCTGAGATATGTAAATAAGGACTTTAATTGTGAAATAATTTTTTGCAAGGATTTAGAAAGCATGAAAAATGCAGATGTATAGCTATTTTAAGAAAGGGGTAAAATATGATTGCAGCCTTATTGGTTTGAATTTAGTTTATGAATTAATAGTTCCAGTGTATTGGTAGCTATTCTCTAAAAGCCCCATCATTAAAATACAATACCCCTACAATTCCCACTCATCTTTCATTTGCAAATGTCCTTGCACTTGCGTTTTAATATCATCATATATAAAGCTCTCTCTAAAGCTATCGATACGACCACCACTTGCATTCTTATGTCCGCCGCCATTAAAGCACATTTGACTTAATGCACTTACATCGCAATTCCCATTTGATCGCAAACTCACATTACCCCTATTGCTTACATCCATGTAAAAATCAAACTCTTCATTCTCTTGCAAAAACTTATTTGCCACAACAGAAATGCCACCCATGCCATAGCTTAGAAAGCCAACCTTATCTTCAAAATACACCTTGCATTGCTCTTTCTTTGTCTCAAGCAGTTTGACTTGTGCGCGTGAGATGATATTATCCATTGTCTCACTATCCTTATTTCCGCCTAGCACTTCTTTTTTGATAAAAAATAGTGCATTATCAAAGCCCACCTCATCAAAGGCTTTTCCATCAATCAAACCGCCGCTTTTTTCTGTGCTATATTCAATGAAAAAGTTACGCGCAAAATCTAGCAATTTAAGCTTATAATTTCTATTTTCATCATCAAACATAAAGCGATTAAACTCATTACTTGATGCAATAAGACTCATAGCCACTTTGCCAAACTCAAAGCCAAAGCCATCTTCAAGCCATATATCCACAGAGTTAATCATCTCAACGATAGGCTTTAGCCACTGCTGCACAGAAGTATCTAAGCCAAAGCGATCTAGCAAATATTCATAAGTAATCTTTGTCGCACAGCGATTAATATCAAGATAATACCAGCTATACAGATTTGCACTCTCTTCGCCTGTAGCATGATGGTCTAGCAGCACAATCTCAACATCTACTTGTGCCATTTTTAGCTCTCTTACTTGCTCACTTAGAAATTTTGATTCATTTAGCGTAAGATTTAAATCTGTGATAAGGATTATAAACTGCTCTTTTTGCGGGGTGCTACTTTTTTCTCGCTCAACTTTTACTGGTTTGCCAAATAACATGCTTACACTTTCTGTTTGTGCCTTGTGAGATTCTATATCACGCAAAATAGCTTGTAATCTCACCATGACTTCTCTGCCATAGTTTGCATTATAGAATGTAATGTCTTTGAAAAATTCACGCGAAACAAACTGACAGCCATAGCCATCTAAATCAATATGTGATAAATGATAAACTTTCATAATAGCTCTTTTTGTAGAAAATATATTTAATCAATCCGTGAAATTATAGCAAAAAAGCTTACTATTGCAAACGAAAATAAGCGTTAAGTAAAAGTTCATTTATATGTGCTCATTCAAAGATTTTAACAAATATTAGGCAAAATTTCATGTATCATTGTGAATAGAATCATAGTAACAACAAGTAGATTCTCACACTATAACATGGAGTAATACAATTATGATAGCTATCTTATTTGATTGTGAAAATGTGTCATCTACGCATATTCCCTTTATCCTTCAAAGATTAAAGCGATTTGGTAAAGTAGTCCTTAAGTATGCCTTTAAGGATTGGAGTAGGCAAAGCGATTGGACACAACAAGTGGTTGAAGAATATGGTATGATACCCATTCAGGTTTTTCGACATAAAAGTTTTAAAAATACAAGTGATTTAAAAATCCAAGCAAGTGCCTATAAGATTCTGTATGAAAGCAATATAGAGCATATCTGTATCGTCTCAAGCGATAGTGATTTTAGAGATATAGCCCTAGAGATTCAGGCAAAAGGTAAGATTTCAATTGGTTTTGGCGAGATGAAAACGCCAGAATCGTTGCAAAATGCCTATACGCATTTTATCTACTTACAAAGCAAAATAACGAATAATAACCAAGCAACTACCAATAAATCCGCCACAAATAAAACCCCCACTACTAATAGCAAACAAATATCTACAAAAAGTGCTATACCACCAAAACCTAAAGAATTAGTGATTTTAGAAAATGCCATTCAATCTTTGCAGGATAAACAAGGATTCTGTCAAGTCGCTAAACTTGCAAGGTATTTAGCACGGCAAGATAGCACCTACACGCTACAAGGAATCTTTAGGGCAAAAAAATGGGCAGATATTTTTGATAGATACTCCTCAAATCTACATTACGAGCTTACCGGTAAAAATAACAGCACTCTTATTGTGTGTATTAAAAACTAAGAGTTAAAAGATTTAAAACACGAGAGTTTGTTGGGGTTAAATTTTGATATAAGCTAGTAAAGATTCTAATAGTTGGGGAGTTATAGATAAAAGGTTGCAGCAAATAAGTTGCTTACCTTTATTGCATTGCATGAATACCTAAGAATCTTTTAGAGTGAGACAAATATTATAAACTTTTTTAGAATATTGTGAGAAGTAGTTTTATTGGTGGTGTGTAACCCACAACGATACTAGATACCCTTAGAATCTCTAGCGAACATTAAAATTCTAAGACCTAAAATTACTCTGCAAAGATAACCATATCAGCCGTGATTTCACTGCCAAATTCACTTGCTAAAGTTGCATCATAAGCTTCTTTAAAAAAGCCTTCTTTTTGTAAAGTATCAATTTCAGCATTAAGCCAATCTAGCAATTCTTTATTACCTTGTTTAACTGCTGGGGCGATTACATCTTGCTCACCGATAGATTGGATTCCCACTTTATAGTCTGGATTATGCCTTACCCACGCATAAAGCATTGTAGAATCATGAGAAAGTGCATCGCCTTTTCCTTGCTGGAATGCTTGGAAAGTCTCTGTATTCTGCTCGAATTTAAGTAAGTTTATGCCACTTTGCTTACTGAAATAAATGTCTGCGGTTGTGCCTTTATTGACTATCAAAGTTTTACCTTGTAATTGCTCTTCACTTGTGATAGCACCATCTTTGCTAACCACACCTAGCGTTACTTTCATATAAGGCTTTGCAAAATCTACTTGCTTTTCTCGCTCTGGTGTTTTTGTGAAGTTTGCCATGATAATATCTACTTTATTTGCTTTTAAGGCACTAGCCCTAGCTGCCGCTTCAACAGGCACAAATTCAATCTTATTCTCATCGCCTAGCAAATCTTTTGCAAAACGCTTTGCGACATAGACATCAAAACCTTTGTATTCATTATTTTCATAATATCCAAATGGTGGTTTATCACTGAATACACCGACACGAATCTTGCCATTATTTTTGATTGTCTCAATGGCACTCTCTTGCTTTTTTGTCTCTTCTTGCTTAGAATCACCACATGCAAGTAGTCCAAGCATAATCGCACCACCTAAAACTAATGCCGCACTAGAACGAAAAATCCCTTTAAAATTAAAAGCCATTACTGCTCCCTTTCTAATATAAAATAAAGTTGCAAGTGTAGCATATTCTTGCCTTATATGCAACAAAATTATAAAAATATTGCATTGTTATAGAATCTTGTATATAAGTATATAAAACCTTCATATTTTAGAGTTTATTTACAATATAGTTAGAACATAAATCGCAATCCGCCATTAATCTCAAATGTGCTTGGCACACCCCTGCTAAAATGCGTGCTGCTTATATGCGTGATAGCACTTAGAGTTTGTGTGATACCAAACTCAAGCATGGCGTTAAACTCACTTTGTGTAAGATTTTTTCTATTACCACCATAATAATTTGAGCCATTAAAGAAAGTCGCACCATAGGCAAAATACATATTGAGCTTATTATCAAGCAAACCAAGCCTTGTTGCCGCATAGATTAAATGTGCGTTATTTCCCATTTTAATGGCACGACCACCCCATACAAAAAAGGGCTGAATATTTGTATAAAAAGTGTTTGATATATCTGCTTGTGTGCCATTACCCACACCCAAGATTCCAAGACTACCCATTCCTGCGTTACCACTTGCAACATAGCCAATCATCGCATCAATATTTTTATATCCAATGGTAACTTTAGAATCAAAAAGGAATGTGTTATTATGAAAAGACTTGAGACTTTTATGATCTTCAAAACTCCCAGCAAAACCCAAGTCAGCACCAAACCACCACACATTGCCACCATTAAATCTTGTGGCAAAATGCCCTCTTATGCCCGCAGTCGCAAATACACTTGGTATAAAGGTGGTAAAACCACTCATATATGCACTATTTTTTATATCTTTTTGATCACCATTAAAGTAGTATTTTAACCCAAGATTAAACCAGCCTGTTTTATCAAGGGGCATAAATCGTGTCATTTCATAATAGCTTACACGACCAAAATTATACGCCCATATTGCCTCAATCACAAGATTTCTCACACTCCCATTTCTTACCCAGATCCCATCAATTAAGTGATTAATCCATGGGCTAATAGGCTGAAATCTCCCCGCTTTAATCGCTGTATCACCATCAAAATATTCTATAAAAGATTCCCCCAATGCCACACTGCTACCACCTAAGACTTCATTACCTGTATTGTTATAGAAGTATTTTTTCACTCCATCGTTATAATTTAGTAAGCCTTGAGCGGCACGAAAAGATATTGCTGCACGCAGATTGTAATAAAAACCAGTCGTATAGCCAAGTCCAACGGAAGCATTAAGTAAGCCTGTATTGCCTAAGAATCTACTTGAGCCATAAAGATTATTTGTATAATATCCACCGCCACCACTTGACATAAAATTCCCATATAACACAATATCTACTTGCTTTGTGCCATTAAGCAGGGCAGAATCAAGTGTTTTATACTGCCCAAAAGCTAAAGCAATCGTTAAAAAAAATAAAATAAAAATACGCATAACATTCCTTGTTGCATAGAATCTAGGTTGCATAGAATCTAAAAGTGAAAATAAATCCGCTATTCTATCCAAAGATTATCAAGCAATCGTATCTTTCCAATGCGAACTACAAGTAAAAAAATGCAATTTTGTGCTTTTGTAGCAAAAGTTAAATCATGATTGTAAAAATCCATATAATCTATGTTTAGATTCCCTAGAATCTTTTCTGCTTCTTGTTTTAGTATCGCAATATCTCGTATATTTTGCTGTGTGATGAGGTCTTGTAAATGAAATATTGTTTTG
Source organism: Helicobacter bilis (assembly GCF_900198365.1). Classification (GTDB taxonomy): domain Bacteria; phylum Campylobacterota; class Campylobacteria; order Campylobacterales; family Helicobacteraceae; genus Helicobacter_A; species Helicobacter_A bilis_B. The sequence continues at coordinate 4,279 of NZ_FZMS01000041.1, read as the reverse complement.
GGAATCGCAAGGGCTAGTTGTCTCTCACTCTCACTTAAATATACATTCCTTGAGCTTAAGGCTAGATTGTCATAATCACGCACTATTGGCATACCTATGATTTCTATCGGTAGGCATAAATGTTGCACCATTTTTTTTATGATGAGTAGCTGCTGTGCGTCTTTTTGCCCAAAGTATGCCCTTGTAGGCGAAATGAGATTAAAAAGCTTTAGCACAACTTGCAATACCCCCCTAAAATGTGTTGGGCGATAGTATCCCTCAAGAATGCAGCCCATCTTTTTGGGCGGCTCTATTGTTATTTCATCATCATCTGTGTATAGAATCTCACTCGTTGGCGTAAACACAATATCAACGCCTACTTCCCTACACATTTCAATATCTCTCTCAAGTGTGCGTGGATAAGTGGATAAATCTTCTGTTGGGCTAAACTGCGTTGGATTCACAAAGATAGATACAACGGCTATGTGATTTTGTGCGACATTAGATTCTATAAGGCTTTTATGTCCGTTATGTAAAGCCCCCATAGTCGGCGTGAAACCAATATCAAGCGAAGTGAAATGCATATTAGAATCTATATTTTCATTATGCAATTTTGCATGACTCATGCCCGTTTGGATACATATAGTTTGGTTTGGTTTGGTTGTTTGATTATGATTTAAAACTCGTTTTGTATTGTCTGTTTGGCTGTAATGTAATAGTTGCTTTGTGTCTTCTGTGTGATTGTCTTGCAAAGTTTGTTTGGTGTTTTTTATGTGATTATTGTACGGGGCTTGTTGTGTTTCATCTACTTGATTGTAACTTACAACTTGTTTTGCTTCATCTGCTTGTGTGTCGTGTAAAGCTTTTTCTGTGTTGCTTGTTTGCATATGGCATGGAGCGTGTTTTGTGTCATTTATGTGATTGTAATTTAAATCTCGTTTCGTGCTATCTGTTTGAATATTTGTTTGTAAAAAAGCAATATATTCTTGTTGCTTTACTTGCAAGGCTTCTTGTAGCTCCTCTTTTGTCGTTGCTATAATGCAATTTTTATGTTGTTGCTTAAATGCCTTATAGTCGTAGTTTTTATAATCGCAATCTCGTTGGTTTTGTAACATAATATTTGCCTTTATCGCTTGTAGAAATAAAATGCTATTGTAGCGATTTATTCAAATCTTTTGTGGATTCTACGATAAAAAGTGCAAGATTTTGTTGCGTGGTTTAGTTTCTAAATTCTTGTCATATTAGGTGCGTAAGCACGAAATATCCCTTTTAGATTCTATGCTAGTATTTACTTACGCTCAATATGACAATTTGTTAAAGTTTCTAAAAGCGTTATTATAACAAGTAAAGCTTTAATGATATAGAATCTAGAATAAATGGATATGAAAAACACAAGACAACGATATATTCTTACATTCAAAGCCCCAAAACTTTATAGAATCTAGTCTATACGCTATAAAATTTATTTATAAATGCTAGAATATTGCGGTTAAGTTTTAATGTGATATATTATAAAGTTTGCAGAAAGCAAAAGTGTTTTAAAAGTTTAGGGAGGTAATCATGGAAATAACCGAAAAGAAAAAAATGAGTGTTAGCGTCATGCTTGGCATAGGCTTTGGTGTGCTACTTCTTTTTACATGTATTATTGCAGTTATTAGTCTTATTAATGTGGATCATATTATTAAAAGTTTGCGTCAAATCAATGATGTTAATGCCCTAAAGCAAAGACATGCCATAGATTTTCGCGGCAGTGTGCATGATAGGTCTATTGCTATTAGAGATGTTATGCTAACAGATAGTAATAACATGACTTCATTATTAAATCTTGAGAAAGATATAAACGCATTGCAAGATTTTTATATGAAAGCCGTAAATGGCATGGAGCAAGACTTTTTAGCAAAAAATATGTTTGATAGTGAAGAGAGTCGCATTTATGCTTCTATCCGTCAAACGCGTATGGTAACTCTACCTATGATTGATAATATTATCGCTATGAAAAAGCGTGGGCAAAATGAGTTGGCAGAGAAAGAATTACAAGCGATTGCACCGCATTTTGTTACATGGCTAGCAAGGATTAATGAATTTATTAATTTAGAAGAATCAAAGAATCAGAATCTTACAAAAGAGCTAAGAGATGCAGTAGATTCCTTTAAGGCAATATTATTTGTGCTAGTTGGGGCAAGTATTCTTTTTGGCGTATTGATTGCTTTATATATTATGCGTAGCTTGTTAAACTCACTTGGTGGTGAGCCACATTCTGCTTCTCGTGCGGTATCTCGCATAGCAAATGGTAATTTGCAAGAATGTGTAACCTTTAAAGGTGAGGGCAGTATGCTTGCATCTATTGCGGCTATGCAAAGGCGACTAAAAGAGGTTATACAAGCTGTTATAGAATCTTCAAATCAAATCAATGAAGCAACGCATAAAGTCGCACAAACTTCAAATGAAGCACAACAAGCCTCTACCATTCAAACGCAAAGCTCTTCAGTGATTGCTACAAAGATTAATGAGATGAATGAAGCTATTTCAGAGATTTCTAACGCGGCAAAGCTATCTGAACAAAATGCATTAAAGAATGTGGAGCTATCCCTAGAGGGCGTAAAAGTGGTGAATACAACCGCAGAAGAGATAGGCAAGATGACTATGCTTATTAATGATTCAACAAATAATATGCGAGGCTTACAACAGCAATCACTTGAGATTAGCAATAGCGCTAATCTTATCGCAGAAATTGCAGATCAGACTAATCTATTAGCCCTAAATGCAGCCATTGAGGCAGCAAGAGCAGGGGAGCATGGCAGGGGCTTTGCAGTCGTAGCCGATGAGGTAAGGCGGCTTGCCGAACGCACGGCAGGTAGCACAAATGAGATTGCAAAGATTATCCAATCAATCCAGCAAGGCATTGAAACTTCAGTAGAATCTATTGAAGTCATCGTGCCACAGATTGAAAAGGGACAAGAGCTTATCTCAAATTCTGTTTCACTGCTTAGTCAAATACAAGAACAAGCCCAAGATTCTCTCACAAAAGCCCAAGAAGTCGCACATTTATCAAGCCAACAAGAAGTCACAATGGAGAGTATCGCTAAAGATATGCAAAATATCTCAAATCTATCAGTAAGCACAGGGCAATCCTTGCAAAATACAAATGAAACCATTCATAAGCTAGAACAAATCTCTGATGGCTTAAAACAACACATGCAATATTTTAAGATATAGTTGTTTATGGTTATTTGTGTTGTGAGAGTTGGTTAAGTAGGGGGATCTAGAATATATCTATGAAATACAAAAGATTTCCACTTTAAAAGTGGGAATGGAATTTTAATAATGTAAGGTTGTAAGACTGAACAAATAGGTTGAAACAAAAGGGCTTATGCCCTTAAAACACTGGGCAATGTAAGAATAGCCCTATAAAAACATTAAAGGATATAGAAATATCCTAATAAAAACACTAGATTATGTAAAAACAATCTAATAAAACATTAGAAAATGTAGGAATAGCCTACATTAATCACATGTGTATTCATTAATATTTCGCTTTTATCATTCTTAGTCTTTGAGCTATATCCAGCTGATAGAGCTTGGATTTTTGCACCGATTTCTACTTTATGAGAACCTGCAAAAGTCGCTGCAATACCTACATTGATAGGGATATTGAATCCATTGTAGTTCTTATCGCCAAGAACCATATCAATCGTTGCCTTTGGACCCGTAATACCAGTGATACCATAGCCAAGTCCAAAGCCTACATACGCACCAAGCGTGAAGCTATCTGTATTTAGGAAATTCACCATTACATCAGCGTTTAATGTAATATTGTGGAATGACATATTAATGTCTTTCATTCCCGCTACAAATTTTGAGCCTTTTATAAACACTCTACTACCATTAAAATCATAACCAAGATAACCCCTCGCACCAACTATTGACATAAAGAAGTATTGATAACCAGCTTTTAGACCAACATGAAATGAAGCAGTTGAGGCATTTACACCAAAATTATCCTTTAATTCCCTGTCGGTTGCTTTTTTACCTGTTTCATTATATATTCCCACACCAAAAAGTGAAACACCACCATGCACACCTACAAATAGACCGCTTTTCTCTCCGCCATCATCTGCTAAGGCAGTATTGCCAAGCCCTATTGTAAGCAATGTGCTTACAGCCATTATGCTAAGAGTTTTTCTCATTATTTATCCTTTAAAATAATTTAAATTTTCCTTTAACTTTATAAAAAGCTCAAAGGATTTAAAATTTTAATAAAAACAAACAAATCGCAAACTACAAAAAAAAAAAAACGATT
>NZ_FZMS01000107.1 GCF_900198365.1 Helicobacter bilis | reverse complement strand
TCATGTGGAAGTAAAAAAAAAGGAATTATGACATATAAGCATATTATAAAACACTTATGCAAAAACCCTTTATACAAGGCTTTTATGTGTTAGTGTGTTTTTGTGTTTGTGATTAAGTGTTTTATGTGTGTTGCTAGATAGATATAAAAGTGGATTAAAAATAGTTGGCGTTACAAAACTTCAAGGCATTATGAGTGCTATGGAAATAAGAAGGGAGCAAAAATGAGAAGTATATATGCAAGTATGAGTGATAGTGTAGCCTTAATCCCTAGTGGTGTAAGAGCAAAGCTATTTGTGCGACATTCAATTCGCCCCGGTGTTGAAGGGCAAAAAGTGGAGTATAATGGAGAGATGATACAGATAGCAGGTTTTCACTGGGGACTTACAAGAGAGGGCAAGATAATGGCAGAAGAGTTTGGCAGGGGATTACGAGATGAATTTATATTGTGTAATCTTGTCTCTAGTGAATCTAGGCGGTGTGTAGAAACGCTTAATCATATACAAAAAGGCTATGACATCAATACAGAGACTAGCACACATAATGTATTAAAAGCTATGTGGATTTCAGATTCTCGTAAATGGCATAATATTTATGAATATTACAATAAGGATATAAAGCTACTCTTACAAAAAATGCTTGATAGAGAAAATATAGATGGTGTATATCCTGTGGAAAAAAGTGTATATTTGCTACTAGAGTATATGGGACTTTGTGATGATATAGGACATAGAATCTTAAATAGTGAGTTGCTACAAGCAAAAGATTCTAAGAGAAAAGAGCTTGATATTTTTGTAAGCCACGATGGGCTTATTATGCTAACACTTTGTTATTTATTACAAAAAAAAATATGAGTGAGATAGAGTGGGTGTATATGCTTGAAGGTGTGTTTTTCTGGCGTGAAGAGCATTTATTATGCTTTGCTTGGCGTGGAGAAAAGTTTGAGTTTGATATAAGGGGATTGGTATGAGATTTTATAAAAGATTACAACTGCTTTGTGATACAACTTTTCAAAAACGCTATTTTTCACAGCACGAAACAATGATGCGATGGGGTGCGGTATATGGCTATGACAGAAATAAAAGAAAATATAGTGCTTATTTTAGGTTTTTACGATTCTTATTTACAAAATGCAAACTTATGTTTATATATAGAATGTGGCTTATGATAAGGTTTATATGTGGCAAGATAGATATCCCATATATGCAGATTGTCGTAACAACACAATGCACTTTAAAATGTAAAGATTGCCACGATTTAATGCCCCTCTTTAAAAAAGAGCAACATTATAAAGGTAGGCTAGAAAATATTACAAAGGATCTAAAATGTTTGCTTGATTCTGTAGATAGCATTATGTCGGTAAGAATTTTAGGTGGAGAGCCATTATTGTTTAAAGATTTACCTAAACTTATTGACTACATAAAAAATGAACAAAAAATAAAAAGCTTTGACATCATTACAAATGCTACAATTCCTATAAGTGATGATATACTGCATTCTCTCAAGGATTGCTATAAGGCAAGAGTGATAATTGATGATTATAGCAAACAGGTCCAAAGCCTAAAATCACAAGAAAAGCTGCACCACATACAAACACGACTTAAGCAATATGATATACGACATTTTGTCTTACACTGGGACGCACAAAAATGGTTTTCAACTGGAGAAATTAAAAAAGCAAATCGCACGAAAGAACAAATTGCAAAAAACTTTCTTGATTGTGGTATGTATTGTGTATCTATGATTGGCAATATGGGTGGTAGCGGCAATATTTTTATTTGCCCTCCTGCCACCTCAATGAGTAAGATATATGGGATTAATGCGTTAAAGGGAGATTTTGTTTCTCTAGATTCTAAAAATTTAAAAGATGATTTAAGGTTATTTTATAAAAAAACTTATTTTGAAAGTTGTGATTATTGTGGTGATATGGGCAAGAAAAAACCAATAGAAGCCGCAATCCAGCTTGATTAAAGGACTGCATTATGAGATTTTTTATTTTGGGCAATATCAATGCTGGAAAAAGCACTTTTGCAGAATCTATTTATAAGATAATGTGTCAATTAGGCAAGTATGAGATTTTGCGTATTGATGATTTTCGCAAGAAATATGGCGATGGTAGTGAAAAAAGTGAGATAAAAATTGCAAGATATTTTGCTAAAGCAATGTTAGAAACAGAAAATGCTATTGTAGAGCTATGTGGATTTGGATATGCTGCTAAAGAGATTCTAAAGAAAATGAGAGATAATAGCTGCGTTGTTTTGTATATAAATGCACCATTACAAATATGTTTAGAGAGAATAGAAGCAAAAAGAAAAATTTTTGAAAGCAATAATCATTTTGCAGAATCCACAAAGATTGCAGACACGATTAGATTGCTTGATACAACCTTAAAAAGTGGCAAACTTTATGAAATGTGGGATAGGATAGCACTTGGTTGGCATACGATAGAACAAGATGATTTTATAGAGATAAACAGCAAATTACCGCTAAAACAATATCATTACACAGGCGAAATGATAAATATATTAAAAAAGAATGGCTTTAATAAACTCATATCGTATGGATCACTTGGGCGATTAGATATGAGTTTATACTCTGATATTGATTTGATTTTGCTTAGCAAATTTTCTAAGGAGCAAGTTTTTAATATGATACAAGATCATTGGCAAGAAATTTTTAAAGAAAGTGTTATGTTTATTTTAGGTGAAAAAATTGTCATTTTAAAAGATGATATTATGGTGGAACTCGCCATTATTCAATCATTCAAAGAGTATGTAAAATATTATTGTGGCTCATATATTAACAATGTTTCAAAAACTATTTTGCTTGGAGGAAAGAAGCTTTGCGATACGATAGCAAAAGTATCGCAGACATATATGGATTCTCCTTTATATAAAAGTGAGAGTTATGATTTACAAGTATGCAGGGACAAGATACAATATTATTTGTTTTTTCTCAAAAAAATGGCAGCAGAAGACGATTGTTTTAGATTCTATTTCTACAATAATCTTATTATAGATTCTATTGTTCGCTACTTATGTATAAAAGAGGGAATAGTTATGTATCTTTACTGCCCAAAGCATATCAATCATATTATGGCTAAATACAAGATAAAATATTTAGTTTATGATATGAGTAGAGATAAACACTCTCACATTAAAAAAGTTAAAACTTTTGTAGAAAAGTGGATTGAGTAGTGTTTTATAATTGTGGTGTTTAAATAGAATCCATAAAATAAAAATATATAAAAAATGCAGACCAACAAATAATCCCTTGCAAGAAAAGTAATAAAAATATAATATATAGTATAAGATATACAACTTACACCCTCTCCGCAATCTTTCTTCCTACATATTCACCAATATATGCACCCGCAATACCCCCAGCCAATACGCCAACACCCGGTATTACCGCACCACAAACAATAGAGAATCCACGCGCTACCACAAATCCACCTATAATGCCACAAGCATTCTTTTTGATAGATTGCAGGCATTCCTTATTTGTTGTTTCACCTTTTTGCCATTTTAAAATGTCGTTTGCAGAGTTCATTGCGATTTGTGTGCCAAGCTTAAAAGCTGTTGTGCCAAAATTTTTCATAAGATATAAGGCTTTATTGCCGCTATGTTGTATCATCGCATTAGCTGTGCTTTTATTTATCTGTGTGGTTAGGATATAAGTTAAACCCTCCTTACACGCATTTAATGTCCCATGAAAAATCGCTTGTTTCATGGCGACTTCTTTCCCTTTTTCTTTTTTATTATTACAATAAGCCAAAGTTGTGCTTACACCACCGGCTACACACGCAACAATACTAGCATTTTTATATATATTTGTATTTTTAGAAACATTCACACTTTTTAGAGATTTTATCATAGCTATATTCCTTTATTGGAGTTTTTAACATTATAATCACATTTTGCAAATTATTTTATCACTTCATGCCATATTTTAAGCAGTGTAATTAAACTTAGATTCTAAAGGTTAGATATGTGGAGAAGCACATCTATATTTATTCAAATTAGCATTTTGTTTGCCATTGCGTTTGCTAGTTTCCTAGCAGTCTCACTTTTTTATGTCAAGGTGCAGCCGGGCATAGAGAGTATAAAGCAGTATAATATCATCGTTGCAGCTATTGGTAAAATGCGTCAATATAATGCAAGTATGGAGGGTATAAAAAGCTTTCTTGAAGAAGAGAATTTTTATGAAGTGCCTATAACAGCGTATATGCAAGAGAGGATAGCACAAGAGCCAGCACCACATCCGGGTAGCTTTAGCGTAAGTGTCATACAAGATGGGAATGATATATTTATTGCCTTGCGGACTATGGATAATTTTGTTGTCTATCAAGATCCTATTGCATTTAATTGGTCTAAATATCACATGCTAACCTTTATGGGTGCGCTTATCTTAGTCATTATTTATATCACACTTATGAAACGGCTAATGCCACTTAGTCATATTAAAAATGAAATAGCGATTATGGCAAATGAAAATGAGATTCGACCGATTGTTTGGGGGTCTAAAAATCAAGATGAAATAGGTGAATTGGTGCGTGAATTTAACCATTCTGTTGAAAAGCTAAAAGCAGTGGGTGAAGCAAGGACGCTTTTTTTACGATCTATTATGCACGAGCTTAAGACACCGATTACAAAAGGGCGGATTGTAGCGGAAATGGTTATAGATTCTAAACAGAAACAGAGATTATGTGGGGTATTTGAAAGGCTTAATTCACTCATTGATGAGTTTGCTAAAATCGAGCAGCTAGCAAGTAAGAATTATATGACAAAAAAGATAGAGATACCCTTGAGAGAGATTGTAAAAGAAGCTATGCAAATGCTACTTATTGATTCTAATAATAATGACAATATAGTGTTTTTGCACCATGATGACTTGGTGAAAGTGGATTTTCATTTATTTACATTATGTATTAAGAACTTGCTTGATAATGGCATAAAATATAGCATAGATTTTAAAGTGATTATAGAATCTAGGGGCAAAGACTTGATTGTAAAAAATAAAAGCGAAAAGTTAAAACTTGATGTAAATGAATATTTTAAACCTTATTTTAAAGATATTAAAAATCCACTCTCACAAGGTTTTGGCTTAGGCATGTATATCGTAAAAACAACGCTTGACACACAAAACTTTGAGTTAGAGTATCTCTATGAAGATGGATATAACATGTTTATAATAAAAGATTGTATTGTAGAGAATTTTTGCCGTTTGGATAATGCCTTGCGAGATTAAAATCTAGGTTCTATTTTTATTAAAGCGGTGTTTTGCAGTGATTATTTAGAATCTCGTTCTATTTTTACAT
>NZ_FZMS01000023.1 GCF_900198365.1 Helicobacter bilis | reverse complement strand
GTTTTTATGTGTTTTGAGATTGATAGTATGATTAATTAATATGCTAATAAATGCTTTTTATGCGTTTTAATAGCTAAATTTTAGTTTTTATTATTCTTTAAATTAATGTTTAAATATTATTAAATATAAGATAATATACAATATATTAAATGATAATTAATATATAAAGAAGCAAATAAAAAACATAAATTTAATGTTAATTAAATGTATTTTTCACTCTTAAAAAATGCTTATTAATAGATACATAAGCAATAAAATGTGGTATAATATTATCTTATTTATTGCTTTATCTATTAAATTTATTTAAAGGGATTTCAAATGGTTATTGCAATAGCAAATGAAAAAGGTGGTAGTGGTAAAACTACTTTGAGTGTGAATCTCGCCATTAAATTAGCACAAGAGGGCGATGAAGTGTTGCTTATAGATTCAGACCCACAAAGAAGCACAGAAGCCTTTATAGACATAAGGACAAATGCGGAGCATGAGTTTTTGTTTAATTCATTACAGAGAACAGGATATGGATTAACAAAAGAGATTAAGAATCTAGAGAAAAAATATGATTGTATTGTTATTGATACAGGTGGTAGAGATTCTAAAGAGATGAGACAAGCTTTAGTTGTTGCAGATATTATTATTGTGCCAACAATACCAAGTCAATATGATGTTGCAGTGCTTGATAGAATGATAACAATATGTGATGAAATCAGTGTTATGAATCCACATGCAAAAACATTAATATTGATTAATAAAGCTAGTCCCAATCCATTTTTGATAAATAAGGTTAAAGACCTGCAAATATACATAAGCGAAAAAGATTTAGATAATCTCAAACTTATGAGTAGTGTTATCTATGAAAGGGAGGCATATAGGAATGCAACAGGTTTAGGTTTAGGCATTACAGAGCTTTGTAATGAGAGTGAAAGGGCATATAGTGATTTTATCAAGTTTTATGATGAATTATTATGTGAGATTAAGGCAATAAGTATGAGCGAACAAATAAGTTAGTAAGATAAGTAACTTATAAACATACAAGAGAGAAAGGAAATAGCATGACTTTAGTCATTAAAAATGTAAAGCAAGAGTTTGTAAAGAATTTCAAAGATTTAGCAAGTGAAATACATGCAGATATTGAAATATGTGAGAGTAAGCAGGGGATAGAAAGTGAGTTAGAATATACAGAAAATGGCTATCCAAAAGAATTTGAAAAGCAAATATTGCAAGACATGCAAGAAGTAGAAATGCAAAGAAAAAATGGCACTCTTAAAACTTACAATAGTGTCAAAGAGGCATTTGAAAGTGAGGGCATAATCTAGTACGTATAAACTTCACTTAACAAAAAGATTTACTAAGGAAGCAAAGAAATTAAATCCACAAGACTTAAAGCATACTATGGAGGTTTTAGAGAGACTTTGCAATAATGAGACTTTAGAACCAAAATATAAAGACCATGCTTTAAGTGGGGATTTAGCAGGTGCTAGAGATTGCCATATAAAACCTGATTTAGTTTTAATTTATAGGCAGGACAAAGAAGTCTTAGAGCTAATAGCATTGCGTATAGGAAAACATAGCAAAGTATTTAAAAAATAAGAAAGGAAATACAATGGGTATTAAAGACATTAATCAACAAAAACAAAACACTTTTAAAAGTGTAGAGTTAGAAAGAAAAACAAAAAGGGCAAATGATATAGAAACATTTATCGAAAATGCAGAGGGCGAAACTTCAAAGAAAAGATATGGAGCACCACTAAAAGATAAAGAGAGAAAAAGCACAGAGAGATATAGTTTCTATTGCACTCCAGCAGAAAGTAAAAAGCTAAGGGCAATGGCAGAACAATATGATATGAAAATCGCAGAGTTTATCAAGTTTAAAGTATTTGATAAATACAAAAATATGTAATAAACATGTGATTTTGTTATAATACATTTTTTATTTTATTTTAAAAGGATAGTTTATGGAAAATAAGTTTTTGAAAGTAAGTAAAAGACTTGGTGCAGTAGTTTTAGGTGCAACATTATTGTGTGTAAATATGCAAGGTGCTACATTACAAGAGATAGAGGCAAAGAAAAAGGCAGAAGCAAAAGCACAACAGGAAGCACAAACAAACGCTTAAAGACAATCAAGTTGTTATTGTTTGGGATAATAATGTTATTGCGGAGTTGGAAAATGATATACCCGATGATAAAAAGAAAATGCTAAAACAAGCAATATATTATGCAAATATTGCAACAGGCAAGTATAGTAAAGCAGAATGGGGACACATGATTGATGGTTATGTTGGCGATATGACACACATAATAGAGCCTTATAAAAATATAGAATGGGATAAGCATGATAGAGAAAAGCTTTTAAACGGACAAGGATTTAATGGGGCATATTTTGGTGGGAAGTATGGTTTTGTAGATACTTGTATCCTTGAGACTATGTTTAGAACTGCAGGTAGCTACATAAATACACATAGTAAAAAATACTATGGAAATTTTCCAGGTTTTAGTCAAACAAATCTTAATAATAAAAAAGCACTTGCAAAATGGCTAAATGATGTTTTTTATCCTTATATTGATAAGCTAGAAATAAGCGACCATGATACAGACTTTCGTTATGGGCTTGTTAAAGATAAATTAGAAAAAATCAAAGAGACGATGGTAATTAAATAATTCTTATCTCTCAAGCCCTTTCTTATTAAGGGCATTTTCTTGTGTATTTGCATTTTGTTTCTCTTTCTCTTTTTCTTTTTCTAACAATCGCAAATGCACTTTATAATCTACTAAGGCAGTATTATCATATTTTTCTAAATACTCATGCAAAGTATTGTTTTTGTATTTATCATGCAATGATTTACGCATATAATCTATATTTCTCATCTTTCTATCAATGATATACCATTCAATAAAGTCAGCATAATATTGTTGTTGTTCTAAATCTTTTTCTTGTTGTTTTATTTCATTTTCATGTTCTGTAAAGAAACTATTGATTTTTGTTTGTAGCAGTGTAAAATCACTTAATTGTTGTTCCTTGTAATGTATCTTATCATCTGCTTTAGAATCTAAATAGCTTGTAAGGTTTTGAAATTCTTTAAAATAATATTGCAATGTTTTTATGTGATGTTTATTTAGTTTTGCATTCTAAAAAATCCAAAATTATCTGCATTAAGCGCAATGTATTTATTCCATAAAATAAAAAAACATTTCAAAGAACGCAAATAAAGGTTTTTTTATATGGATTGATGAGTTAAGAGACTATTTAAATGATAAAAACATGAGAGATAAAATCATTGAAATGATTGTAGAGATTAGAAAAATCAATGGCGTTATCACTATGGGACTACAAAACCTTGACTTCTTAGATGAAATCTCTAATGCAAACACCTTTATTGACAATATGAGTAATTACATTATATTCCCAACAAAAGATGAAAAAACATTAGAGCAACTTTACTCAAAATTATCTCTAAGCGGTAGTGAGATTAACTTTTTATCACAAGCAAGCAAAAATAAAAGACAAGTGCTTTTTAAACAAAAAGAAATAGGCAGTGCAATCCTTGATGTCAATTTATCAAGTCTTGGATACTATTAAAATAAGAACACGATATGCAATGACTTCAACAATCATTATGGAATCTAAGATTATAGGCTATACACTTGGAGATAGCATAGGCTTTGAAGTCAAAGAATTGCCGCACATGGAAAACGTATTATCTATACGACCAAAACTCATAGGTATAGATACAAACCTTACTATTTTTACACAAGATAAGAGGATTTACAACCTTTATGTATTCAGCACAGACTACAAGAGTAAAAATCCACCAAATCTTATTGTAAATATTCAAACACCTTATACTAAAGAGGAAAAAGAACAATTAGAACTAGAGAAAATAAAATCATACAGCTTTTAAAGAAAGGGGCTAAAAAGGGTTGGCAATTAACAAAAGAATACGCCGTAATAGCAATAAAAGAAATAGCAGTAAAAAAGAAAGAACTTGATGATTATATTAATATAAGAAAAAAAGAAGTTGAAATGCAAAGGAATCTATCATCACAAACAAAAGCATACAAATTAGCAATAAGCCCCAAACAAAAAGAAAATCGTGCAATACAAATGCAAAAACATATTTAAAAAATGGAGATATGGATAATTATCGCAAAGAGATTGTAAAAGCAAAAGAAGTAGAGGATAAACGAAAACAAAATATTGCAAAAACACAAAATGAAAGTGTCAATAAAGTGTTAAACTCATACAATCTTTACACAGAGGGCAGTGCAAGCAATGGCAGTGAATACACCATAAACACGCAAGTTCATGGAAATAAAGAATCCAAGGCGACTTGTTGTGATTTTATAGAGAAACATTTTTTTTCGCATTCCGTACTAGATACTCCACTTCACTCAACATGATAGATACTAGATCTAGATTTAAAATATTACTTACAATATAATCGTAATATTTAGATAGCATAGTTTATTATTTCGTGCTATCATTACGCAGATTTATTGTGAAAGTATTTTTAGATTCTAAATTAATATGAGAATCCAAAAAAGCAAAATATACACTCAACTATTTAATATAAATCAAAACACTAGATTGTAAATCATCACAAATAAAAGGAATATCGCATGTATAGAATCTTATTGCCTTTATTATTGCTATGTAGTTTTCACTATGCTTTTGCTGAAAATATCTTGCGTGTAGCAGTATCACAAAATGTCGGCGATATGAATCCACAGGGCTATAATCTCAATCAGCTTTACGCACAAAATATGATTTATGAAGGCTTAGTAAAGACTGATAGCAAGGGCAATATTACACCCTCGCTAGCACTCTCTTGGGAGGTTAAAGATTCTGGAAAAAGCTATATTTTTCATTTAAGAAAAAATGTGTTATTTTCTAATGGAGAGTCTTTTAACGCACAAGCAGTTGTAAAAAACTTTCAATCGATTTTAAAGAATAAAGCAAGGCATTCATGGTCAGCCCTTGTTATGACAATCGATAGCGTAGTAGCCCTTGATGACTATGCGATTAAGCTAACACTAAAACACCCCTATATTGCAACATTAAATGAATTAGCCCTTGTTCGCCCCTTTCGCTTTATTGCTCCAAGTATGATTCCACAAGACTTAGACTTAGCAAAAAATAATCCTAAAAAGCCCATTGGCACAGGTCCATATATGCTAACAGATACAAAAGTTGGCATAAGTAATACTTTTAGTAAAAATCCACATTATTGGGATAAAGCTAGATATAATGGAATCTATTATGATACTATCATTACAAAAATCATAATTGATCCAAATGCAAAGCTAGTAGCACTCAAAACAAAGCAAGTTGATATGATTTATGGTTCTGATTCTATCCCTATTGAGATTTTTCATAATATCGCAGAAACAAAGCAGTTTCAAACCTTTCTTAGCCCCCCAGCCTTTACCACATTTCTTATTGTAAATCCAGCAAGTAAAACCTTGCAAGACAAAGATATGCGAGAAGCCCTAGCCCTAAGCATAGATAAAGCAAAGATTATAGAATCTGTGTATTATGGCTATCAAAAAGAGGCACAATTTTTATTTAATCAAAATCTCCCCTTTACAAAGACAAAAAGCTACACGCCGCTAACCTATAACAAAGACAAGGCACTAAATCTTCTAGCAAAAATGGGCTATACAAAAAAGAGTGATGGCTATCTATATAAAGATAATAAAGAACTACAAGTTCAACTTCACTTCATAGCAAATAATCCCACACAAAAAGCCATTGCCACCATTATGCAAGCACAATTAAAAGATATTGGAATCTTTTTAGAGTTAATCCCAAATGAAGTAACAATGTATAGAAAAAAGCAAACACAAGGGCAGTTTGAGTTATGCTTTAGTCAAACATGGGGTGTGCCTTATGAGCCATTTACCTTTATCAACTCCATGAGACATAAGGGACATGCTGATTATATGGCACAAGTAGCCTTGCCTAAAACAGATTCTATAAATAAGGATTCTATTGATAAAGCGATTAAAACCCTTATTGAAAGTCCTTATGATATATACGCAGATTCCAAAAAAATAGATTCAAATAAAGCACAAGAAAATCTAGCTAAACAAACGCAAAGCTTTCTTGATATGCTATATAGCACGCAGATTTATATACCACTCACTTATGATACAAATAAAGTTGTTGCGAGAGCGGGTATCAAAGGCATAGCCCCTGATGTAAGGGTATTTGAGATTCCATTTTGGGAGTTTTATGAATAATGCTTCGCTACATTTTGTATAGAATCTTTATGATTATTCCTATACTTTTTCTTGCTTCTTTCATTATTTTCTATCTTTTAAGGTTGAATAATACTGATCCAGTAGCACAATATCTTATAAACTCAAACCTGCCCTCAACACCTGAAGTAATAGCAGAGATCCGCCATGAGTTTGGCTTAGATAAGCCTATATTAGAGCAATATCTCTTGTGGCTACAAAAGGCAGTTTCACTTGATTTTGGTAAGTCATATATGAGTGATAGAGATGTATGGAGTGATTTTTTGTATTATTTACCCAATACACTTTTACTTGCACTCTTTGCGTTTTTACTTACGATTATAGTGTCTGTGCCTTTTGGGATAATCGCTGCGTATTATAGAGATAAAATCCCTGATTTTCTCATTCGCTTTATTTGCTTTATTGGTGTTTGTATGCCTAACTTTTGGTTTGCATTTTTACTTATTATGCTTTTTTCTCTCACACTTGGTTGGCTACCAGCCCTTGGTGTAGATGGACTTCATTCATTCATTTTACCTGCTATAAGCATTGCTTTCATGTCAATATGTGTAAATATACGCCTTATCCGTGCAAATATGCTTGAAGTCTCAAAGGAGAGACATATCCTTTATGCGTATTTGCGTGGATTAAAAAAGGGACATGTAACAATCAAGCATGTTTTCTACAATGCGACTTTGCCTATTATCACCGCACTTGGCATGCACTTTGGGGAGTTAATCGGTGGAGCGCTTATTATAGAAAGCATTTTTGCGATACCGGGCATTGGCTATTATAGCTTACAAGGCATTGCAAATCATGATTATCCTATTATTCAATGCTTTGTGCTTATTATGTGCCTTGTGTTTTCTTTGTGTAATCTCATTATTGATATATGTTATGCAGCCCTTGATCCACGCATAAGAAAGAATATGGAAGGCTCTCATGTATTATAAAATTGGAAGTGTGCGATGACAACAGATTCTAAGCTATATAGAAAAAAGCTTTCTTTTATGGGGAAGTTCGCTCTTGTTATGATTATTTTCTTACTACTTATTGCACTCATTGCACCATTCTTTTTGCCTTATGCCCCTGATGCGATTGATTTAGATAATAGATTCTCACCTATTAGCACAGAGCATTTTTTAGGGACAGATCATCTTGGCAGGGATATTTTCACGCGTTTAATATTTGGGGCTAGAATCTCGCTTTTTTCTGTGGGGATAATCTTAGTATGCGTTATGTTTTTGGGGATAAGTATCGGTGGTATTGCTGGATTTTTTGGTGGGAAAATCGATAAGTTTATTATGAGGATATGCGATTTGTTTTTAAGTTTGCCTACTATTGTATTATCACTCTTTTTAGTTGGCATACTAGGGGCTGGATTAGAAAATGTAATGCTTGCTATTGCCCTAACGCATTGGGCTTGGTATGCAAGGATTATCCGCAGTATTGTGCTAGGATTAAAACACCGCGAGTTTGTGCTACTCTCACAAGTCTATGGTGCGAGTAATTGGCAGATTTTTAAACGCAATATGCTGACGCCAATCCTTACACAATGCTTTGTGCTTGCGACTATGGATATAGGGCATATTATGCTGCATATTGCTGGACTATCTTTTCTTGGACTTGGCGTGCAGCCACCACAGGCAGAATGGGGGGTTATGCTAAGTGATTCTAAAGATTATGTATTTAGCAATCCGGAGTTATTGCTTTATCCGGGATTAGCCCTATTTATAGCAGTTGCTTTGTTTAATATGCTAGGTGATAGCTTACGAGATTATTTTGATTGCGATTCAAATATTATCCTTTAAAGGCAATCTATGACATTAACGCTTAAACATCTCACTTTAATGTGTAATAACAAGATTCTATTAAATGATGTGAATCTTAGTATAAAAGCAGGACAAACAACTATCCTATTTGGTAAAAGTGGTAGTGGGAAAACGCTTACAACCCTTGCTATGCAGGGCTTACTCCCAAAAAATATAAAGCAGGTAAGCGGTGAATTATTGCTTGATAATATGCCTATTAATCCACAGACTTCACGCGCAAAAGTCTTTGCAAGCATTATGCAAAATCCCCGCTCTTGCTTTAATCCACTCTATTCACTTCATACGCATATAAAAGAGAGTGCAAACGCTCTAAAAACGCATTGGGATATAAAGATTATGGAATCTATGCTGCATGAAGTTGGCTTACAAAAAGAAGTATTGAAACTCTATCCATTTGAGATGAGTGGGGGAATGCTACAACGCGCAATGATTGCCCTTGCCCTGCTTACAAAAGCCCCTTTTTTAATCGCTGATGAACCCACAACAGACCTTGATAGTATCGTGCAGTATAGAATCTTAAAACTTCTAAAACACTTGCAAAAAACCTATAAACTAGGCATTTTGCTTATCACACATGACCTAGACGTTGCAAAGAAGATGGGAGATAATTTTTATTGTCTTACGCATTGTGAAATGCTACTTAACAAAAGAGTATAGAATCTATGATTTTTTAGATACAATCATATTTTTATTTTTACAAGGAGAGAATATGTCTAGATTCCATAATATTACGCGACTTTCTACAAGCTTGTTACACAAAGGGGCTTTTATACTCTGTGGTGTGCTATGTGTAAATACCCTAGTGTTAGCAGATGAAATGTGTAGAGTGCCAACTCTAAATGATATGCAAATAGAAGATGGGACTTTTAAATTTTATGCAAACGATACAGAAGATGATGATAAAAAAGATGGGGGGGGGGGGGTATCATAGTGATGATAAAACCCTAAAGGCTATAACACGCATGCTTAATCCTTTTAATAGTGAATTTGTAATGATAGGGGAATATAAACCGGTTGAGGAATATTTAGAAAAGATTGACTCCATAGAAGTTCGCATAAGTAATGATTGCAAGAAAAATATATGTAACACAAAAGCGCATAATAAAGAAACCGGAAAGCTAGTATATGAGACAAATTGCAAAGATGGTAAGCTGCATGGCAAACAATATATGAGTAACATGCACAATAAAGATAATCATGAAAGCATAATGCTTAAAGATGGTAAAAGCGAGATTACATTGCATTATAAAGATGGCAAACTACATGGAAAACAACGGATAGAAATCCCATGGTATGAAGCAGAGTTTAGCGTTGTAAATGATAAACTACATGGCGAATACAAAGAGCAACATTATACATATAATGCAATGGGTGGTTATCGTATGGAATTTAATATGGTAAATGGGGTAGCTATCGGAGATTATAGTAGATCTGGGGGATATAATTTTGCTGGTGGAGCTTTTTCTGAAGAAAGACAAGGGCAATATGACTCATCTGGCAATTTTAGTGGTGTGCAAGTATATAGGTCTAATGAGTTTGCAATGACAACAACACACGAAATTACAATAATTTCATGTGAAAATAATGAATGCAGGGTATATGCTACATATACAGGTCAGCAAAGCGGTGAAGCGTTTAATAGAACAAACAAAGTTTATGAAGCACTTGGAGCAAAAAAAAGATTCTAAAGGCAAATTCCCAAGAGACTTAGAAGTGCTTTTAAAGTCATAGGCGATAAAATAATTTAACCTTTAGATATAGCCCATTTCACACTTTATTGAAAGTTATATTGCTTATATTATGGGCTTGTATTATAGAATCTACATATATTTCATAATCCATAGCACAAGATTCTATACTGCATTAAGTTATCTTGTGAAAAGCTGTTTAGTGGATCTTAATCGTGTGATAGTGTTGTGTGGTATATAGAATGAATATATTCTAAGCTATTGAAACGCTTGAAATTTTCATAGCGTCTTCGTATAATTTATGTTATAATTTTTGCTTATTTTTTGCTATCAATAATCATTAATGTTGTGAAAATTTATTTGCTTTATTGTATTTTTAGCATGAAAATATTGTAAGAAACTAAAGGATTTACATGAAGATTCTGTATAAATTTATCTTGCTTTTATGTCTTATGCCTTGTAGTTTGTTTGCCTATCTTGATCCAGGCACTGGCTCTTTATTGCTTTCATCTGCTATTGCCCTTTTTGCTTCAGCCCTCTTTTTCTTCAAAAGCATTTTTTATAAAGTTATTTCTTTGACATCTGGCGGGGGAGGGGTAAAGCTTAAGAAAGGTAAGCAAGAAAATCATAAACTTGTCTTTTATAGTGAGGGCAAGCAATATCATAATGTTTTTAAGCCTATATTAACTTATCTAGATTCTATCTCTTATCCTTACACCTATCTTACTTCATCAAAAGAGGATTTTGAACTATATACAAAAGATTTAGATTCTAAAAAAGATTCTATACAGAAATTAGAATCTACAACTGCTTGTCATACTGAGCCTTTGGGTGAAGTATCTAACATAGAAACTAAAAAAGATATTTCGCACTTACGCACTCAATATGATAAAAACCTAGATTCTAACGATACAAACAAACGCATAGCACAAAACCACAACCCCAACGCACAATTTGAATACATCGGCAGTAGCGATAGCCCTAAAGCTATTTCTCGTCTTAATAGCCTTAAAGCTGATATTGTAATGATGAGCACACCACAGCTTGATATACTTCAAATCAAGCGAAGCAAAGGTGTGAAGCATTATAGCCATATTATCCACTCGCTCCCACATGTAGATATTTACGAGGTATTTGCCCTTGATTACTTTGATAGTGTTTTTACAAACTCAATCATACATACAGATTTTATCCACGAAGTAGAAAGGGTAAGAAATCTTAAAACAAAAGAAGTTGTTATCACCGGCTGCACTTATCTTGATATTTTACAAGAAAAGTTGCAAGATTATAAAGAACTAGATGATGACAAAAAGATACACTTTTTTCCAAAGACAGATACAAAGACTACTATACTTTTAGCACCATCTTGGGGGAGAGAGGCTTTGCTTAGCAAATATGGTATGAATCTTATTCAACCTTTTATAGATTCTTCTTTTAATCTTATTATCCGCCCTCACCCACAAAGCTATAATTCCGAAAAGGAACTGCTAGATTCACTGCGAGAGCAAACCAAAGATTGCAGCAATATCGTATGGGATAATAACAGGGATAATATCTATGCCTTGTATCGTGCGGATATGATGATAGGGGATTTCTCCGGTGTAATATTTGACTTTGTGTGCTTGTTTGAAAAGCCCGTGCTAACGCCTACATTTGATTTTAATATTGTGGGTTATGATTTAGAAGACATTTATGATACCCCTTGGGTGAAAGATGCTCTAACCAAGATAGGCAAAAGCATTGAGCCTAGTGAGTTTGATAGATTGCCAAGCGTTATAGAATCTTTATTGCAGGATAAAGAGGGCTATGACAAGCTAAAAGAAAATATTAGAGAGATGAAAGCACTTCTTTGGGAGTATCAAGGTGTGGGTGGTATCAAAACCGCACAAGAGATTTTAAGAATAGAAAAAGAGATTCTAGAATCTGGATTGCAAGATAAACTAGAATTGCATAATGAGATAAATGTGATTAATAGAGTATTAGAGAATGTAGCAAGTGGTATGTGTGGAGATTCTCATATTATTTTGCAGGATAAAAAAGATTCTATACGGAATCTAGATTCTAAAAAAGACATTGCAAAGGATAATGTATGATTACTGAACTTCTCTATTATATCTTCATATTTCCTTTGGAACAAGTCCTTGAAGTTGTATTGCATAATATACTTAAGATAATACCAAGCTATGGTGTAAGCATTATTTTACTAAGCCTTGTGGTGAATTTCTTTTTACTTAAAATCTTTCTCTATACTGATAAAAAGGCACAACAAGAAGCAGACTTAAAAGAGAAATTAGATAAAAGGATTAAATCGTGGAAAAGCGTGTATAAGAGGGCAAAGCTCTATGCTTTTACACAAACGCTATACAGGCAGCATAATTATCACCCTATTTATGCGCTGCGTAGTCTTGGTGGATTAGCCCTGCAGATTCCATTCTTTTTTGCAATGTATGAGATTATTAACAAAGCTTCATATCTCCAGTTTGTAAGTTTCTTATGGATAGATGATTTAAGCAAACCAGATTCTATTATGTTATGTGGTTTAAGTATTCATATCTTGCCTTTACTGATGAGCGCTTTTACTTTAATCAATGTCTTTTATAGCTCAAAAGAGCTAGGTGCAAGAGTGCAAGGGAGTTTGATTGCCTTATTATTCTTGGTGCTACTCTATAGTATGCCTAGTGCGTTAGTATTATATTGGACTTGTAATATGGCGTTTGCGTTGCTAAAAGAGATATTTAAACACAAAAAACATTCATCTTTAAGTAATCATTCGCAAGATTGTGTGTCTTTGGAGGCAGTCACTACCGCTAAGGTAACTCCTGCCCCCAAATCTACACAAAACTCACAAAGCAATACTGCAATTACTAGAATGTGTGAAAGTGCGGATAGGGTTGGCGTAGAATGCCGAGATTCTAATGATTCAAATCTTAACCAAGATACTAGAATTGCGGATTCTTTGTCTTGTCATACTGAGCAAAGCGAAGTATCCAAAAAACGAGATTCTAACAACACCAATTCATCTAAAAGCACTAAAATACCAAGCAAAGCTACACAACCACAAGGAAAACTCAAAACTCTATTATTTAACATATTTACCCCATACACTTCTCTAGATTCTAAGGCTTATGCAACCTATCGTAATATCAGCATTCTAGCTATTCTTAATATCTGCTTTATAATATGTGTATTTAGCCCTTATGCTTTGTATAGTAGTGATGTATCACAGTTTGCTATGAAAGAGACTTATCAAACACTAGCAGTACTATTTGGTGCTTTTCTTTGTTCTAGCTTTATGATTATTTATATTACAAGCTTTTTTTATAAAACAAGACTTTTTAAGTTTGGTGTATATGTTGCAAGCATATTATTTCTTATTGGGATAATCAATACATTTATTTTTGTAGGTGATTATGGAGTAATGGATCACTTTGTCTTGCAAAAACCAGAGTTTAATAATCCAAATAATCTTTTATATGCCTTGTGTGCTTTTATAGCAAGTGTAGCGATTGTGTATTTTTGTTTTAAATGGCTGAAGAGTATTTTTAGTGTTAGTCTCATTAGTCTTTGTGTGCTAAGTGTTATATCTTTCTTTAATATTATGGAAGCAAATAAAACCTATATAGTCCCAAAAAGCCTTGTTGCAGAAGATAGTAATCTGCAACCTTATGAAAAAGAGTTATTTTCCTACTCAAAGACAGAGAAAAATATCGTAGTTATGGTGCTTGATATGTTTAGTGGCTCACATATGCATCCACTCTTAGAGCAATTCCCAGAGTTTAAAACACAGCTTGATGGCTTTGTGCTATTTGATAACGCTATATCTACGACAAATGCTACCATCCATAGCTTTTCTACACTTATCGGCGGGGAGCATTATGCTGTATATAATATGAATGCTAGAAAAGATAATCTTGCTGATAGTATCACTGAAGCCTTTGGTGTTATGGGTGATACTTTTGTAAAGAATGGCTATGATGTGGCGTATTTTGTGGATGATATGTTTGGTGGATCAAAACGCATACAAGACTATAATGACAATATAGCAGTAGTATTTCAAACTCGTGCATATTTAGATTATTTCATGCAAAACAATCATACTGCTCTTAAGGCATTTGAAGCAGCAGAAAAAGGTAGTATTGCCAACATAAAAAAGATTCTAAGTTTTGGTGTATTTCGCTTTAGTCCAGAGATGTTTCGTTCTAGAATTTATAATGATAGCGAATGGCTGCGTTATAAAGATATAGATAATAACGCTATCACTGCTGTACCTTATACCTCATCATTTTATGCTTTTACGCATCTGCATAATACAGAATCTAAAAAGTCAACCTTTAAATACTTACACACCCTTATAACACATACTCCATATTCTATGTATTATGAGCAAGGAAAATGTATCTTTGTAAATGGGCAAGATAAACTTGGCAATAAAACTGCATGGCATGATTATCCGCATAAAGTGGAAATGCCCTACAGAAATAAGGCAGAAACAAGACTTTATTTCAAGCATTATGATTCTGAAGCATGTGCCTTGAACTATCTTAGCACATTTATACAATGGCTTAAAGACAATGAGATTTATGATAACACGCAAATTTTTGTAGTAAGCGATCATAGTGGGTTCGATAGTATAGGCATTCCTAGCAATATAGCAGCAAAAGAGGGGCGACCTGATATTCTCTTTCTCTTTAAGAATTTTAATACAAGCGGGGAATTAAAAGTAGATTCTAGACTTATGGCAAATTACGATATTTCAAGCATTTTTTGCGAGAATCTTCCTAATGGTTGTCCTAATGTGCCAAAAAACATTCTCAACAATTATCTGCAAGATAGAAAAATCATTACAACAATACCTATCACAGCTGGTTTTGGTACGCATAAAAAAAATGAATGGAATATTACCCACTATTTCCAAGTGAATGACAGCATTTACAATGAAAACAACTGGCAAGATATCACAAAAGAAGTCAAAAATGGTACATTACAGATTGACAAGATTCATTAATTGTCGTTTGCGTGTTTAAGATATTCGTTCTTGATCACGTTGCGTTTTAACGGTTAGTCTAAAACACAATGTGATACATAGTTGCATTTTCCCCTATTATTAAGTATAATCGCACATAAGCACATAAAGGAAAAATATGTTAAAAGATAAAAAGATTCTCATATTTGTGAGTGGCTCTATTGCGATTTATAAGATTTTAATGCTAATTAGATCTTTGCGTAAAGAGGGGGCATTAGTCCGCGTTGTCGCTACGCAGAGTGCGTTAAAATTCATCACGCCTCTAAGCTTTGAGACGCTAAGCAATACGCCCTTGCTTCATGATAGTAATGAATGCTGGGCTAGTATGCCTTACACGGATTCAAACATTTTAGAATCCAATATGCAAAACGATTCCAACCCACCGCAAAATCACATTGGCTATGCGAAATGGGCTGATATTGCTCTCTTTGCACCACTCACTGCAAATAGTCTCAATAAACTCGCAAATGGCATTGCTGACAATATCTACCTATCAACCGCCCTTGCCCTGCCAAATATCCCAAAGCTTCTCGCCCCAAGCGCAAATACTCTCATGCTAGAAAATCCCATTACGCAGAAAAACATAGAGATTCTAAAAAATAGCGGCTATGAGATTATTAACCCAGCCTTAGGCATGCTAGCATGTGGTGATATAGGCAATGGGGCGATGGCAGACACTGAAACTATGCTTTTTGCCTTAAAGAAAGCGGTTTTTAACAATCCATACTGGCAGGATAAATACGCCATTGTTACAGGTGGTGGCAGTATTGAAGAGATTGATTCTGTGCGATGTATTAGCAATCACTCAAGCGGTATGCAAGCTAGCAATCTTGCTTTAGTGCTCTATTATCTAGGTGCGAAAGTCATTTTCATTAGCTCTAAAACGCCGATAACGTTACCACCAAGCATTAAACACATACAAGTAAAAAGCTCAAAAGATTATGAAAACGCACTTAAACATACAATAGATTCTATAAAGAATGAGAAAATCTATCTCTTCATGGCAGCAGCAATAAGCGATTATATCCCGCATAAAAGAGAGGGCAAGTTAAAAAAGAAAGATTTAGGCGATACAATGACCCTAAATTTATATGAAAACAAAGATATTTTAGCCTCACTTAATGCTACTAATCTTATAAAGATTGGCTTTAAAGCAGAATGCGACAAAGAAAATGCGAAGATTAACGCAAAAAATGCACTTATTAAAAAACAATGCTCTATGATGTGTCTAAATATTATTAGTGAATCTAATATGGGTTTTGGAGCTACACATAATAAACTTTATCTTATTACAAAAGATTCTGAAAAATATATACAAGGCACAAAGCTTGAAGTAAGTTTAGAAATCTGTCTGCATTTACAAGCTCTTGGGCTATAACCTAATTATAATCTTAATTGTTACTAAATAATCATACATCTTGTTGTATAAAATATAATGCAGCCAACTAAAGGGTTAATCTTAATCATAAAAACCACATAGCAGAAATCTTCATATTCCTAAATTGTTTCCCATTGCAATAAGTTTATATTCTATGTGAGTGCAATGACACTCAAATAATCTGCACATATCTAAAGACACTGCGTCATGTTTCATGCAAGCTCACAGAGAATTTAGGCTATAAGCCTAAAAGTTCGGCCACTCTCTTACCATAGGCTGCATCTGCTTTCGTGAAGTGCTCAATCTGTCGTCTTTGAATATCAACTGGCACACCTTCCATTGCTTCCTTAATATTTTGACAAAGCACTTCTTTTTGACCAGCATTCATAAGACGATATAAATCTCCTGCTTGACTATAGTAGTCATTGTCATCATCTCTATGATTATATCTTGTTATAACATTGCCCTCTTGAATATGCAATGGAGGCTCGATTGCTTTAGAATCTTCCACATAATCATTAAATATACTTGGATTATAGTTTCTCTCTCCACCAAAACTTCCTCTTTGCATGTAACCATCTCTGTGTGTATTACTCACAGATGCAATAGCAGCATTTACAGGAAGTTGGGAATGATTGATTCCAAGCCTATATCTCTGCGTGTCACCATAGCTAAAAAGTCTTCCTTGTAACATCTTATCTGGACTATACCCAACACCTGGGACAATATTGGCTGGATTAAATGCGGCTTGTTCTACCTCGGCAAAATAATTTTCTGGATTCTTATTTAGCTCTAAAATTCCCACTTCAATAAGTGGATAATCCTTGTGACTCCATACCTTTGTCAAATCAAAAGGATTTACCTTGTAATTCTGAGCTTCTTTTTCAGGCATAACCTGCACACAGAATCTCCATTTAGGAAAATTTCCTTTTTCAATGTTTTCAAACAAGTCTTTTTGATGAGACTCCCTATCTTTTGCTATAATTGCCTCTGCTTCTGCATTAGTTAGGTTATGGATTCCTTGCATAGATTTAAAGTGAAACTTTACCCAAAAACGCTCATTTTTTGCATTAATAAAACTATAGGTATGACTACCAAATCCATGCATCTCCCTATAGCTTCTTGGGATCCCTCTATCACTCATAAGAATTGTTACTTGATGGAGTGATTCTGGATGCAAACTCCAAAAATCCCACGCTGCCGTTGCAGATCGTAAGTTTGTCTTTGGATCCCTTTTTTGCGTATGAATAAAATCAGGAAATTTTACTGCATCTTTAATAAAAAAGACAGGTGTGTTATTTCCTACAATATCCCAATTGCCTTCATTTGTATAAAATTTTAATGCAAATCCACGCACATCGCGTTCTGCATCAGCCGCTCCTCTTTCTCCTGCGACAGTCGAAAAACGTAAAAATGCTTTTGTCTTCTTACCTACTTGACTAAAAATATCTGCTTTGGAATACATGGTAATATCGTTAGTGATTGTAAGTTCTCCGTAAGCTGCACTTCCTTTAGCATGCACGACACGCTCCGGAATTCTCTCCCGATCAAAATGTGCCAACTTTTCTAAAAGCCAAGTATCCTGTAAAAGTGTGGGACCTCTACTACCTGCTGTAATCGAGTTTTGATTATCACCGATTGGTGTGCCTGTTGCTGTTGTAAGCTTTTTGCTCATATTAAATCCTTTCAGAGCATATAGTCTATAACCATATTACTCTGCTAGACACACTATCATATTAAAATAAATGCAAATTAACAAAATCAAAGTTGTTCAAAACATTCATCTATTAAAGAGAAAAATAGCAATCTTTTGCATAAAAGACAATCTTTGTTTTTTGTATTTAAGCAAAAGTTCAATGATATTCTTTCTTCTAAACATAACGGCGCAATTAATAGGAGTTAATCCTCGCCCATTATCTGCGTCTACATCCGCACCATATTGTATGAGAAGTTCAGCCATCTCATAATATCCCTTAAAACACACTCCAGCCAAAGGCGTTTGATTCTTATCATTTCTTTTATCGACATCTGCCCCATATTCTAAGAGCATTTTTGCAGTTTCCAAGCTATTATTATAGGCAGCAAGCATAAGCAAGGTGTTTCCATGATGATTAGCCAAATTAACATTTAATCCAGCTTTAATCATAATCTCTAATGCTTCCTTATCATTTTGCCTTGCAAAATCAAAACTTTGTGCAACAAACTCTTCTAGCCTCCGCTCATCTTCTGTATCCATTAATCACCTTTCAATAAAAATATATCTTATCTTACACATAGATACACAAACTCCATATTTATAAAATAAGTATGCAGGAAATACAAAGTATCTTAGCATTTTAACCCCACATATCAAAGTGCATTAAGATACATCTCATTGTTTTTGATCGCAACGACTACAAACATAAGCATATAACCCATCTAATTCTTATTATAATTTTTATGCACTTATATAACATTTTATATGAAATATCATACAGCTCGATTGGCAAGTATTTGTGCTAACATAAAGCTCAGCTCAAGTGCCTGTGTAGCATTTAGCCTTGGATCGCATTGCGTGTGATAATTTGTATGCAGCTTATCTTCCGCAATGGCTTGTATTCCCCCCACGCATTCTGTTACATCAGCGCCAGTCATCTCAAGATGCACACCACCTGCAATGCTACCTTGTGCTGCATGTATAGCAAAAAACTGCTCGATTTCACTTACAATATCTTCAAACGCACGGGTTTTATAACCGCTACTTGCTACTTTTGTATTACCATGCATTGGATCGCAACTCCATAAGATATTACGCCCATCACTGCATACTTCTTTAAGCAATTTTGGGAATTTATCCCCGATTTTATCCGCTCCCATACGCACAATAAGATTCAGTCGCCCTGCTTCATTGTTTGGATTCAAAATATCACAAATTTTTAGAATATCATCTTTTGTAGCATTTGGTCCTATTTTTACCCCAAGTGGATTTTTAACACCGCGTAAAAACTCTAAATGCGCGTGGTCAATATCGCGTGTCCTCTCCCCTATCCATAGCATGTGTGCAGAGCAGTCATACCAGTTGCCACTGAGTGAATCCTGCCTCGTTAAAGCCTCTTCATAATGCAATACAAGGGCTTCATGTGAAGTATAAAAGGATACTTCTTTAAGCTGTCGAGTATTATTTGTATCAATGCCACATGCTTTCATAAAACGCAGGGACTTTGCTATATCACTTGCTAATTCGGCGTATTTTTTACCAAAATTATTATTCTCAACAAAGCTAAGATTCCATAAATGCACTTGCTCTAAATTTGCAAATCCACCTTGTGAAAACGCACGCAAAAGATTGAGTGTGCTTGCACTTTGATGATAACCTTTTAATAGCCTTGTGGGATCTGGCTCTCTTTTATCAAGCTCTTGAGAATTGATTAAATCACCACGATAGCTAGGATAACTTATGCCATCAATTGTTTCTGTATCGCTACTTCTAGGCTTTGCAAACTGCCCTGCTAGACGACCGACTTTCACTATTGGACAGCCTGAAGCAAAGGTTAGAATCACACTCATTTGCAAGATAATCTTAAACATATCTCTAATATTATTTGCATTAAATTGTGAGAAACTCTCCGCACAATCGCCCCCTTGCAATACAAATGCTTCGCCGCGACTAGCCTTTGCAAACTTTTCTTTCAAACTATCTGCTTCTTTAGCAAATACTAATGGTGGTAAGCCTGATAGCTCTTTCTCTACAGATTCTATGGCATTTTTATCTGTGTAGATTGGGTGCTGCTTGATTGGAAAATCTCTCCAACTGCTTTTATTCCATGTAGTTGTTGTTATAGACATTGCATTCCTTTCTTCATAAAGCACATAATCGCTCTTGTATCTGTTTATTCTCAAGCAAAACCATAACTTCGTTTTTGCGTTGTTGTCTCATGTTATTGTTCATTTATTTCTCCTTTCTCAAGTCAATTACTAACTTTATCCCTGCCATAGCCGTAATAATTGCGGTTATAATCGCTGTTATATCCCATGCACTCATTTATTTTTCCTTTGACTATAAATTGACATACTCATAAGTATCACACTTAACACTAGCACTATAAAAGGTGCTGTTTCAAAATTTAGATTCATTATAGAATACAAGGCATTCACAAACAAACCTAAGCCTATATTCTCAAGTAGCTTCCACATTGTTAGCTCCTTTTTCTAGCTTGTTGATTCTATCTTTTAATGCCTTGATTTCTCTGTCGTTATACCAATTAAAAAATAGCTAACAACATATAAAAATACCCATACACCAAAATAGAAAATCCATATTAAGCCCTTTTATGTTATAATTCCCTTGCCCCTCTCCTAAGAGGGGCTTTTTCTTTAGTATCCCAATAATAGTCTTAGCATGTAGGCTATGCTTGTTATAAGTGATACGACCTTTAAAACTTCTTTCAATAGCTTAAGATTTTTCTTAAACTTCTTTCGTTTTTCCGCTTCACTTTACAAAGCAAGATTCTATAATATTTTTATTTGCATATTCTTTAAAAAGTAATATTTTTTCGTAAAAATACACAATATTTTAATATTGTAAATCATATAGTTTCATTATATTTTGCTTAATTGCCTTTTAGAATCTTAGCTGCTTCTTTTGCGTGATAAGTAATGATAATATCAGCTCCTGCTCTTTTAAAGCTAAGCAGGGTTTCTAGCATGACTTTTTCGTAATCGATAATGCCAAGCTTTTCTCCAGCTTTAAGCAGAGCGTATTCACCACTCACATTATATACAGCAAGGGGCAATAAGCTTTTTTCTCGTATTGATTTTACTATATCAAGGTAGGCTAAGGCAGGTTTTACCATGAGTATATCAGCCCCCTCATTCTCATCATTTAGACTTTCAAGGATAGCTTCTCTAGCATTTGCACTATCTTCTTGATAACTCTTTCTATCGCCAAAGCTAGGGCTACTTTGTGCGACTTCTCTAAAAGGACCATAATATGCACTAGCAAATTTTGTAGAGTAACTCATAATAGGAAGATTCACAAAATCATTAGAATCTAGGGCATTACGCATAGTTAGAATCTGCCCATCCATCATAGCACTTGGGGCAAGCATATCTACTCCACTTTGTGCTAATACCACGCTTTGCTTAGCAAGATTCAAAAGAGTAGCATCATTATCAACAGATTGTATTTTAGAATCTAAGATGCCACAATGCCCATGATCTGTATATTCACAAAAGCAAACATCAGCGATAACATACATTTGTGGAAAATGCTTTTTTATCTCTTGGACGCTTTGCGGGATAATGCCGTGTTTATCCCATGTGTAAGAGCCGCTGGAATCTTTTTTATGTTGCGGTGGCACACCAAATAATAAGATAGCATAAATGCCTAGATTCTGTAAAGTTTCACATTCTTTTAGGATATTATCTAAACTCATTTGAAACACGCCGGGCATAGAATCTATCTCATTTCTAATACCCTTACCTTCCACTATAAATAGGGGATAGATAAAATCATTGACACTCAAGGCATTTTCACGCACAAGATTTCGCATAACATTATTTAAACGCAATCGCCTTTTTCTTTGAAACACTTTTTATCCTTTTGTTTCTTGTATTTTCACTAGATCTTTGCATTATACATAATAATTTTATGTTTTTAATAAAGGGGTTGGGAGGAATTGTGTTTTGGAATTTGTTTTAATTTATGTTTATGTGAGATTTAAATTTTATTTTTTAGCGCAGTTTTGCTACATTATTATTGTTTCCGCAATATTGCGAGAGAAATTGACTTTATTATCCAGGATAATCCTAGATAACATTAAGATTAAAGCCGATGACTTTAGATAAATTATTT
This sequence comes from Helicobacter bilis, assembly GCF_900198365.1. Lineage (GTDB taxonomy): Bacteria > Campylobacterota > Campylobacteria > Campylobacterales > Helicobacteraceae > Helicobacter_A > Helicobacter_A bilis_B. The sequence goes on along the minus strand of NZ_FZMS01000023.1, from coordinate 50,730 downwards.
TATGTTTAAAGCATTTTTGTGTTAATCGGTTGTAAATTTCAGCTATTCTACATATTTTTTATAGCTTTTACTTGATTTTTTTTATTTTTTTTGATAGCATAACGGGATAAAAAACATTGTGCTGTGTGCTAGTCATGCTTATCATGTTTTTAATTTTACTAAAAAGGTGTAAAAATGTTGAATTACAAACAAGTCTTGAACCATTCTGTAAAAGTTGGTTTAGTGGCAGGTTCTGTTTTAATGTTGGCGGCTTGCTCTGGAGATCCAAAGAAAAGCAAAAATGCTAAGTATGCTTCTCAAGAACTTGAGCCTAATGCTCGTCAGTTTGCTGTTTATAAGGCAGTAGGTTATGCTATTGATCCTCAGCATCCTCCATACGAGCCAAAAACTCTTAATGAGAATGCAAGAGGCATAGCTGTTGCGTATAGCGTTCCTTACAATTGTAAGGTATTGGGTGAGGTTGAAGGTAAAGATGAAGCAAGCGGTAAAGCTGGACCAACTTTTGAGCAAATCAGAGAGGGTGCAACTAATGATTTGAGAAATCAAGCTGCTGATCTTGTAAGAGGTGGTCAAAGATTAATGCTTTCTGTTACTAAAGAAGCTATGATTTGCCAAATGAGAACAAAGAAAGATAAGTATCAAGAAGAAGATTGCACTCTTTGGAATAAACTACCGGACAATGGGCAGATTCTATCTTACAGAATCCATGCTAATGTATTTGAGTGTGGCGAGAAGTAAGTATTACTTGTGTTTGGTTGCGTAGATTCCCAGTAAATGTGGGAGTCTATGTCGGTAGAGTAATTGAAAATTTAAATATAAAGGGTTAATATGTTGGTTAAAGATTTGCTAAAAGCTGGTTTGATTGCTACAAGTGTTGTTTCTTGTGTTGCTCTGGCAGATGAAGTTGTTGGTGTCGAGGCAGACAGTGATGCGCAGTCTTATTCTACTCAAACAACAGATTCAAAGTCGTTGAAAGAAAGAAACGAAAATATCGATGTTGCTAGAGAGCTTACGATTACAAAAAGTTCAAGTGATGCATACTATAAGTTACCTAGATTGCCACAATATACGCCAAAACCACTTATTGATGATGCAAAAGGTATAGCTGTTGTAAATGGCGTTCCTTTGAATTGTAAGTTGTTGGGTGAGGCTGAAGGCATTGATAGCTCTGATGGTAAAGCTGCTCCCTCTTTCGAGCAGATCAGGGAAGGTGCCTTGAATGACTTGAGAAACGGCACTATGGATCTTGTAGATTCAAGAGATAGAATAGTGCTTACCCCAGTTAAAGAAGCTATGACTTGCGAACTTCGCAATGAGGGCGATCAATTTGATGAAAAAGACTGCACAACATGGACACAGATACCAAGTAATGGTAAGATTCTATACTACAGAATCCATGCTAATGTTTTTGATTGCGGTGCAAGATGATCTTTGATTTTATTTTTATAAGGTGGAAAAATGTTGAAATTAGTTAATAGTTTTGCTAAAGTAGGTTTGGCAGTAGGTGCTGTTTCTCTTTTGGTTGCTTGTTCTTCTCAACCAAAGCAGAAAGGTGGAAATTACAGCGGTTCAAAAGGTAAGGTGAATTATAGCAAAGAAGTTGAAGTTACAGTGAATGCTGCAAGAGAGATTACTGTAACAAAAGTTGCACCTTATGTTAAGGTGCCTCAACTTCCAGCGTATGAGCCTAAGAGATTGAATGAGGAAGCAAGAGGGATTGCTGTAGCATATAGCATTCCTTATACTTGTAAGTTACTTGGTGAGGTTGAAGGTAAAGATAGCTCTGATGGTAAAGTTCCACCTTCTTTCGAAGATATTAGAGAAGGTGCAACAAATGATTTAAGAAATCACGCTTCTGAATTGGTAAATGAAGACAGCAGAATTTTACTTAAATTGACAAAAGAAGCTATGACTTGTGAAATGAGAGTAAGTGATGGTAAATACGAAGAGAAAGATTGTACAGCTTGGGAAAAAATTCCTCAAAATGGCAAAATTCTCACTTACAGAATCCATGCTAATGTATTTGAGTGTGGCACAAGATAATCCCCATGCTATTGCCTCTTTAAAGACTTGTTGATTCGCATTGCCATTCTAGATTTTCTCGAAAATCTAGGGCTTTGATTTGTAACATGTTGTTTTGAGGTGTTTTATTTCGCTTAAAATCTTTCATATACTACTTTTTTATTTTAGCTTTTTGTATTTTATTTGTTTTGTTTTAATCTGTTGTATTTAATTTTTGTTTTGATAGACAGCAGTCTGCTTTCTATATGTTGTTGTGTGTAGATTCACAGATGATTAAAAATTGTTGTGTCGTAATAATGTTTAGAGTATTTGTAATATATAATCGAGAAAAAAGTAAAAATGACATTGCAATGCTAAGAAACTTTCATAAGAGAGTGTGCAAACAAGCCCTATAGTTTTCATGATAAATGGACAAATTCTCGATAACCAAAAGCACCCAATTTCAATTAAGGTAACAATAGATCCTGCTTTTCAGCCTCATTCCAAAATGGATCGCTCTTATATCCACAAGCATGTAAGAAAAACACTGCACTACAAAGTAAAAATACAGAAAAAAAATGTGTTATAATACGCACTATGAAAACCTTTAAAGATATATTGCTGACACAAAATGCAAATAAAGTTAAAGAAAAGTGTATTGCCCCAAACGCACTACTATTTTTGCAAAACTCATATAATTTGCATTTGTTGAAAAACTTCATTATACCACAAATGCGTCAGTATATTATTGCTATCATGCCATCAAGACGAGACAAAGAAGAGCTGCTTTTCACTTTTAATAATTATCCTGCATGCATGGAATTTAATAAATTTCATGCAAAAACACTATTAAAAACTATCCAAAACAATACAATTTTAAAACAAACTTTGTCTTTAGAATCTTACACAAAAGTTAAAGCTTATGTTCCAAAAAATCTGCTTGATGCATATCAAATTCACTATATAGATTCCACAGATTTGTGCGAATATGCAGAGGGAAATTTCATTAATCACGCAACAGATCCAGTATTGTATGCTATTTTTGAAGATATTCGCGACATAATAAAACTTAAACACAAGCACATAAAAAGCCTACAAACACAGAATTTACGAAGCACCCCAACAACTTATAATATCGCTGATAAACCATACAGCAATCAACAATAACACTATATTCCCTATCAATCACTATATTCCAACAATAACACAACATGCTTTAAATTTACAAAAAATCTTTTCTACCTTTAAAGTCTCTCAATTTAGATTCTATTAAAAATAAAGTAAAAAGAGCGGTAGAAAACTATGGTGAATATTTAATCTAAGTGTGTAGAAATACGCGAATATGCGTATAGCTTCTATGAAGAGAGTGCAGGGAGTGAGACTGGATATGGGGCAGTGAAAATGATGAATTTGGGCTTGATTCTCAAGCGGAAAAAGAGTGGTGTCAAACCCTTAAAAGCCTTGCTAAAGATTGTGCTAAAGGCATAGAGATAATGAGGAGAAATCTATCTTTTTGGCAAAAACTTTATAGATAAATCAAATATAAAATATGAATATTATGATGAGAGAAAACGCGCAAGCTACCCAGACTTTATATTTAAAGACAGGGGAGATAGAATCCACATTTTTGAAGTAAAAAGTGTGAATGTGAGTAAATCTCAAAACATAGAAAAAGAAGCCTATAAACAAAAGATACAAAGGCTAAAACAAGCATATTTAAGTGCGAGTAAATCACGGTATATATTTTTTATCTGCCTGTAAAAGCGGGGCAAGATTGGCAAATATGGTGTGCGAAAGATGGGCAAATTTTGCACGAATATATGAATAGGGCGATGTTTGAAGAGATGATGAAAAAGGATTGCAGGGCTATGTAATGTGTGGGTAAAAAACTTAATGCAGGACTTAGTAAAAAAGAGTTGCAATAATTTGCAGAGGATTTTACATGGAGAATCTTACTTATTTTGTCGCATTTCATCACGAAGATTTGTAAAAGCAAAATAGCACATCGCAGAAGAAGATTTATTGACTAACAATACGAGTGACTATATAGCGATAATGATACATTAATAGAATCTATGCAAGTTTTTAACAAATTGAAGCATAAGGATATGACTTTTATAAACATGCTACACCAATTGTGTCGCATAAAAGTAAAATCAATTTGCATTATTTGTGGTTATAATTATAAAATTCATAAAACACAGCAATACATTAAAGGATAAATATGACAAAAAAAGAATATGTAGTAGGCATTGTAGGCGTTACAGGTGCGGTTGGCGAAGAGTTGTTGCGGATTTTAGATGAGAGAGACTTCCCGGTGAAAAGGCTAGTCCCACTTGCTAGTGCGCGTAGTGCTGGTGATAGGATAGAGTTTAAAAATCAAAAAATAAAGGTTTTAGAGACAACAGATTCTGTATTTAAAGATGAAGGTGTAGAGATTGCGTTTTTTAGTGCTGGGGGGAGTGTGAGCGAGAGATTTGCTAAGAGTGCGGTAAAAGCTGGGGCAATTGTGATTGATAATACGAGCTTTTTTCGTATGCAAGATTCTATTCCGCTTGTTGTGCCTGAAGTAAATCCAGAGGATATTAAAAAAGATTCTACAATTATTGCAAATCCAAATTGCTCTACCATACAAATGGTGCATGTATTAGCCCCCTTGCATAAGGCATTTGGCATTGAGAGAGTGGATGTTAGCACCTATCAAGCGGTAAGCGGAGCGGGTAAAAAAGGTATGGAAGAACTCATCATGCAAATGCAGAAATTCTTTGCTTTTGAGCTTGATTCTGTTATCCCAAAAGCCTTTCAACACCGAATCGCTCTAAATCTTATCCCCCATATTGACACATTCCTTGACAATGGCTTCACAAAAGAAGAGATGAAGATGATAAATGAAAGTCAAAAGATTATGCACGCAAATTTTGAGATTTCAGCGACTTGTGTGCGAGTGCCGATTTTACGCAGTCATAGCGAAACTTTAAGTATTCGCTTTAAAGATGAAGTGAATGCAGACAAGGCGAGAGAGATTCTAAAAAAGGCTGAAAGTGTCGTAGTGATAGATAGCCCAAGTGATAATGAATACCCTATGCCACTCATCGCCACAGATACCGATGAGACCTTTGTAGGTAGGATAAGAGTGGATAACTATGATAAACGCATTTTACATTTATTTTGCGTAGCAGACCAAGTGCGTGTTGGCGCGGCGACAAATGCCGTGCGTATCGCTGAGAAGTGGATTGCCCTGTAACACATATTATTAATAACCTATGTAACATTCACCACAAAGCTTAATGCGACTTATACACAATAGATAAATCTCCCTTTAATCTTTAGTAGCTACTCTAAAGATTAGCTAAGATTCCACACTTTTAACATATAAGATAGCTTTTATGGACGCCTGAACTCAAGCATACAAAACTAAACAAGTAGATAAAATACCTTGATTTGTTTTTTTTGTAAAATGGCACGCATTCTAGCGAGATAGGCTACTTTAAAGGAAAACTATGAGATATTTTATACAACTTGGTCTAAGTGCTATCATTACATGCAGCATAGGCTATGCAGAGAATCTTAAGGAATGTGAAAGTGAAGAGAATAAGATGCAAGGATGTGTTGAAAAATATGATTCTGAAAATGGTAATCTAAAACAAAACACCATTTAAAAACAATAGCAGAAATGGGATATAAAACTCTACACAGAAGATAAAAAGCTACTAGCCCTGATTAAAGCAGATAGTGATAAGTTTATAAGCGGTAAGCTTTAATAATAAAACCTTAACAAATAAAGATTTAGAAGAGATTGATAGATTTAATAGTATTAGCAAATCAATTGCGTATTTACAAGAAATATGCCTTAGTAATGATTCTAAATAACGCTTGATTTTAAAGCTATCTTAACACTCGCTAGATTTAACTTTAGCTAAAACTTAAATTCTGTTTTAAGCCTTGAATTAAAACCCAAATTTTGTCATGATTTGAGCGTCTGCAAAATATCGCTTTTGATTCTAAAATCTTAGTTGTTTTATTGCACGCAACATGACAATTACTAGAATCCAGACTCCATATCGCTTGAATCGATTTTTTAGAGTTTAGATTGTAAGACAACAATAAACAAGATAGCCTATATACAAAAAAGAATGATAGTATTGCTAAGTTTATGTAAGAAAAGCTGGATTTTGTAAAGAACACTATAAGCATTTGTATAATACTGCAATATAGAACGAAATAAGGCCGGGTTAAGCGTCAGTAGGCAATGGTTTATTAACAAAAGAACAATTAGATAAGGCTAATAATCCAGCTAAAAGCAATTATAAAGATGTAAAAGAAAGAATATAGAGATAGCTATTTCCTGAAACATGGAAAGATATAAATGTAGTCGATAAAGTAACACAACCCATATTAAAATCAACAAAATTGCTTTGACTGAAAACAAGAAAAAGTTACGATAAGCTATATAAATCAAGTGGTGTCCCGAAAGGGATTTGAACCCATGACCTTAAGATTAGGAATCTTACGCTCTATCCAGCTGAGCTATCAGGACAAAATTAATGAAGTTTGAATTGAATGGTGCCGAAGGTCGGACTCGAACCGACACAAGGTTGCCCTTACTAGATTTTGAGTCTAGCGCGTCTACCAGTTTCACCACTCCGGCTATATGGTGGTTTTAATCATTCTATTTGAAGATGGTGCGCTGAGTGAGACTTGAACTCACACGGGTCGCCCCGCCACCCCCTCAAGATGGTGTGTCTACCATTCCACCACCAGCGCACAAATCCCCCTTTAGAACAAAGGGAGACTAAAAAGTTTTAAGAATCTTTATACAAACAATTAAGATGCAAGATAAGGATTCACATAAATTGCAATAACAGCAAATACAAGCGTATAGATAACTTGTGCTTCAATCAAAGCGATTGCAATAAACATTGTTGTTTGCAATTTAGAACCTAATGCAGGGTTTCTAGCAGTGCCAGAGATTGCCGCAGCAGCAGCATGACCCATACCGATACCACCACCAAGGGCTGCAATACCCAAGCCAACAACACCAGCAAGAACAGAAAGTGCCATTACTAAATCAGCACCATTAATACCATCTACACCAGCTTTTGCATCAGCAGCTAGTGCAAAACCAACACATGCGAAAAAGAATAAAAGAAGCTTTTTCATACTCATTCCTTATTAATAAAATAAACTCACACTTTTGTTTTCGGATATGCCCCCCTACTTGCAAAGCATGGGGGTTATTCTATCTTTTTTTACCTTAAAATTTGCTAAATATTAACAGAAAAACCACAATAAAATAACATGAAATTTCATTGGGTATGTCAAAATCTTGATATTAACTCGCAAGGGCGCTTAAAAGCAAACGCAAGGCTTGCAAACTAGCCATTTTCTGCACGAAGATTCTAGAATCTATATGTGTGTGCGGAGTGTAAAGGGTGGGGTTTTTAGAATCTTTGCCCCCCATATTTGCATCTAATAAATAGTTATAGGCAATATTTATTGGCAATCTATCGCGTATGAGAATGCAGGTAAAAACCATACCAGCGGGTAAATGCAAGAAATTATTAGGGCTATCATCGCGTGTGGCTAATCCGCTTGTAGCAATGGCAATATCGGCTTGAAATAAGTCGATCGCCCCTCTTGCCATCGCATTTACACAAGCTTGTGAATACACGCTATGCTCTCTAAATACAGAATCTTTTATGCCCAGAATCTGCTGTTTAGATTCAATGCTATAAGTCGTTATCCCGCCTTTAAAAACAGAACTCGCACCATTAATAGCTGTAATCATCGCACTCAAAACTCCACCTGTGCAAGATTCAGCAACACAGAGTTTGTAGTTATGCTGTTGTAGTTTTTTTACCACAAAAGTTGCGATATCGCCCTTTACAAGTCGCTCTGCAAATAGAGAATCTAGAATCTTAAAAAATGTGTCTAGATTCTGTGTAGAACCTTGTGCTATTATGCCGTATTCTTGCGATAATATGGCGGGTAGCGCGTTGTTGCTATTTTTGGCTAGATTTTCTTTATTTGCTAACTTATCGCAATTTTCACTCATAAGACTAGAATGCAGTGGCACAGAATCTGCAAGCCTCAAGGATACAGAACAATCCATAGCATAATGTGAGATTATCTGCATAGCACTACTTTGCTCAAAGCCTATAATCTCAAAGTATATTTCATTATTATCAATTGTGTGGGTTTGCATATTGGAATCTTTTATGGTGCAATGCGATAAAGAAGTGTCTCTCTGTTTGTTCTTATGGTGGCTAGAGATACTACCACCCAGCCTATTTTCACTTGATGAAGATTCTGTATTGAATGCTTTAAGTGCGTTAGAAAATGCTTTCATAACGCGTTTTTTAGGTAAATGAGATTTACTTTTTCTCATCATTTTTAGAATCTTTAGAGTCTTTTTTATCTTTTTTATCCTTCTCTTTATCAAAGATTTTAAAGTCTTTATTCTTCTTAATAAAGCTTGATTGTTGCGAATATAAATGCACGATATTTGGGTCAGCAAGCAAACATACAGAGTTTTGGTCTTTATCTTCATAATCCACTTTGCTTAACAAATCCCTTGCGATATTTAGTCTTGCACGCTTTTTATCATTAGAATCTACAATCATCCAAGGGCTATATGGTGTATGTGTGCGTGAAAACATTTTTTCAAATGCTTCTGTATAGTCGTCCCATAAGCTCAAAGACTTTGCATCAATAGGGCTTAATTTCCACATGCGCAATGGATCATTTTTTCTTCTTTCAATGCGTCTTTTTTGCTCTTCTTGCGAAACATTAAGGAAGTATTTAAAAATCATTGTGCCACTTGCGACAAGCATTTGCTCTAAATTACTCACTTGATAGATAAACTCTTTATACTCATCTTGTGTGCAGAATCCCATAACTTTTTCAACACCAGCACGATTATACCAACTTCTATCAAAAAATACGATTTCACCACCAGATGGCAAATTAGTGATATAACGCTTAAAATACCATTCAGTTTTTTCTTGCTCTGTGGGCTTATTGAGTGCGACAATGCGACAACCGCGAGGATTAAGGTGAGAAGTAAGCGCTTTTATCGTGCCACCCTTACCAGCACCATCTCTACCTTCCATTATAATGACAATTTTTTGATTTGTCTTTTTAACCCAATTTTGCAATTTCACAAGCTCGATTTCTAGCTTACGCAACTCTTTCTCATAAAAGTCATTTTTAAACAAATGGCGTTTGTTAATCACCTTTTTTTTGCTATACACTTCTTGTGGATCCATTGACTCTTCAGGTCGAACGACAATTTGCTTTTTGCTCATTATAAGCCCCTTTATCTTAAAGTAAAAAAAAGTATAGCGTACTCAATATTTTATTAAAATTTACTTAAAATAGCCGTGATAGAGTGTGTAGGTGTGTATTTTTAGGATAAATAATGCGGAATCTGTCTTTATTTATAACTATTTGTGCTTTATGATTGTGTAAATTCCTATATTTTATGAATTTAAATATTAAACTTCATAATTTAGCTTTAACTCTGCTCATTTTAGACTTTGTCTGACATGATTAGCCTTTGAAATTATACAAATTCACTCTCATGATATTACAGAATCTTAACAAGGCTAAACTATAACAATCGGTTGTTAAAGCAGGATTTTATCCACAATCTTATAAACAAAATCAGCACTAATCTTTGCGCTAGATTCTAAAAACTCATCAAAGCTTTGACTAGCTTCTCCATCGGCACTATCACTAATAGAGCGGAAGATACAATATGGGATTTTAAAATTATCACACACACAGGCTACACTTGCACCCTCCATTTCTACTGCGATTGCATTAAATTCTTTTACGATAGAATCTTTTATCTGCTGATTTGCGATAAATTGATCTCCACTTGCCACAATGCCCTCTTTTATACTAAGCCCCATATCTTTTGCCACTTCTTTTGCCATGTCGCATAGATGCTTATCGCTTTCATAAAAAAGCTTACCTTCAGGTATAAAGCCCATAGCATGTCCAAAGGCAGTGATATCCACATCATGCTGACATAGCTTTGTTGCAAGTAATAAATCTCCAACCTTTAGCCCCTTTGCCAATCCCCCAGCAACACCACTAAAAATAATCTTTTCACAGCCAAAGCGTAGTATCATGGTAGTCGCACTTATTGCTGCATGCACCTTGCCTATTTTGCTATAAGCGATAATAATATTTGCGTTTTTATATGTGATTTTGTAATACACATTTCCAGCGATTTCTATGCTTTCATATTCTTTATAAAGTGTTAAAAGCGGCACAATCTCTTCACGCATAGCCCCAATAATACCTATTGTCATATTTTTCCTTTTCTGCAAATTAAAATGCTGATTATAACATAATATAGAATCCTTGTGTTATAAAAATTAGGACTATAAGAAATAGTAACAACTTATCTAAAACTATGCTAAAATTAAGCTTTTTAAAACTCTTTAGATTCAATGTATTTATATGCTTATAAAAGGAAATATTTATGAAAATTAGTCCCCGCTATATCCTGCCAAATCTTTTCACAGCAGGTAGCATATTCTTAGGTGTCATGGCTATTTTTATGGCACATAAGGGTTTGGTGCAAGCAGATTCTAAGGCTTTTACAACGGCTTGTTGGTATATCTTATTTTCTATGGTGCTAGATGGGCTTGATGGTCGTGTAGCCCGTCTTACAAACACAGCGAGTAAGTTCGGGGTAGAGTTTGATTCTCTTGCTGATATTGTTGCCTTTGGTGTTGCCCCTGCGGTGCTATTGTATTTTTATGTAGGGCATGATTATGGTCGCTATGGTGTGGCAATTAGCGGTTTATTTGTGGTGCTTGGGGCTATTCGACTTGCACGATTTAATATTACAACAAATGTTGAGACAAATTCTTTTATTGGGCTTCCTATCCCTTCAGCAGCGGCTATTGTGTGCTTATGGATTATTGTGGTGGAACATCAAAAGGTGAGTTTTTTTGGCTGGATTGAGTTTTTACGCACAAATACCTATGTTTTTCTTATCTTTGCGTTCTTTATTGCTATTCTTATGGTGAGTAATATCCGCTATCCAAGCTTTAAAAAGGTGCAATGGAATCTAAAATATTTCATCATGCTTTTAATAGCCCTTGCATTTGTTATCGCCCAGCCATCTTTAGCCCTTTGTGTGCTTTTAAGTGCGTATATAATCTATGGTGTTATAAGATGGATTTTTATCGTGCTTTTTAGAATCACAATGAAAAAGAAAGATATTGAAGAGATAAAGGGGGATAATGGCGAACGCAAAGAGTAATCTCAATCTAGCAAGTGATAGTATCCCAAAACTCTTTTTTAACTACTTTATCCCCATGCTTTTAGCCATGCTTGCAATGGCTAGTTATTCCACCATTGATGGCATTTTTGTTAATAAAAAGCTTGGTGATGACGCTATGAAAGCAATCGTTGTAGTATGGCCCCTATTTCCTTCTATGATGGCGTGTTCGCTTATGTTTTCTTTAGGTGGAGCAAGTCTTATTAGCTACTATCTTGCAAAAGGTAGGGCAAATATTGCTAGGGCTATTTTTAGTAGTATTGTGTATTTGCTTTTTCCTTTATCGCTTTTAGTTGGTGTTTTGTGCTATGCGTATGCTAGTTCTGTAATTGACTTTTTTGCGCAGGGTTTAACACAAAATGTGCATGATATGGCGGTCGATTATCTGCGTGGGACTTGTGTGGGACTTTTTGGAATCATATTACATCCTGTGCTTGATATATGCGTGGTCAATGATAAACGCCCTCGCCTTGCTATGTTTGCTATGTTTCTTGGGGCGATTTGCAATGTGATATTTAACTATCTCTTTTTATTTGTATGGGAGTTTGGCATTATCGGCAGTGCGTATGCTACGACTTTAGGGCATATTATCGGCTCTCTTGTGCTATTGTGGCATTATATAGAATCTAAACATAGGGCATTATTACTTGGCTTTTTTAATAAAAATCTAGCCAATAAAATACGCACAGCACTACCCTTTATCTGTGAGAAAAGCGGGGAGTTATATTTTGTAAAAGTATTTAATTGGAATCTGCTTGGAAGAGCGATAAAATATGGCTCACCTTATGCGGCAAGTGAAGCAAGTGTAGGCATTGTCATGTGGCTTTATAATCAGATTCTAAAAGATATTGGCGGTGAGTCTGCCCTTGCGATATATAGTGTTATTCTTTATGCAGGATTTAACTTTTTTACCATTATGATAGCCCTTGCAGAATCTATACAGCCTATTGCAAGTTTTAACTATGGCATGAGACTTTTTAATCGTTTGAGAGAGATTCTAAGATTCTATATTTATGTAGCGTTGGGGCTATCTTGTGTTCTATACGCTTTATTCTTTACTTTTAGTGATTTTGTTGTGTCCTTATATTTAAAGGATTTAGAGCTTAAGGCACAAAGCGGGGTGGCACTCAATATTTACTTTATTGGCTATGTCTTTTTGAGTGTGAATTTAATTATTGCATTTTACTTGCAAGCATTACAACAAGCCCTAGCTTCTTTTGTCGTAACGATAGCTTACACACTTGCATTCATTGTTGTGCTGCTACCACTTATGACACATTATTATGGAATCATGGGTGCATGGATCGCCTATCCTATATCACAATGCTGTGCTTTATGCGTGAGTGTTGTGGTTTTATACTATACTACAAAGCGTTCGGAGAAATAGCTATAAAGATTCTATTTTTATCTTTTGTATGCAGTCTATGTGATATTTGAATCTTTATAATCTAATTAGACCCTTCTAATATGATTTTTATATTGACATATTCGCCTAAAAGCTCTTTTGGGGTGGTTGTAGCGATATTAAAGTCAAAGCGATTAATCTTGCCATGTAATTCTACGCCGATGACATTATCACCATAGCTGACATAGCAGCCACAATCTGTGCTAGAATCATTTGTCTTTAAATGCGGATTTTGTAACGGCATATCTGTTGTTTGCAATGCGAAAGGATTAGTATTTGTGCTTTTTTCTTTTAAAGATAGACTTGGATTGCGTATTGGTCCTGTGATTTTTACCTTAAAGGCTACTTCTTTTGTAATATTATTTATTGTAAGTTTTGTGCGTAAAATGTTATTTTTATATGAGATAGATTGTAAAAAGGCTTTTTTGGTGTGAAAAAAATCTGTTGAAAGCAGCTCTTCATCTCGTGCGGCATTGTAGGTATTAATACTTTTGATTTCAACTTGCCCTTGCAGATTCTTAATCGCATTATTCTCAATATCAAGTGTGCCAGAAAACTCTTGAAAATGCCCTATGGTATCGGCAACACTTAAATGCTCTACACTAAAACTCACGCTTGAATGCGTCTCATCGATAACATATTCCTTTGCTTGAAGAATCACACAAAAAAGCATGAAAGTAAAAAGTTTTTTCATCTTTACACCCTTAATAATTTTGTTTAATAAGCCCAATATTCTAACATATCTAAGCATAAAAAGGGTTAATTCACTCTGTAAGCTAATAGCTAAAAACATAACTCATCATTGTAAAAAATAGCTAATTGAAGCAAATCCAGCCATGCCACATGACTTAATCTCATGCACTCTTAAATCACTATTTATACCACCTAATGCAAATGCCCTTTCTTTTACACGCAAAGGTAGTTTTTGTAGATATGGCAGACCTAAAGCCTTATTGCCCTTATCATAGAATATAGGGCTGATTGTAGCGTAGTTAGCCCCAAGTGATAGGACTTTAGATAAATCGCACGAATTATGTGTGCTTACAAAAATAGGATAGAATCTTTTATCTAGCCTATTTTCTTGTCTTAAGTTTTCATAAGTATTTAAGGCTTGATTGAATGGAGTTAGAAAGTATGAAAAAGATTCTATATCACATAATAGCTTTAAACTTTTTGCGATACCTGTATGAGAAAGTGCGCTATAAAGAATCTTTACTTTTTCATGCAAACTTATGTTATCTTGCAGAGAATGTATTAAAGCATGGCTTTGCTTTAAATCTTTACAGATATTATCACGCAAAAGAGGCATATCAGATTCTTTAAAATGTATGCCTAAGTTAAAGCCATGCAACCATAAAAGGACGAGTGTTTCAAGTTTATAGCTAGAGAGATTAAGCAATAATACTATGTTATGAGTTTTAGCAAATCTATATGCTTCAAATAGTTTATGATATTCATTCGCAGATAAAATATCATTATTATCATAGCGAAATGCGATAAAATCTAGCGTCATGTCCTTAGATTCTAACATAGTATAAGCATATTGTAGCTTTGTATATAATGTATCATCAGCATAATATGCTGGGGATAAAATAAGATAGGATAACATCAAGAAGCCATTAAACTAGATATTAAATCATAATTACGCAAAACAAGATAAAAGAGTGTGCCACAAAAAATACTCACTAAAATATTCTTAAACATAATATGTAAAAACAGCACAAAAATAATGCCAATAAGCCCATAGACCCCATTATCAATATTATCTAAGCCCAACATATCCTTACATGAATACACAAATATCATAGCAATAAGACTAGGGGGCAAAAGAATGCCTAAATCTGTGATAACTTTTGGGGCTTTATTGCGAAAAATAAAGAATGGCAAAAACCTTGTTAATGCCGTAAGCAAGGCTATAAAAAGTATCATAATATATAGCATATTACCCCTTTAATCTTGACTTAGAATCTTCCATAATACTTTCATACCCTCACTTAAATCATATCTAAAATGCTGCATAATACTCGGCACAATAATGGCTAAAATCACTAAAGCCACGCCAATTTTCACAGGGAAACCAATCACAAGTAGGTTAAATTGCGGGTGAGTTTTCATAATCATACCAAAAATAATATCAGTCAAAAGCAGCACCGCAATAATAGGAAACGCCATAGAAAAGCCGATTAGAATCATATTTGCAAACGACTTTGTAAAATATGCGACAATATTATCACTTAGCATAAAGCCACCAAGTGGCGTATCATTCAGCGTGCGTGCAATAATATCAAGCAAAAGATAGTGAAAATTAAAATGCAATGCCATAAGGATCGATAAAAACACCACAACTTGAGAGACTATAGGCTTTGTAGTCCCACTCATAGGATCATACGCACTAGCCATAGTCAAACCCATAGAAAAACTTGTCAAATCCCCCGCAAATACGATAGATGAAAAGATGATTTGCAACACAAGCCCACAAGTAAAACCTAAAAGAATTTCAAACAAGCCACCAATCATAAACGCCGTTAGACTAGGATAAGAAATAATATGTGTTACCATCGGCATAAACACAACCGCAAGCACAAAGGCAAGAGCAGCTCTAACACTTACAGGCAAGATTTGATTATCAAAAAAAGGGAAAAATGCAAGAATACCGCCAAAACGCAACAATAGCATTAAAAATGCCATAACATTTGCGTTCGTAATATAGGGGAGAAAATCAAGCATAAATAACCTTACTTTTGATACAAAACTCGAAATACAAATAATCTTAATTTTAATGAATCTTAGTGAATCTTAGGAGTAAAATTATAGCATGAGATTATTGAGATTCTAAAGTGTTTTGAAGTTTGGGTGAAATAGGATTGAATAAAAAGCATGTTCCCGTGCTTAACTTAGGTTCAAAAACATACTGTTGCGATTGTGTGAAATCTTTTGATCGTGCTTTGCCTTAAATTTGCATTAAATAAGTTGCAATCTCATTCTAACTAAAGCAAAGAGAAATGCTAGTGCCTATGTTGGTGGTGCTATTAAGATTGATTTTTGCATGATGCAGGTGTGCTACATGTTTAACTATGCTTAAGCCAAGTCCTGTGCCATTTATCATACTTGAGTGGCTTTTATCCACACAGAAGAATCGCTCAAACACTCTCTCATGATACATTTCTGGTATGCCAATGCCACTATCTTTGATATGCAATGTTTTGTGTGTCGCATCAAAGGTTATCTCTATACTGCCTTTATCCTTATTGTATTTTATAGCATTCTCACAGAGATGAGAAAGCATAACAAGAAGTAGTCGCTGCTCTCCCATAACCAAAAAATCATCGCCTTGTATAGCACAAGAAAGCCCTTTTTTCCGGATAGAATCTTTAAACATAGATAGAGTAATTTCACAAAGATTTCGCATGGAAAGCGGATAAGGCGTAAAAGTGTAGTCATTATCAAGCTCATTTAGGATAATTATATCTTCAATCAAGGCCATTAAATGCCTTGCTTCCTTATGTATATTGCAAAGAAATTTTGGAATGTCTTCTTGTTTAATGGTATTGTTTTGCAGCATTTCAAGCACGGCTAAAATGCTTGTGAGTGGGGTTTTTAGCTCATGTGATACATTTGCGCTAAATTCTCGTCTTAACTGCTCTCTTTGTGCTTTTTCTGTGATGTCGTGTAGGAGTAGTGCTACGCCGATTGGGGTGGGGTTTTTGTTTGGTTGCGTTGTCTCTTTGCTGCTTTTAGTGGATTCTTCGCTCAAGGCTCGCTCACTTACCTTTAGGTAACTCCCTTCGCCTTTGCTTTGAAAACCACTAAAATCACTCAAAGATACTTCCGCAGAGTTTTTATCCATATTCTTTTTAGAATCTAAATTTTCTTTATTTTGTGTATTCATAGAATCTTTTCTAGATTCTATGCTAGATGTTTGCTTACGCTCAACATGATGGGCTATTGTGTTAGATTCTAGATTCTGTAAATTACGCCCTAAACCCCGTAGCCCACCCAAATTTAGCACAGAATCTAGAATCTTAGAATATTTATAGCCTTGAGTAGATTGTGCGATTTTAAAGTGTGATTTTTAGAATCTTTTAGTGTTGTAGTCAATGTTTTGCAACAAGTTTTATATGTTTTATAAAAATATGAAAGGTATTTTGTGCGTAGATTAAAAACTATAAGTATTGCTTCTCTACTAACCTTATTTGCTTACTTGCTTTTTGATGGATTAAAGCCACCGCAAACATTCCGCGAAACTAAAGAGATATTGACAAAAATATGGGAATCTAAAGGCTTTACAACCGAGTTTTATTGCAAAGCACCATTTCAAATCACAGATAATGGTATAAAGCTAATAGAATCTCCACACTACACCCCCAGAAAGCCACTCACAAAGAAAAAGACGATTAATGAACGCACGCAAAATATTGAGTTTGAGCATATCATGCCAGCCCATAACTTTGGACATCATCTCCCATGTTGGCAAAAAGGCGGCAGAAAAGCATGCAGGGATGATAAAACCTTTAATCTCATGGAAGCAGACCCAAGAAACCTTGTCCCAGCAATAGGCGAAATAAATGCAGACAGAAGCAACTTTAGATACGCAGAAGCACCACGATATATAGTCTATAATCAATATGGAAATTGCAAGGTTTATACTGACTTTAAAGCAAAGAGATTCTATCCTGCAAACTATTCTAAAGGGCTTATCGCCCGCACATATCTTTACATGAGTGAAACCTATAATATCCGCTTAAGCGATCAAGAGAGAAAACTCATGGAAGCATGGGATAAAATGTATCCAAAAGATGAATATGAAAAAGCAAGGGATAGTGCCATCGCTCAAATACCTTTATGGAAAATGTTTTATAAAGCACAGAGTCTGATCACAAGATTATAGAATATTGGCAGAAAAGATATGTTTTAATCTCTCTGGTAGATACATATAGCCGTGTCGTTAGATTTCATATCAGTGATACTGAAAATAGCTTAGGTGTGGCAAGAGCTGTGGCTAAATATATCCTTAAATATGGTAAGCCAAAAGTTATTAAAGGGGATAATGGCAAAGCCTTTCTATCTAAATACACTAAGGCTGTTATGGAAAACTTAGATATAGAGTATAAGAATGTAAGGGGTTATAGTGGGTGGTTAAAGCCTTATGTAGAGAATACCTTTAGGGCATTGCAAGATAGGATTATCTCTTGGGGTAAAGGATACATAGGACATAATGTAGCTCAAAGACAAGCAATAGAGTTTTTCTTTAGTAAAAAAGAGAGAAGATTGAAAAAAGGGGCTTTAACAAACTTAAAAGAGCTAGATAGCTTTGAATCTATGCTAGAGCGAATAGACACATATACAGATACACTGCTTAATAATCGTTATCTAGATTCACTAGGCATGACACCAACAGAGGCTTATAATCAAAAAGCAAATGAAGCAGTGGCTATGAATGAGTATGAACTCATTATGAAATTATCGCCTAGTGTAAAAAGAAGAGTGAATAAAAAGGGCATTATGCATGGGGGAGTGTGGTATCAAAGCATTCAAGCGTTTAACTATGACTCTGTAATCGTGCGACCTAATATCAATAATACACAAGAACTCTTTGTCTATGATGAAAAAGGGGTGTTTGTAGATATAGCTACCCGCATAGGCTTTGATGGTGTGAGTGCAGAGAGTGCAAAAATGGCTGAAAAAATATCGCTTAAACGCATAAAGGCAGCTAAGAGAGATATGCAAACTGCAAAAGATAGTCAATATGCAAACTTGCAGGGCTTAATAGAGAGTGCTGCAAGTAATGCACCAAGAACAATAAAGCCTTGTGTGCCTAAAATCAATAATATAGACATTG
The DNA here is from genome assembly GCF_900198365.1 of Helicobacter bilis. Classification (GTDB taxonomy): domain Bacteria; phylum Campylobacterota; class Campylobacteria; order Campylobacterales; family Helicobacteraceae; genus Helicobacter_A; species Helicobacter_A bilis_B. The sequence goes on along the minus strand of NZ_FZMS01000023.1, from coordinate 32,184 downwards.
TATCAGCAAAGCTAAAGAGTGAGGCAAATAGGGCTATTAGTGGTGGAGATATAGTGAATCTAGTGGAGTTACAGACACAAGAAGAAAACATGAAATCTAAGGGTGAAGTTAAAAGGGATTTGAGTTTTTATTCTGCTGTAACCAAAAATAAAATAATTATAAAACATAATGTTTTATTGCAAAGTCTCTATTGATTGCTACAATTCTTTTGTTTTAATCTAAAAAAGGTTATACATTTTTTAAATTATTAAACTATGTTTTATGTGCTTAAAAGATATATAAAACTACACAATAAAGGCTTATAAATTCCATTAAGTAGAGAATGTAAAAATTAAAGTATTGTTTGCTTATGTAATTTTAATTTGTATCAAAGCTTAAGTAATTTGTAATTTTGTATTGCTTAGTTTGTCACACTTTGTAAAGTGAAAATGTAACATATAATCACTATATAAAAAAGACTTGTACTTTAAGTTGTGATGTAAGGGTATTTTAAAAAAACAGGAAAGAAATAAAACTTTAAAACCTTATTCGTACAACACAATCAAAACTGAAATCTTTAGAATATGTGTTATTTTACTTGTGATTTTTTGATTTAATCTTAAAAGGTTATACAGAATTATAACAGGGCTTTTTTGCTTAGTGTTTAGAGTATCGGTATTTAGGGTGTTTGGAGTTAAAAAAGTTTAATATTTTATAAGTGATAACTAAAAATCCTTACTTTATATGAAAACTCTTAACCCACATGTCCTACAAAAACATAGAATCATCTCTATTTTAAGCACTACTTATTGCCATAAAATCTTAAAAATGTTACTTTTATCTACACAAAACTAAAATAATTTCGCTTTTTTTACAAAAAAAAAAAAAACGATTTTGCATATATTATAATGCAAATCTACATGTAAAAATATTTTTTATCGACACTACTTAAGGAACACAACATGCAAACACAAATACAATCATTAATCTATAAAACTCTCCAATCTCTAGCAGATGAGCTAGAAAATGAGAATCTAAAAAATCCAACACTTGAAACAAAAATCTATGGGATTGAGGGCAATTTAGATTCTCTAGCCCTTGTAAGCTTTATTGCCGACTTAGAGGAAATGTTAGCTGAAACGCTTAATATTAATCTTGTCCTAGCTGATGAAAAGACAATGAGCGGAAGAAACTCACCATTTAAAGATGTCGCTACCCTAAGTGCTTATATCCTAGAAAAAAGTCAAAGCAATGCCTAGAGTCATACTTATCACAGGGACACGCAAGGGCATAGGCAGGGATTTAAGCGAGTATTACTTAAATAAAGGCGATATTGTGTGTGGCTGTTCGCGGACACAAAGCAATTTAGAGCATAAAAATTACAGACATTTTACCCTTGATGTGAGCGATGAAAATGCGGTTGTAAATATGGTAAGGGCTGTGAAAAAGGAATTTGGCACAATTGATGTTTTACTCAATAATGCCGGAATTGCTTCTATGAATCATATCCTTACTACACCACTAAAAACTATGCAAAATATCTTTAACACAAATGTATTTGGTAGCTTTCTTTTCTTGCGAGAAGTCTCAAAGGTTATGGTGCAAAATTATAAAAAGCGTATAAAGGATTTAGAATCTAAGGGGCTAGATTCTAAAAATAATGCGAAAAATGCCATTGCGGAAGCGGTTTGTGATGATTTTAAAGAATCTGCAATCTTAGATTCTAACAATAAGGATTCTTCTGCGGAAGTATCTTTGAGGGATTTTAAGTGTTTTCAAAGCAAAGGCGAAGGGAGTTACCTAAGGGGTAATGACCAAGCCTTGAGCGAACAATCCGCTAAAAGCACCACTTGTGCGAAGCACCAGTCCAAACCTGCAAAAAAGCCGACGCAAACAACGCAAATGCCCTACCGTATCGTAAATTTCGCCACAGTCGCCACCCCCTTACGCCTAGAAGGAGAAGCCGCCTATGCTGCTTCAAAAGCCGCATTAGTCAATCTCACACAAGTATGTGCTAAGGAACTAAGCGAGTTTGGTATCACCATAAACGCCATTGGTCCTACACCTGTGCCAACGGATTTAATCAAAAATGTCCCTAAAGCAAAAATGGACGCCCTTTTAAATCAACAAGCCATCAAACGATTTGGTGAGTTTAGAGATGTGCTAAATGCCATTGAGTTTTTCTTAGATGAAAAAAGTGATTTTATCACCGCACAAGTCATTTATCTTGGAGGCGTGAATGCGTAGTGATTCTTATAATTTCACGCACCTATTTTTACGCAAAATTCAAAGTTTTGAGCAAGATTCTATATGTCTTATTGCACAAGATCAAAGCCACACTTATGGGGAGCTTTTAGATTCTATACGCAATGCCCTAAATTTACTCAATAGCATAAAGGCAAATAGTGTCATTGGCATTATCGGCGATTATGATTTAAAGACTTTAGCCTTTTTCTTAGCGTGTGTAGAAAAGGGCTTTATTATAACGCCGCTATCTGCTTCACTTGCCCCAAAAGATTCTATAAAAACCAAAACGCCCACTGCGGAAGTATCTTTAGGTAATTTTGCAGGTTGTGTAGATATTGCAACAAGGAGTTATCTAAACGATAATGACGCAGTTGCAATATCAAACTCCCTTGAAAGTGCTAAAAAGACAACGCAGAATCTAGGATTCTATATTCTCTTCTATGCTTCAATCTTATATCAAAGAGGGGCAGATAGACTATCTTTTTTATGATAACACCCTGCATTCTACGCATAACACAGATAAGAAGCATAGTATTATCACCTCTTTACAGGCAAATCACACAAGCGGACTAATCCTTTTTTCAAGCGGTAGCACAGGCAAACCCAAAGCCATAGTGCATAATCTAAACACATTTTTAGAATCTTATTGTAATAAAAGGCAAAATCCATTGCGTATAATGAGTGTATATTTGCCAGACCATATCGCAGGGATTGATGTAATGCTAAATACCTTTGGGAGCGGTGGAAGCCTTATTATCCCAAAAGAGCGGAGTCCGCAGTGGATTCTAGAATCTTTACAAAAACACAAAGTAGAGATTTTGCCTGCTTCACCGACATTGTTGCGACTTTTACTTGTAGCTGGATTAAGTGATTATGATTTAACTCATTTAAAGCTAGTCATTTATGGAAGCGAAAAAATGTCTTCAAAACTTTTAGAATCTCTGCAACAAGCCCTGCCGCACACAAGATTCAAACAAAGCTTTGGGACAAGTGAGACAAATGCCATTAAAACCAAACAAGCAGATGAGATCGACTTCGCAGAGTTTTTTAGAATCATAAATGCAGACTACAAGATAGTGGATAATATACTCTATCTTAAATCCCACACAAACGCAATAGGCTATCTTAATAGTGATAATAGTGTGTTTGATAATAAAGGTTACTTTGCAACAGGAGATTTAGTAGAAACAAAGTTTATTAATGGGGAAGAGTATATAAAAATCATAGGCAGGGCAAAAGAAGTTATAAATGTAGGTGGAGAGAAAGTTATCCCACAAGAAGTTGAAGGGGTGCTATTACAGATTCCATTTATAAGTGATTGTGTTGTATATGGGGAATCTAATGCTATTACAGGGCAAAGTGTGAGTGTAAAGGTGGTGTTAGATTCTGAAAAAATAGAAGCAGTAGAATCTAAATCTCACGCTAATTCAAACTTAACGCTAAAAAAACATATCCGCGCTTTCTGCAAAGACAAACTCGCCCCCTTTAAGATTCCAAGTAAAGTAAGCATTGTGGAATCTTTAGAAGTGAGTGAGAGATTTAAGAGAATAAAACCATAAGTAAAGGATAGGCAAACAATGAAAGCAAAAAACTCAAATAATTTTTATAGTATTGATGAGCTTAAAGAGTTGGGAATCACAATCCCAGAAAACCCAACAAACATTTTTATCTCAAAAAAAGCCAGTCTTTATAATACAGAACGCATAAGCATAGGTAATCATGTTCGCATTGATGATTTTGCTATTCTTGCAGGGAATATAAGCATTGGTAATTTCGTTCATATAGCAGCGGGTGCGATCTTGTCTGGTGGTGAAGTTGGAATTGTAATAGAGGACTTTTGCGGTCTTTCCTATCGCGTAAGTGTGTTTGTGGCAAGCGATGATTATAGTGGGGAAAGCCTGACAAATCCCATGATACCATCAAACTTTAAGTGTGTCAGCACTTCAAAGATTATTTTACAAAAGCATTGCATTGTGGGCGCTGGAAGTGTGATATTGCCTTCAAGTAAAGGCTTAAGCGAAGGTGTGAGTGTAGGGGCTTTAAGTCTTGTTTCTCGCCCTACAAAACCTTTTGGAATCTACTTTGGAAATCCTGCAAAAAGAATCTTAGAGAGAAGCAGGAATATTCTTACACTTGAAAAGGAATTTTTAGAATTTTTAAAGAATGAAAATCTAACTATGGGGGGGGGGGGGTAAATACCCTTTTTATATCTGTCTCAAATACCCCTTTACAAAGCCCCACATTACCCACGCCTTTTACTATCCCACACATAAGCCCTTATGTGCTTAAGGGGGCGGCGTGAAAGCGACTTTTCATAACATAAGCATAAAAGGCATTTACACCATTGTGCCACCAAAGGTTATAGACATAGATTCCGAGCTTGACACCATTTACAAAGGTGATAAAAAGGGCTTAGAGCGGATTAAAAAAGTCATAGGTTTGCAAACTCGCCATATCGCTGAAGCACACATTACCGCGAGTGATTTAGGACTGTAAGCGGCTACAAGGCTTTTAGAATCTTTAAATGTGGAAAGAGAGAGTATTCATGCGCTTATTTTTGTAACGCAAAGCCCTGATTACTCCTGCCCAGCAAGTGCGTGCTATTTGCAAGGCAAACTCGGCTTAAGTCAATCCTGCCTTAGCTTTGATATAAATCAAGCCTGTGCGGGCTATCTCTATGGCCTATATGTGGCGCATAGTTTATGTGATAGCGGCGGGGCAAATCGTGTGCTACTTATCGTTGGCGATACTTTAAGCAAGTTTGTTAATCCGCTAGATTCTAATTTAGCGCCGATAATGGGGGATGGGGTGAGTGCGACTTTACTAGAACGCAATTTAGCTAGGCATTCAGCTTGTGGCGACTTTTTGGGGAATGCTGCGCCCACTTCATTGCGGCGTATGTCTAATTTGCAAGTGTGGATTTCGCCTACGGCTACATCGCCTCATTCGCTTACCTTGCATAACCCCAAAAATTCATCCACAATCTTAGAATGCCAAGACTCTAGCGATACAGAATCTCACGCCGATTCTGCCCCTTGTCATACTGAGCCTTTAGGCGAAGTATCTCACATAGAATCCAAAAGAGATTTTTCGCCTTTTTCAAAGGCTCAAAATGACAAGACCCCAGAATCTCAAGCAGATTCTACAAAGCTAGATTCCAGCAATTCTAAGATTTTTGATGAGAAAACAAGGCAAAGCCGCAGTTTCTTTAGTAAATGTGGGTTGCAAGAAAAAGTACAAGGGAGTTACCTAAGCGGAGACCTGTGCGATTTTTCGCAGCTCTCACATTTATCGCAAAACGAAGTTTCTTTAGAGCAAGCTGAATTGCCAAAAGAGCATTATTTTGAGTTAGGTAGCGATGGCTCTAAATTTCACCAACTCATAATCCCACAAGGTGCGTGTAGAATCCCAACAAAAGAGATTATCACAGATTTTAAAGTATGGCAGACAGGCGAGAGCCGAAGTCTTAAAGACTTATATATGGACGGAGCAGAGATTTTTAGCTTTGCGGTTTCTGCTTATCCAAAGACATTTCAGGGCATTATAGATTACGCACAATGTGATAAAGAAGCGATTGATTACTTCTTTTTTTCATCAGGCAAATAAATATATTGTAGATAACATCACGCGAAGTTTAGGGCTACCAAAAGAGAAAGTCCCAAATACCACGACTAATAAATACGGCAATCTTAGCGGCTGTTCAATCCCAGCGACAATATGCGACACTCTAGCAGAGTTAGCGAGTAACGGGCTAGAAACTCCTTTAAGGGTGCATTTAGCTGGATTTGGTGCGGGATTAGCGTGGGGGAATGCGGTGGTAACGCTAGATAAAGGATTTAAATGTCAAAAGGTTGGAATCTATGCCGAATAACCATTCGTCTTTGGGTAGTCATAGCAGCGATTTTGTGGATTTTCTAAAGAAACTTCGTTTTAGGGCAACCGCAGACCTTTTTGACCTAGACTCTGCCCCAAAATCCACAAAAAGCCCCACTAGCCACACCGCATTCGCGCGAAGCACTAGTCCATACTTGCAAAATACTAGAATCGTGGATTCTGTGAGCCTAGAATCTCACAATAATTATAAAAATGCCCTAACTCCGTCATTGCGAGAGGGCGAAGCGACCGCAGCAAAACAAGGCAAAGCCGCAGCTTCTCAAGTCGATTCTACCTCTTGTCATATTGAGCGAAACGAAGTATCTAAAATTTTAAAATCCAAAAACACACAATCTACACAAAATCTAAAAATGTTACATAATCTTTGCAGTCAAAGATTTACAAAAGCTGACTTTAAAGATTATGCAACTTTGCATAAAACAATATTCAAATTTCAACATTAAAGGATACACAATGACACAACAAGAGTTTTTGACACACATCGCTGATGCGATACAAAGAGATGAGCCATTAACGCCAGATATGCCCTTAGATTCTATTGAAGAATACGACAGCCTAGCCATTGTCTCACTCATCGCCCTATTTGAAAATCTCTTTGCTATGCAAGTAAGCGGCAATACCCTGCATAATTGCAAACGAGTAAGCGATATAATCGCTCTAGCACAAGATAAATTAGAGGGCTAAATATGTTTAAACAAGATTGTTTTAGCGATAAACGCTTTTTAATCACAGGGGCTAGTAGCGGCTTAGGTGCGGCGATTGCATTAGAGCTAAACGCACTTGGAGCAGAGGTTGTAGCACTAGCAAGGGATAGCAAAAAGCTAGAATCTAAAAGGGAAAAGCTCTATATAAAGAGCGGTTTATCCCTATTTCAAAGGATATTAGCGAATATGTCTCTTTGGATAAGTGGGCTTTGAATCTTGCTAAAGAATATGGCAGCTTTGATGGCGCGGTGCTGTCTGTGGAAAACGCCACCGCAATTTTTAATGTCAATTATTTTGGAAACTTACAGATTCTAAAAGGGCTGCTAGATAAAAGGGCAAAAAGTGCGGATAAGGCGTCTTTTGTGTGGATTAGCTCAAATGCAAGTGTAAAAGCACAAAAGGGCTTATCTAGCTATTCTGCGACAAAGGCGGGGGTGAATGCCGCGGTTAAATCAATCGCGCTAGAAATCGCCCCAAAATACCGCATAAACGCCATTAACCCGGGCTTTGTCAAAACGGAGATGATAGAATCTTGGAGTAAAATCTATGATAAAGAATATATTGAAGCAATGGATAAAGCCTACCCGCTAGGCATAGGGGAAGTGGGTGATATTACGCCGCTTGTGTGCTTTTATTGAGTAAATCTAGCAGGTGGATAACGGGACAAAATATCGTCATTGATGGCGGCGGGAGTTTGTAGTATGACATGTTTAAAAATGAAGAAAGGAAAACTATGGCACAAATCATTAGAGAAGAAGAATTGCAAGGAAAATATGTAAATTTACGCGAGATTACTTTGGCTGATGCGGCATTTGTCGTTGCTCTTCGTTGTAGTTCAAAGGCAAAGTTTTTAAATCCAACTAAAAATGATGTGGGTTTGCAAGAGCAATACATTGAAAACTATTTTAAAAAGAATGATGAATGGTATTTCATTGTAGAAGACAAGCAAGGCAAGGCACTTGGGACGATTAGAATCTATAATGTTTCTGGCAAGCAGTTTGAAGGTGGAAGCTGGCTTATGTTGGAGTCTGCAACCACTTTTCAGTCTCTAGAAGGTGAATACCTTTTGAAGCATTATGCCTATTATGTCTTAGGTTTTAATAAAAATTGCTTTGAAGTGCGTAAAGCAAATAAGAAAGTCGTGCAATATCACAAATTTTGTGGATCACGCATTATTGGAGAAACCGATATAGACTATCTTTTTGAGCTTACAAAAGATGAGTTTCTTTCCAATAAACATAAACTTTTAGACCTTATGGAGATTTATGCTAAGGATTAGTTTCTTGTGTGTTAAACTGCGTAGCTATCATGGTAAAAATGTTTTTACCAACTAGATTCTAAAAGATTAGAATCTAGACTTTAGTTTATAAAGACTTTTTAAGACCGCATGATTCAAATAGCCAAACAATACTAAGTAAAGCCAATGATAATGCTATAATACACAATCTCAATTTATGATTTAAGGAATAGCGCATGATTATATTCAGTAGTTTTGATAATGACAAAAAGTTTATGCAAGTAAAAAGGCTTAGTGATTGTGATACTTTAGAAGCTGATAGCTATGCGTTTATATGTATAAAACATGCAGGCAAAGAAATGTTAGAATCTTATTTTACGCTTGGCAAAGAACTATATAAACATAATATCCCTTATGCCGTGTTGCTTGATAGCCCGGCTGTGCTTCAGTATTGTGGTCATACTAAAACAGAAGATGGTTCGTCAAAGTGGGAAAAACATATATATCGATATAGAGGCGATATTACTGATACAGACGATGAGGAGTATAAAAGTGAAGATATAAGCAGTCTTTTACCATTTCGAACACTGCTTTTTATGTTTGCAAAGCATGGTGCAAATTTTTTTATACTTGATAAGCAAAACTACGATTTTTTACCTGTGGCACAAACATGGATAGATCATTATTTACTTGATATAAAGCTTTTAGGACTCGTAGATTCTTATATGGAGATTGAAAATATTGCCTCGTGGTCTACATATCATGACTTTATGTATAACTTCTTAAAAAATTCCAACAAATATATTGGCATTGATGGCGTAGTAGAAAGAAGTTTGCTTGTTTTTAAATAAACAACTGGGTTGCAGGTCCATTCTACCATAAAAACTCCCTTAAAACTTTCCACAAGATTCTAAAATAAATCTTTGCGGATAAAAATTCGCTTTAAAAGATTATAATACGCACATCTTACAAAATACAGGACATTATGCTAACAACTTTAGAATCTTTTCTGCAAGCCATTATGCAATATAGCTTTTTGCAAAACGCCTTACTTGCCATTGTGCTTATTAGTGTAATTGCTGGGATAATTGGCTCTTTGCTTGTGTCAAATCGCATTGTATTTGTCGGTGGCGGTGTTGCCCATTGTGCTTATGGTGGGATTGGCATTGCCCTATTTTTCGGCTTTTCTGTGTTGCTTGGGGCAAGTATCAGTGCGATTATTGTGGCATTTAGCCTTGCGTTTGTGCAGAAGAAATGGGATACACATATTGATACTTTTAATGCGATATTGTGGGCGCTTGGCATGTCTGTGGGCGTGGTGTTTATGAATCTTAGTCCAAACGCAAATGCCGATATGGAATCTTATCTCTTTGGCTCACTTATTAGTGTGGATATGGAATCTTTGCTGCTTATGGGCGTGTTTGATGTGATTTTGCTGCTTTTTGTTGGTATGTATTATAGAGAGATTCTAAGTGTGAGTTATGATTCTGTGTTTTGTCAGCTTCGTGGGCTTCATACAAATATTTTTACACAAAGCATTTTTGTGTTTATTGCCATTGGGATTATTCTTAGTATGCAAATATCAGGTTTAATCCTTGTATTAGCCATGCTTTCTATCCCTGCGTATATGGGCAATATTTTTGCAAAAACGCTCAAAACTCAAATGCTTTTTGCTGGAATCTTTGCGTTATTGTTTATGATTGTTGGCTTATTTCTTGCTTATGCTTATAATATTATGCCCGGTGCAGCTATCACCTTTGTTGGCACGATTTGCATTATTTTGGTGCATTTATGTAGATGGTTTTTGGGATATTTACAAAAGGGATAGATATGGATTCTGATATAAAGGCATTGCTAGAGCAAGTAAAGAGTTTGCAAAATGAGCTAGACACACAGAAAAAGACTACAAAAAATGCATTGAAACTTAGCATAGGCGTTGGCATACTCTGCTTTTTCTTTGTTGCGCTAAATCTTAGCATACTCTTCACTATTGCAGGTGGTGTGGCAGGAAATGAACGCAAAGTGCAATCATTACAAACACAAGTAGAGAAAATGCAAAATATTGGCGAAAAATAACCCTAACTTTTGCTTCTATATGCTTGGTATAGATTGTTATAGAATCTTTTGGCTATTTCTCTAGAGATTCTTAGACTACCTTAAAGTTTGCTGCAAAGATTCTATTTCTTGCATACTATATCCAGCCTCTAGTCTTGCCTCTATATTTGGAATCTTGCCTATGATATTAAAGTCATAGCCTTGCAATATCTCACATAAACTGCGATTGTCGTTATAAAGCTTTTGTGCGTAATTGAGCCATTTTACGCCTTTTGAGACATGCCCTATTTCATCATATAAGATTCTATCAAGTGCAGCAAGAATCTGTGATTTTAGCGGTGTTTGTGCTTGTTTTATCTTCTTTCTTACAAATGGATTTGCATCAAGTCCTAAGGCTTCTAAGCCCTTATGCACGAGTGCCATACGATCAATTAAAGTCTGTGTGCTTTGCATAGCACAAAACAGATTATCATGCACGAAAAAATCCCCATAGCCATATCCAAGCTCTTTCAGCAAAGATTCTAAAAGCTTAAAATGCAAAACCTCTTCACCAGCAAGAGTGATAAAATCATAATAATATTCAAGCGGTAAATGTCGAAAACGATATGCCGCATCAAGCCCTAAATCAATCGCATTGTATTCTATATGTGCGACTGAATGCAGGATTTTTGCTAGAGCTTCTTTTGAGTTTCCGCCCTTTGGTCTTTGCAAACGCGTAGGGTGTATAACCTTGCAAAAAGGGGAATAAGAAGGTGTTGTTATACTCTTAATTTCAATATCATGTTGCATATTATATGTGTAGAAATTTGCCTGTAAATATTCTACTTTTTGTAATTTTAAATCAATTTGCGTAGTGGTGAGTGCATCAAAAACTGCGGTAAAAAACTCCATTTATGCTCCATTTCTATCTTTCAGATTCTAACATAAATAATGCAAAGTATAAACCAAACCGATAAAGACATATAATGTTTGGTGGTTTAAATGTAAAACCAATGCGAGAACATAAAACCTTGCAATTACAGCACAAAGTATTTTCTATACAAATGATTATAAAGAATATAAAGCATTATCATTGGTTTTTTGCTATCATCCAAATCTTTTACAAATCCTACGATTGATCATACTTTCTATTTTATATAATCTCCTATTAAATACACAAAGAAGCAACTTTTATAAAAGCTTTCAAATATAATGTAGAATATGGTAACCATCGCATATAGTTTTAATATAATTTATCATTATAATAATACATAATTGTTCATAATGTATATAATTCCACCTGTTAATGATATTAATTATCATAATATGAGGTTAAAATGAGATTATATACATTTGCGTTTTTTGCAACATTGCATTTGGGTTATGCTTTAGCTTATCCATTAATGGATAGCAATACAACTAAAGAAGAAATCAAAGGCGATATAAAAACACATACACTGCAATCTGTCGTTACAACTGCCACAGGCAAAGAGCATTTACAAAAAGATGCACCAGCTTCAATTACCATAATCACACAAGAAGAGATAGAATCTAAACCGCACAAAGATTTGGCAGAAGTGTTATCAGGCATACCCGGTATTGATATTGGAGGCGGTATGGGTAGAAGTGGCAATGCAGAAATATCTGTGCGAGGTATGCCTAGCGATTATACATTAGTGCTTATAGATGGCAAAAGACAAAGTGTAAGCGGGGCAATAAACACTTTCAATAATGGTTATCAGCAAATCGATAATGGTTTTTTACCGCCATTAAATGCGATTGAAAGAATCGAGATTATAAGGGGACCATTAAGCACCTTGTATGGCAGTGATGCAATGGGTGGAGTTATAAATATTATCACAAAAAGGCATATCAACAAATATGGACTGAATTTAAATATTGAGACAATACAAAATGAGCATAGGTATTTTGGAGGGCATTATGTTGCTAATATGTTTGGTGTTATTCCCATTATTAAAGATGTATTGGGGATACAATTGCGTAGTCGCTTTTATTATCATAGTCCATCAAGCATAATGCTATCAGGTCCAATACAAACAACAACAGGCGACAATAGCAACAATCTTAATAATTACACATTAGGACAAATTGTTACAAGCACACCAGATGGTGGGATAGGAAACACAACAGAGGGGTTAATCTTTGATATTGGTGGACGGATTTTATGGAATCTAGATTCACAAAATCACATTTACTTTGATACACAATTCGCAAAACAATTATATGATAACAGCAAAGAGCAGTGGGGACCACATACAAGTGTAGCAAGCAATTATATCATCATGCGTAATAATTCAATATTAGCCCATGAGGGAAAATACCATAATTGGAGTATGCAAAACTCCATACAACTCAATCAAGCATACAATGATGGCAGACTGAATTCACTCACAACACCACCAACACCAAGGGATATTCAGGGTAGAGATGTGATATTAGAATCTAGGGCATTTATGGATTTGGCATTTAACAACACATTGAGTGTTGGTATGCAATATTGGTATGCGTATATGCAGGATTTAATCGGCAATCCTAGCACATTTTCACAACATACCATATCTTTGTTTGCCGAAAATGAATGGGAGGCAAGGGATAATCTAAAGCTTACTTTCGCCTTGCGTGAAGACTATAACTCTCGCTTTTCCTTTCATACTACGCCAAAAGCCTATATAGTATATGAGCCACTGCAAGATTGGCTTACGATAAAATGGGGCATAGTATCAGGCTATAAAGCACCCTATCTTAATGAACTAGTAGATGGAGCAATAGGGCTTGGCAATCAAGGCAGCAGGGTAACAATTGGCAATCCAAACCTAAAACCAGAAACAAGCCTTAGTCAAGAGCTAACTCTATTGAGCGACAATGATTATGTGGAAATGGGAGCCACATATTTTTACACATTCTTTTGGGATAAGATTACAAATGTAAGCTATACAAAAGATAGCCAGATATGCACTCATGCGTATAGTAATGCATGTGCTAGACGAGAAAATGTTGATAAAAGTAGTATTCAGGGTTTAGAGTTATTTTTAAGTATGAAGCCTATTTACAACATTGCTTTTGACATGAACTATACCTTTACTCATAGCAATCAATTAAGTGGTAGTATGCAAGGATATCCTTTGGAAAACACGCTAGCACACCTTTTTCATTCAAAACTAAGTTGGGATTATAAAAACCTGCATGTATATATGAGGACAGAGGCACAAGCAGGGAGATTTCGCGGGTTAGATCCTAGCAAAAACCCTGTGCGTTATTCCATATTGGGCAACTACTATAAACCCTTTTTTCTCATGCACTTGGGAGGACTTTATAGATTCAATAAGAATCTAAAAGTTGGCTTTGCCATCTATAATCTTTTTGATATAAATTTTATAGATTTTAGACATGCTGATTTTTATCCAAACGCTTCGACAAAAAAGGGGTTACCCTACTTTTTTAACATGTATAGTGTCATTCAAGAAGGCAGAAGATATTATGTCAGTCTAAACATTGACTTTTAACTAGACTTACGTAAGGATGGCAATCCTTTCTCTTTTTTTTGCATGAGTTAATGGTAGTTGGGTGCTAAATATCCATGTTAAAATGATATGTGTAAATACTTTTTTGCAATACATTTAAAATCTATTTTTTTGGTTGTGGTGAATTGGAGATATGAGATAAAGCTGAGATGCTGTCATACAGCTTTTGGTTTAACATATTAGACACAAACAATTATTGAAAATTTATATTAAGCTAGATTTTTACTAACTATGAAATAGCAAAAAAGGTAAAATACATGACAAATTTTAATGGCAACAAAAAAAGCAAAGCTAAAAAAATCCTTTATTCTACATATTCGCTATAAAAAATTCTTTTGCTTGAGGTGATTTCTGCAACTTCCCCAAGCCCTACTTCCTGCCATTGCTCTTTATGGACAGATTGTAGAAAGGGTTGTAAAGAGAGAGATTCTAAAGGTAAATCTAAGCTAGATTTTGTATTACAAGATTCCATTATTACACTCCGTTATACATTTTAGATACTTCGCCTAAAGGCTCAGTATGACAAGGGGGAGAGTCGGTATGACAAGAATAATCAGTATGGCAGGGGGGGGCAAGGCTTTTGTATGACAAGTGCAAGATTCTAAAGATTGCATTACATTATGCCACTCTTATTTCATATATCAAGCAAGGTAGCCTACTACCCCCTGCTTTTCCCTGCGATGATAAATCTTAAGGCATTGAGTTTAATAAACCCTGCGGCGTCCTTTTGATTATATACAGAATCTTCCTCAAAAGTGCTGTATGCGGCGTTAAAGAGTGAGTTTTTAGACTCTCTTCCTACGACAATCACATTGCCTTTATACAGCTTTAAAGACACCACGCCACTCACACGCTCTTGTGTCTTATCAATCAAGGCTTGAAGTGCCTCTCGCTCCGGGCTAAACCAGTAGCCATTGTAGATTAACTCCGCATAGCGAGGCATAATAGAATCTTTTAAATGCGCTTCCTCTCTATCAAGGCATAAAGATTCTATCGCACGATGAGCCTTTAGATATATCGTGCCACCGGGCGTTTCATAGCAGCCGCGAGACTTCATACCCACATAGCGATTTTCTACCAAATCAAGCCGCCCTATGCCGTGTTTGCCCCCTAGCTCATTGAGTTTCGTCCAGAATCTTGCCGGGCTTAATCTCTCTCCACTAATCGCCACGCCATCGCCCTTTTCAAACTCAAGCTTGATAGATTCAGGTTCATTTGGTGCGTTCATCGGTGAGACACTCCAACGCCACATATCCTCTTCAGGCTCAGCATTTGGATCTTCTAGAATCTGCCCTTCATAGCTGATATGAAGCAGGTTTGCGTCCATTGAATAGGGCGATTTATTTGGCTTTTTCTCAATGCTAATACCAGCAGATTCCGCATAGGCTAGAAGCTTTTCACGGCTGTTTAGGTCCCACTCACGCCAAGGGGCGATGACTTTTATATCAGGATTTAGCGCATACGCTCCAAGCTCAAATCGCACTTGATCATTGCCCTTGCCCGTTGCTCCGTGTGCTACTGCGTCCGCTCCAACGGCTTTTGCTATCTCTACAAGTCGCTTTGCTATTAGGGGTCGTGCGATGCTTGTGCCTAGCAGATATTCACCCTCATAAATGGTGTTTGCACGAAACATAGGGAATACAAATTCCTTGATAAACTCTTCTCTCAAGTCCTCAATGAAAATATTCTCACTCTTAATGCCAAGCTTTAATGCCTTAGCCCTTGCGGGTTCTACTTCCTCTCCCTGCCCAATGTCTGCGGTGAAAGTTACCACCTCGCAGTTGTAATTATCCCCAAGCCACTTTAAAATCACGCTTGTATCAAGCCCACCGCTGTATGCCAAAACGACTTTTTTAATTGCCATGTTACTTTCCTTTAAAAATCGTAAAATTGAGATTCTAAAACAAGTGATATTTTAGCTTTAAATTATGGAATACTAGTTTATTAAATCTCTATATGCTGTCAAAAATTAAACTCGATGAAAAATGGGAATACATTTCTTGCTGCATATGTTTAAAATTTGATTATTATGGTTATGTGCAATAAGTCTTTTTACAATAGATTTTTTAATTTACAGAATCTAGCACATGTTTATTGCCATATTGACCCTTTGGGAAGATGGAATATTTTTATTTGTTGCAGAATCTATATTTTCTGTCTGTGTAAATTGGTAATAATTTTTTCAATATTCACAATATTATAGATCTATTACTTTTGTCTTATTGGCGTTTATAACATGCAGTTTTTACTTTATTCTACATTTATGATAGCAATCAAGCGATTTGCTTTTACATAAAACATTATTCTTATGACATAGATTCTATTATGTTACTTTTTGTAAAAATAAGCTTTTTTGTTATTTTTTGATAATCTTGTTTATCATATTTATTTACATAAATGAATCATGATTGATTACCAAGTTACTTAAATGATTTGACATTTTACATAATAAGGATTAGTATGCAAAGACCTGTTTGGAGTTCTCAACTCGCATATATTTTAACCGTTGCTGGTGCGACAATAGGCTTTGGGGCTACATGGCGTTTTCCCTATATGGTCGGGCAAAATGGTGGTGGTGCGTATGTGCTTACATTTTGTATAGCGATGATTCTAATCGGAATCCCTATGATTCTTGTTGAAAATGCGATTGGCAGACGCATGCATAAAAACTCTTTTGACTGCTTTAGCGGCACTGCAAATGGCAAACCCATATCACCACTTTGGAAGATTATAGGCATTACTGGGCTTATTGGCTGTTTTGGTATTATGGCGTATTACATGGTGATTGGCGGTTGGGTTTTAAACTATATTTTTAATAGTATAACAGGCTCACTTTCTCTCTCGCATACACTTTCTGCTAGTGAGACAAAGGCATTTTGGGAATCTAGTGTCGTTCATGCACCACTTGCAGTAAGTATTGCTACCTTCTTTTTTGTTTTAGCAAACTACATTGTTTTAACTCGCGGTGTTATTAATGGAATCGAAAAAGCCGCAAAGATTCTCATGCCGCTTCTTTTCTGCCTTATGATTGGCATGGTTATACGAAATGTTACTTTAGATGGTGCTATGGAGGGCATTAGATACTACTTAACACCTGATTTTAGTAAAATCACACTTGATTTATTCATTGTAGTATTGGGGCAAGTATTCTTTGCCTTATCGCTTGGCTTTGGCGTTATGATTACGCTCTCATCGCATTTGCATAAGAATGAACAGCTTATTAAAACCTCTGTCATCACTGGCGTTGTTAATACTTTAATTGCAGTTGTAGCTGGCTTTATGATTTTCCCATCACTCTTTAGCTTTGGTGTAGATCCTGCTGCTGGTCCTAGCCTTGTATTTGAGAGTTTGCCTATTGTGTTTTCTAAAATGCATGGTGGCACGATTTTTATGGTTGCATTTTTCTGCTTGCTTATGCTTACGGCATTTACGACTTCATTGCCAAATTTTCAAGTTTTAATCGTTGTGTTAGAAGAGAAATTTGGTATGAATAAAAAAGTAGCGGTATTCCTTGTTTTAAGCGTGGTATTTGTGCTTGGTAATATCCCCTCAATCTTGGGTGATAACGCATGGAGTGATATAAAGATTCTAGGAAAAAGTATATTTGATGCCTTTGATGATATTAGTGCGACTATCTTTTTTATCTTTACTTCCCTTGGTTGTGCTATCTTTGTAGGTTGGGTGCTTAAAGATGAAGCAAAGCAAGAAATATTGCAAGGAAGCGAAAAATATGCGGGTATTGTAAATGTGTGGTTCTTATATGTGAAATATATTATCCCTATTATCATTTTAGTTGTCTTTGTGGCTAGTTTCAAAGAGAAGTTTTTATCATAGGGTCTAATTCTCTATTTGCTAGGGCTTTAGTGCATTTTATAGGCTATTTATTTTTTATTCTATGTAAAATGCTATAATCCCGCTTTAGCAATAAAAAAGGAGTCTTAAGCATGACTAGCACACATAACACACCAGAATCTATTGAGATTTTTTTTGATTTTTGTAAAGCAAATGAAGTAGAATTTGTAGATTTTAGATTCACAGATATAAAAGGGACTTGGCATCATATAAGCTTCTCAATGTCTGCTATTGATTCTGATACTTTTAAAGTAGGTATTCCATTTGATGGCTCAAGCCTTGCAGCATGGCAGCCTATTAATCAATCTGATATGATACTTATCCCAGAGCTTGTGCGATATTTTATCGATCCTTTTACTGCGGATACAACAATCGTGGTATTTTGTGATATTTGGGATATTTATAAAAATGAGCCTTATGAGAAATGCCCTAGAAGTATCGTTAAAAGAGCTATGCGACATTTAGTTGATTTAGGCATTGGCGATAGTGCGTATTTTGGACCTGAAAATGAATTTTTCGTATTTGATAGCATTAAAATGCGAGATTCTGTAAATTGTCAATACTATGAGGTGGATACAGAAGATGGAGAATGGAATAGAGATAGGACATTTGAAGGTGGGAGTAATATAGGACATAGACCCGGCTTAAAAGGTGGATATTTTCCCGTTGCCCCTGTGGATTCCTTAGTGGATATTCGTGCAGAAATGGTAAAAGTGCTAAATCAAGTGGGGCTAGAAACATTTGTTGTGCATCATGAAGTCGCACAAGGGCAGTGTGAAATCGGTGTGCGTTTTGGCAATATGATAGAAGCAGCAGATAATGTGCAAAAGCTAAAGTATGTCGTAAAAATGGTAGCACATCTAAATGGCAAAACCGCTACCTTCATGCCAAAACCCTTATATGGCGATAATGGCAGCGGTATGCATGTGCATATCAGTATATGGAAAGATGGTAAAAATTGCTTTGCAGGTGATAAATATCAAGGGCTTAGCGAAATGGCATTGCATTTTTTAGGCGGTGTGTTGAAACATGCAAGAAGTGTAGCAGCCTTTACAAATGCTAGCACAAATTCATACAAAAGGCTGATACCGGGCTTTGAAGCCCCAAGCATTCTAACATATTCTGCGCAAAATAGAAGTGCAAGTGTTAGGATTCCATACAATCAAGGGGAGAAAGCAAAAAGAATGGAGTTTAGATTCCCAGATAGCTCGAGTAATCCTTATCTAGCCTTTGCTAGTCTATTTATGGCAGGACTTGATGGCATTATAAAAAAGACAAATCCGGGTGAGCCTATGGATATTAATCTTTTTGAATTAAGCCTTGATGAAATTAGAGATAAAGGCATCAAGCAATTACCGCACACATTGCGTAGTGCTATTGAAGAAATGCTTACAGATAGAGAGTATCTAAAAGAGGGCAATGTCTTTAGCGAAGACTTTTTACAAGTATATAAAGCATATAAGTTTGAAACAGAAATCTGGCCCTGGGAAGCAAGACCACACCCATTTGAGTTTATCTCAACTTATAGTTGCTAGTTTGCATTAGTGCAAAGCATCATTGTATAAGTCCCTTGTGAATATTTACATGATACTAGATTCCATGCTTAGAATCTAGTGTAAGCAGATTTTAGTATGCAAATTAGAAATTGTAAAATCTTTTTGTAGATTCTAATCCTGTGTTATCTCTACAAATTTACAATAAACATCAAGATTCTAACTATTTAGAATCTACGATCCCTACCACATTTTCTTAAAATACATATCAAAATTTATAACTATATGCTTATAAAATAGTCATAATTGCATAAAATCTCTGTGAAATTCAAAAAATAATGTAAAATATAAGAAAGACACAAGGAGAGTGGTATGCAAAAGGATAAACAGACAAACGCAGAAATCGCAAAAAAAGACATGTATTTTAACCGCGAGTTAAGTTGGCTAAGATTTAACACGCGCGTTTTAAATGAGGCAAAGAATACAAAGTTGCCCCTACTTGAGCGACTAAAGTTTCTAGCGATTTATAGCACAAATCTTGATGAATTTTATATGATAAGGGTAGCTGGTTTGCAGAGACTTTTTGCAAATGGTGTTATTGAGAGCGGGGCTGATAAACTCACGCCTTTAGAGCAGCTAAATGCCATACGCACATACATCAACAAAGAAAAAGATATTATTGCAAATCTGTATAATGATATTAAGAAATCACTTGCGGCAGAAAAGCTTATTTTGCGTAATTTTGATGAGCTTGATTCTAGAACAAAGCAGGAGATGCATAAATATTTTAAGACCTATTTGTATCCCATTATCGTGCCTATCGTTGTAGATTCTGTGCATCCATTCCCCCATCTTAATAACCTAAGCTTTGCCATAGCCCTAACATTAAAAAATAAGGAAACAAATGAGATAAAGTATGGCATGGTGCGTATATCACGCGTTTTGAAGCGTTTTGTGCGTGTGAATCATGACTCTTTTGTATTTACTGAAAGCATTGTTGGCGAGTTTGCAAGTGAGCTATTTGAGGGCTATGAGACACTTGCGTATCTGCCATTTAGAGTTACAAGAAATGCGGATATGGAGATAGAAGAAGATGAGGCAGATGACTTTATCGCGCTTATGAGCGAGGGCTTACGGGCAAGGAAAAAAGGCGAGATTGTGCGGCTTGAAGTCGGCAGTGCGAACAAAGAGAGCGAATATACAAAATTGCTAGATTTTATTAATACGCAGCTAAAAGTGCCAAAAGAAGATGTCTATACATATAAGACGCCTATTGGCATGAATGCCTTTTGGGAGCTTGTAGGATTAAAAGAATATGCATATCTTACCTTGCCACAATATGTAGCAAAGACTCTGCCACCACTTGATGATTCTGTAAATATTTTTGATTGCATTGAAAAAGAGGATATATTGCTATTTCACCCATTTGAGAGCTTTGATCCTGTCGTGCAGTTTATACAACAAGCAGCAAAAGACCCTGATGTGCTATCTATCCGCATGACACTTTATCGTGTAGGGGCAAAATCGCCCATTGTTAAAGCCCTAACCGAAGCCGCTGAGGTCAAGCAAGTAACCGCACTCGTTGAGTTAAAGGCGCGCTTTGATGAAGAAAACAATCTTCACTGGGCAAAGGCTTTAGAAGCTGCTGGAGCACATGTAATCTATGGTGTGCCAAACCTAAAAGTGCATGCAAAAATAGCGCTTGTCATTCGCAAAAAAGGGGATAAATTGCATGAATATGTGCATTTAAGCTCTGGTAACTACAACGCACAAACTGCAAAAATTTACACAGATGTGAGTTTGCTTAGTGCAAATCCAGCCTTTGCAAAAGATGCGGTAAAATTCTTTCACTCACTCTCTGCAGGTAGCTCTAAACGCGCTACACTTGATACGCTATATAGTGCGCCAACGCAGATAAAAAAGCACCTTTTGCAATTAATCAATGATGAAATCGCACATAAAGAACAAGGTAAAATCATTATGAAAGCAAACGCATGTGTGGATATTGACATTATAAATGCGTTATACAAAGCATCACAAGTGGGCGTAAAAGTAGATCTCATCATACGCGGTATATGTTGCTTGAAACCCGGAGTTGCGGGATTGAGCGAAAATATCAATGTGTATTCAATCGTTGGCAAATATTTAGAACATGCTAGAATCTATTATTTTAAACATGCAAAAACAAACATTTACTTTGCAAGTGCAGACATTATGCCAAGAAACTTGGAGCGTAGAGTGGAGCTACTCACACCAGCGATAAATAAACGCGTAGCAGAAAAACTCATGCAGATTCTAACCTTGCAGTTAAATGACACTATGCAAAGATATGAATTGAAAAGCGATGGTGAATATCAAAAAGTCCCAGCAAAAGATGGCGGACTCTCATCGCAAGAAGCATGGGAGAGAATGACTACACAAATTCATAATGCGAGCAAAAAAGTTGATGAAAAAATGAAACGACTTGTAACACGCATGATGGGCGAGTCGTAACTTATAAGCTTTAATGATTTGTGTGTATAGTTAGGTTTAGATTTCAGTAGGCGTTATTTTAAGTATAGCAAAATATATGGTTGCAACATTCAAAGAGAACTTATCATCTCATACAAAGTGCACAGCGGTTGCCACATTTCTAAGGGTGGATGCAGAGCTTTTGGTGCAAAATAATAAGGGTATAGAATCTAAAAAGGACAACAATGTATTACGCAAATATACTTACGGGCGGTATAGGTTGTGGGAAAAGCACAACAGCAAGGCTTTTAGCATTGCATGGATTTAAGATTATTGATGCGGATATAATCGCACGAAAAGCATTGGAGGCAGCTAAAAGTAGCGTTGTGGCGGCATTTGGTGATGAGATTTTAGAATCTAGTGATTGCTATGCTATGCGTAAGCAAATATCTAGCATAGATTCTAAAGCCACTATTTTGACTTCATCTCAAAATGAAGCGTGTTTGGAAAATGAAAGGGAGTTAGATTTCATAGATTCAATAC
This sequence comes from Helicobacter bilis, assembly GCF_900198365.1. GTDB lineage: Bacteria > Campylobacterota > Campylobacteria > Campylobacterales > Helicobacteraceae > Helicobacter_A > Helicobacter_A bilis_B. Next base: position 10,208 of record NZ_FZMS01000023.1, on the reverse strand, counting down.
AATCTGCTACCGCTCAAGTAGCAGAGAGCAAGGAATCTAAAGATTGTCATATCAACCTTAAGCAAAGCGAAGGGGAAATATCTAGCACGGACTTAGAGAGTAAAGGCAAAGCGTGTTTAGAAACTCAAAAGAATCTTGATTCTAAGATAACTTATCGCACTAAGCCTTTAGGCAAAGTATCTAGTATAGAATCTAAAGCAGATTTTTTGCTTGAACTTCAAGATGACAATGTTCTAAAATCCGCAACAATTTTAGATAAAGATATTCCACCTCTTCTAAACGACCAACATGACAAAAAACACAATTTAGAATCTAATACTAAAGCAATAATAATTAGTCGTGAAAAATTAGGCAATATAGTATTTAACAATGCTGAGAAAAAAGCAAAGTTAGAATCTATACTTCACCCACTCATTCAGCAGTATATCGCACAAGAGTGCGAGATTTTAGAGAAAAAGAAAAGCCCATACTTCATAGATATTCCGCTTTATTTTGAAAGCAAATATGAGTATAAAAAGCGATTTGTTATCTGTGTATATGCCACAAGGGATATGCAAATACAACGCATACAAGCCAGAAACAATCTAAACCTTGAAGACGCGATAAAAAGAGTGGATTCACAAATTGATATTGAGATAAAGCGAAGTAAAAGCGATTTTGTCATTGAAAACACAAGCGATTTAAAAACGCTGCAAAAAAATATAGAATCTTTTTTACAGGCATTTTTAAGTCAATATTAAAAAATGGCAGAAGTGATATTGCATAACAATAATTTGTTACAATAACACCTTTTTTAAGCTATGGAGTGAGAAATGATAAGATATTGTTGTGCTTTTATGCTATGTATTGTGTGTTTTCAGTATATATATGCTTTCGATCAAGAAGCTGATACAAAAGATTCTATAATAAGTGAGCAATTTATGACAGAAGAAGAGTATGGCAAATATCTGTATCAAGAACCACGCGGTATTAGCTGTAAAAAATGCCATGGAGAATATGGCAAGGGCAAACAGCTTGTAAGCTACACGCATAGGGGTAAAGCGATAGAGATAAATGCACCAGATATTACAGGACTTGACTTGCAAAGATTTACAGAAGCCTTGCGTAAAACACATGCGGTTATGCCAAAATACTACTTAACAGATTCTGAAATCCATGTGCTATATAAATACATTAGAACGCATGAGTGAGGGTGTAAATGGGTGTAAATTCTAATATTGTCAGAATCTAAGCCCATTGCATTACATGCTATTCAATTTTATACGATAGAATACATTTCTTACACTAAATTATATTAAGGTTATATTTTATGGAACAAAATAATAAAAAAGTTGCATTATTAATGAGTGGTGGCGTCGATAGTTCATATTCTGCTTACTTATTGCAACAGCAAGGCTATGAAGTTTTGGGAATCTATCTAAAACTTCATGATAAAGAAGAGAAGCATGCGGTTTTTATTAGAAACTGCGAGAAAGTATGTGAGTTTTTGGGCTTAGAATTTAAGATTATAGAAGCAAAAGAAGAGTTTAAAAAAGCAGTCTATAATGAGTTTGTAGAATCTTATAAGCGTGGTGAGACACCCAATCCTTGTGCGTTGTGTAATCCACTAATGAAGTTTGGACTAGCCTTAAATGCGGCACTTGGCTATGGCTGTGAGTATATCGCAACGGGACATTATGCACGCATTACAAGCATAGATGGCATAAAGCGGATACAAGAGGCAAGGGATAAGAGCAAGGATCAAAGCTACTTTTTATACGCCATTAGTCAAGATGCGATTAATCGCCTTATTTTCCCGCTTGGCGATATGCTAAAAGAGGAGGTGAAACCTAAGGCGTTTGCGGCTTTGCCAATACTTGGAGATTTGGAATCTTATAAAGAGTCGCAAGAGATTTGCTTTGTTGAGACAGATTATATTGATATTTTAAAAAAGCATGTCAGCGTGGAAAACAAGGGCGTTGTGCGTGATACGCAGGGAAACATCGTTGGCGAACATAAGGGTTACATGCAATACACTATTGGCAAACGCAAAGGCTTTAGTGTTAAGGGTGCGCATGAGCCGCATTTTGTGCTAAAGATTAACCCAAAAGAGAATGAAATCATAGTTGGCAAAAAAGAAGAGCTAGAGACCTTTTGTGTAACCGCGTTAAACAAATCTCTACCAAATGAGTTTAGAAACGGCGAATATAAAGCAAAAGTGCGTTATCGTAGCACACCAAGCAATGCGACCATTACTATACAAGATGATAAAATCGTAGCGACATTAAAAGAGCCTGTATATGGCGTAGCAAAAGGACAAGCTTTAGTGATTTATAAAGATGATATTGTGCTGGGTGGCGGTGTGATTATATAGGCTAGATTCTAGCATTGTATAAAATATCATGGAGAAAAAAATAAAAGCTTGTGTATTTTGAATTGTTTCCATTGTATTTAAGTGTGAGTAGTTATTTTTGATTTGTATTGCGTATAGACACACAAGAAAAAGATTTTAACGATATGCTTTTAAGAGATAAAGAGATATTTACTCACTTAAAACAAGATAACAAAAGAGTAAAAAGAGTGCCTATAATAGCGTATAGTTTGCAAGAGATATATAAAAGATTGCAACAAGGAAATAGCATTGAAAATAAGGCTAAGATAGTAAAGGAAGTAAGCCTATTTTTAAATAGCATTAAAGATAGCTACATAAGGCTAGAATATAATAAATACGCAAACAAGCTATTTGGCTTTAATATCTCACATATAAACACAACATCAAATAATAACACAAGCTATAATCCTAACATAATAGCCTATAATCTCACTATGGCAAGAGTGCTAAAAGAAGCCTATAATAATAGAGAATATAAAGAGATATTAAGACAGAATACAAATGCAAGTTATTTTCATCCTTTAGAAGAAAGCTATGTAGATTGTATGCAAGATAGATTAAACCATACTTTAGCTCATATTGTATTTAATGATGAATATGTTATGCGATATAGAAGTTTGAATGAGTTTATAGCTGATTTGAATGATATTATTAAGTATGCAAGGGACAGAGAGAAAAAGAGATTTTTAAGGAGTAATGCTACAATACATGAGAAGGTGAGTTATTTGAAATCGCTTTGAGTGCGTAGCACGAAAAATCTAAACTTTAAGTAAGCTAGAGATGTAACGCTGCCGCTCAACACGACAAGGAAAAGGAAACATGACAAGGGAAAGTAGAATTGTTACAAAGATAACTTAAAATTACAACAATCTTGCATACTCTGTTTTTCGGTTATTTTGTAGTTTTTGTAAATATCTAGCTGCTGCAATATGCTTTTTACTTTTGTGTTATCAATCTCAAATAAAGCGGATAAAAAGGATTCTATATTGTCGTGTTTTTCTTTGCAAAACTCATTATAATACTTGCAAAAATCACTCCAATAAGGAAAAATTAGCACACATAGATAACGCTGGAATATTGTAGGATTATCTCTGTGTGGATTTTTACAGATTTGGGCTAATGTAATTTGAATATGATACAAATTAGACATTTAATAACTCATTTATTTCATGGACTTTTTTACCATATTCTAAGCAATTAAAATCGTTTGTATTCAGTGCGTTAAAGTTGCCTACTATTTGCATATATGTATCATTTATCAAAGATTCTAAAAGGTTTTTTAACGCTAGACTTGAATAATATACTTTTTCATCGTATTTATTTGTCATTTCGTTTTTTGCAATTAAAATGACTTTGTCTAATATCTTTAATAGGCTTTTTATGTTTTGTTTTTGGCTTTTATTTAATGTGTAGTTTTGCTGTATTATGTCTTTACATTTGGCTTGATTTATTTCATAGATAATATTGCAAAGCATTTCTATATCACTTTTTGTGATGTTGCTTCTTTGCTTTACATATATTTGATAGTTTGTATTTTGCAATGGTGTTTTTATATCTTGTTGTAGTCCAAACGCTAATACAGAACTTGCGATAAAGCTTATAAAACGCTTCATAATAACCTACTTTTTATTATTTTTATAGATTATTAAAGCATAACATTATAGAAAAATAGCAAATTCTTAACCGATATTTTTTTTATTTATAGATAATGCTATCATCACGCAAAATACAAAAAGGCTAGAAATGTCTGCAATGCGTGAGCTAGATTTTACCATTACCAAAGCAGTGTTAAAAAATGCTTATGGCACTGAAATAAGCACTTATGAAAACACGAGCAAGCTACCTATTAATACATGTAGAGATTACTATGAGAGTAATTTAGGAATCTTGTATATACATAATGGTAGCACAAAATTGCCGCTAGACTTAGCCTTAAAGCCTTTATTGTATTTAAAACAAGCTTTATTACATGAATGCTTTATAAATGAGCTTGATAAGGCTTTAGTGGGTGAGAAATACAATACAAAGCTTTTTAAAAATGCTGTTGATGAGTTTAAGCTGATTAATAACTTTGAACCACATATTACACATGATAGCTTTATAGAAACCATAAGTAAGCTTATAGCACAAATAGGATAAGGAGTAAGTTATGGCAAAAGAAAAAGAGATGAATTTATTAAATGTAGAGAATACGCAAGATGTTTCAGCACACGCCAAACATGACAAAGAAGAAGAACAAGACAATAAGACAGAAAGCAAAGACAATAATGAGAATATAGCACAGAACACACAAAAAGAATATAAAAGCCTTGAGTCTTATAAAAACTCTTTAAATCCACAAGAAAAAAAGATACTAGAAAGATTTATGTCAAGTCCTGTGTTTGATAGTTTTATAACCTATTTAGAAACATTCTTTAGAGATAAAGATACGATTATACATAGGATTAATTGCTATTGTTTTAGGGCAAAAGAAAATGTAGATATCCGCATACATGGAAAAATCTATGAAATAAAGCAAAATGAAGTGATTTATATACAAAAAGATAGCTTTGGTAATGCAATGCTAAGAAATGATAAACTAGAAAGGATTTTATAATGGACGAAATGTTAGCACAACAAGGAATAGCAGAACAAGAGCCTATTATCCCACCGCAAGAGGCAGGACAAGCTGCACCTAACCTTGCACCTACAAATCCATTTGATACAACACAGCAAGAAAGTGAGCTTGGTGCGTTAGAAACTGAATTAAATGAGAGTTTGAGTGCCTTAGATAGTGATTTTGCAAACTTTTATGCTGAAAATATGCCTGATGATGTAGAAGAGTTGTTTTTTGAAGATAGAGCAGCTTTTTTAATGGAAGTAGAAAAAGCTAAAATGGAATATATACAAGAAAAAATCACACCAATGCAGCAAAGAAAAGAGGAATTAACACAAAATATTGAGCAAAATAAGCAAGGAGCAGCTATTTGGGAAGCACAAGCTGCATTTACTAAGGCTTACCCTGATGCTGATTTAGATAGCCTATTAAAGTTTTATAATGAAAATCTAAGCCCTAAGCAAAAACAAGAGTTAGAGAGTGAAGGAGATTTGTTTAAAGCCTATGAAAAAGTATATCAATATATGAATGGTGGGGCTGAAGAAGGCGGTAAAAAGAGAGATTTACCAAAGCAGACAAGCGGACAATTTGGCACTACAAAAGGGTTGGATTTAGACTTAAGAGATAGTGATTTACCTATTAACAGAAGGTAGTTTATGCGTGTTATGAGTGTCTTTGTGTGCGTAGTTTTATTTTGCTGTTGTTTTTTGCTACGCACATAAAGGCACTCAAACTAAATTTTATAAGGAGAATATATGCCTGTTCAAAGTTATACACCTAGTGTATTTATACAAAGAATAGAATCTATTGGCGATAATGCTACAAAAGAAATTGTTGTTAATACAATAGACCCACTAGAAGTCGCACATAGTGTAAATATCTTAGGTAATGATTATTTGATTGCAAAGATTGATAATGATACTAAAGTGGTAACATTGGATAAAGATAGAGAAGCTAATATTGATTTAGCACAAACACCTGTCATTGAAGTAAAACAAAATGTGCCAGACCCTATTATCTCACTTGATACGCCTACGCCTATCACTGATACAGAGCGTAAAGAAAAGCTATTTGCTTTGCAGAGTGATTTATATCAAAGGAAACTCAATAAAGCACAAGAGATTTTAGGAACTGATTATTATGGTATGAAAAACACGCTAGATAGTGAGATTAGAAGCTATTTAGGCACATTTAATGATGAGCATACACCCATACTTAAGGTTTTAGCTGGGGCAAGTGGTGAAGGCGTGGAAGTCGTGGCGACAAAGTTTAAAAAGAAACTTGTTGAATTTGCTAAGGCTAAAGGGATTTTGGAAACGCAGTTTATTAATCTTAGTGTTAAGGTTAAGCAAGCACAGAGTAAGAAGGAATTAGATTCTATCTCGTTTTAATTTAAAAGAAAGGATTAAAAGATGGCTACAGAATATGTGGAACAATTCGTTAGATGTAACTCTTTTTTAGAAGAAAAAGAAATAAATCTAGCAGATTTAAAACAAGGTGTAAATATTATCAGTGCGATACCTGAAAATCATATTTGTATGGGCATTGATATTGAAGTATTAGAAGCTGGGACTGGAACGCTTGATGTCGGCGTAAAAGGTGATTCTAATCGCTTTATTGGCGGTGTGAGTTTAACTGTGGTTAAAAACAATGCTTCTTCTGTGCGTTTGAGTAGTAAGGGTAGGTTATATCCTATTGTGCTTGATGTCAAAGCTGCTCAAACAAAAGGAAAGATTGTGTTTAGAATGCAGATGTTTGGGAATGAAGTGAGAATGAAGGATTATACACTTAGTGTATAGCTCTTATGAGTGCGTTGTCTTGCGGACACTTTTAAGGGAATCATCGCTTTTTTGTTCGGTCATGTATTATATATACACTCTCTCTCAAAAAAGCTCAATAACCCTTAAAATTGCCTCGCAATACTTCCGCACAGAGAATCTACTTTGTGCGTTTATGTTTTGTGCTGCTTTTTGCGGATTATACGCTCAACATGACAAAGTGGAAACAAAAACAGATTCTAGTATTTGTATTATAGCTTTTTGCAGGGCAAATTGCTTACGCAATGTGCGTGATTTTTTAAAATTTTGACTAGGAGTTATCTAAGCGATAATGACTAGTCAAAATTTTAAAAACTTGCAAAATGTATAATCAAGTGCGAATATTTATCTTAATTTGAAAGGAAATTAAAATGGCTAATGATTTTATCGACTATAATAGTCTAGGACAACACCCTTATGTAAATGAAGAGATTGCAAGTGATATAGAAAAAGGTTATTGGGCTGATAGTCTTTTTGACTTTTACACTGGAAGTGGTGCGGATAGAGTGATAAGGCAATATAAAATTACTGATTTAAGCCCTTTTACTGCAAGGCTTAAAGGCAAAAGTTATGGCGATGGTGTTACTGGTAATGCAAATATTGCTGATAACTTAGATGAAATGGATTGGTATGCGAGGACACTAAGCCCTGAAGTTATTGCTAATGGTTTTCAAAGTGAGATAGATATTTACTCAAACACAAAGAATATTGACTTTGTGAAAGAGTGTAAAGAAAATCTTATTCAATGGTTTGCTGAAAGAAGTGATAGATTTATTATTGCTAATCTTACAAATAACCTTACAAATGTTGTATGTGCTGCAGCTAAAGCTCAAGGTGGAGTGCATAATTTTACGCAAAATGATACCGTTAAGAGTATGTGTGCTAAGGTAAGCAAAGGCGATGTGTGTTCTGTGCAGTCTATTCGTAGGCTTATCTTTTGTGCTAAAAATGGTATTGGACTTGATGGTAAAGAAAGCTTTGTAGTCAAACCTACTAAAGTGCAAGTAAAAACTATTGGCGATACGCAATTCTCAAGCAAGGTGTATTTACTATTTATCGATAGCTATCAAGCAGAACAACTAAAAAGCGATCCTGAATGGAGGGAAATGCAAGCAGTAAATCATAATCAAGGTTTAGAACATGCGTTTTTCACTGGCTTTTTAGGTAAGATTGATAACTGCTGGATTGTGGAGCTTCCTACTTGGAGTAAAGAACAAGCAGGATTACTCCATAGTGAAGTAGATAATAATCAATTTGCAAAGTATGTCAATAAAGATGCTGAACTTATGAGCGTGAATGACTATCATGGAAACAACCAAGCGACTTCTATTGGCTTTTTGCTTGGTGCTAGTGCGTGTATTTATGCAAATAATGGAAACATTAGGCTACTTACACAAAAAGCAGACATGAATAGAAAAACTCTTGTTGCAGCAGATAAGATTATCGGTGTAAGAAAGGCTGTATTTGATGCAATTAAAAGCGGTGGAAATCATAATTCTATTTATCATGGGAAAGATTTTGGAGTGATTGGATATATTACTTCAAAAGAATAAGCCGCAGACTTTTATGCTGAATCACTTAAAAGCGACCGCTCGTGCGAAGCACTAGCCCACACTTGCAAAAAGACAACGCAATAAAGGTAAAGAAATGATTGCAAAAGATGATACCACTTACGCCAATATTGTTGGCAACAAGGTTGTATGGATTTTCACTAAAAACGATATGCCTGAATGGAATGAGAACGATTTGCATGTCGTAAGCATTCCTAAAAAGCTTATAAATAAAGTGAAAATAGGCACAGAATATATAAATAATGACTTTGTGATTAAAAAAGAGATTGCAACAAAAGATAATGTGCTTTATGGTGTGCTTGGGGAAAATAACGAGCTATTATATAGCTTTACAAAAGAACAAAAAGAGTTTTATAATGATGATGAAAAAGTCGTTGTAATACCTACTAATCAATCTTTTGAAGTTTGTAATGGTAATATTTATGATGAGAACACTGAAAGCTTTGTGCTAGATTTAGAATATGTGCGTAATTTATATATCAATCTAGCTAATGAGAGTTATAACGCTGTGATTAATATCATTATGGGCGAAAATACACCTTTAAGCGAAATGATTTCTTGGGAGACACAAGAAAAAGAAGCTAAGGCGTATTTAGCAAATAATGATGTAGCACAAGCACCAAATATTGTAATCATGGCAACAACTCAAGGTAGAGATATTAGCGAATTTGCAAATAAGATTATAGAAAAAGCACAAAAATATAGAATGGCAAGTAGCTTTTTAATCGGTTATAGACAAAAGGTTATAAAGACTTTAGAGAGTGCTAGTGATGTAATTTCCTTGCGTAATGCAAAGTTTGATAAAGACTTTGCATTACAACACCTCCAAAGCATGTCAAGCACACAAGCTACACAAGGTTAATGTATGTCTAGTTTTAGAGAACCTTTAGATGTAAGAGTGAGAGATGATGGAAGGCATTATGAAGTGCTAGATACCTTCACATACTATTTAGATAGCAATAAAGAAGCGTTATTAAAAGTAGAAAAAGGCTTTATTACAGACTTTGCAAGTGTGCCTCGTATATTTTGGAGTATATATCCACCTTTTGGCAGATATACAAAGTGTGCAGTATTGCATGATAGATTATGTGTAGCTTTTTTGAATAAAGAGTTATGGAATAAAGTAGCTGTTGATAAAGATAAATTGCCTATTGCTTTGCAAAATCGCTTTGTAAGAAGATGTGAGGCGGATAAGCTATTTTTAGATTCCATGAAAGCTATTAAAGTGAATGCTTTTACTCGGTTTGTTTTGTATGCTTCGGTGAGAGTGTATGCGATATTTAAGTATGGACTCAAGGCTTAATTTTTTAGATATTCGTCTTTGATTATACATTTAAGAGATTAGCCTTTAAAATAGCTAGTCATTACGCATTTAGGTAACTCCTAGCTATTTTAAAGGCTAAAACTCATAAAGCTATAATGCAAATACTAGAATATGGGCTTGTGTGCTTTGCTAAAAAATCTTTAAACGCAAGGGCATAAACCTTGTTTTTTAAAGACTTGCCGCACGGAATGGGGCTTTATGCTTGTCATTTTGAGGCTTTAGCCGAAAAATCTTTACTTGTATTAAAGGGTAGATGTTTCGCTTACGCTCAACATGACAAGGAAAAAAGTAACAAAAACATAACTATTCTTAAACCGATATTTTGAATTACTCCAAAACATAATACACTAACGCAATTGCTTTAAAGAATACATTAAGGACACAAACAAAAAATTTTTACTTTTTGTTTGCTTTCAGTCTACGGAAATAAAAAAAAAGAGGCTTTGAAAATCAGTCAAGGGATAGATTTTAAGCGGTGTTTGTGTTGATAGTCTTAAGCGTTGATACTCAAAAAACCCTTTAATCCGTT
>NZ_FZMS01000054.1 GCF_900198365.1 Helicobacter bilis | reverse complement strand
GCATTTGTGTATGTTTTTGCGGGATTAGATTCTATATTTACAATTACAAAGAAAGTTTTTGATAAATAAGCTGTATTTGGAATCATAACTTAAGATTAGTAATGTCTAAAAAATCTCTTTTATATCCTTATCTGTTTAAAGGGTTTGTAAAATTTCTCAAAATGAATTTAATATTGCTTTCTAAAAGCAAACATGTATATTAAACCCCAATATGACATATTAAAAAGCTTATTTATTCCACACTTAAGCGATAGAATAAATAAGCAAAGATTCTAAATCTTCTCTTTTTTGATAAGATTGAAACATACATTTATCAGCAAGATAAATACAAATAGCACGACAGCATTTGCGATTAATACCTCTCTATGTAAGCCCTCTGCATAGCTCATCTCAAGCACGATATTTGTCGTTAAAGTCCTTACGCCATCAAGCACACTACTTGGAAGCTGCACCTGATTCCCAGCAACCATAATAACAGCCATAGCCTCGCCAATAGCCCTACCAACGCCAAGTATAACTGATGCTAGAATGCCCGACTTAGCCGCAGGTAAAACCGCAAAAAACACACTTCTTTCACTACTAGCCCCAAGTGCTAACGCCCCTTCATAATAGCTTGTCGGCACAGAATCTATCGCAGCCTTTGATACAAGAATAATCGTAGGCAATATCATAATGGTAAGAATGAAAGACGCCGCCAATACACTTTTGCCCGGTATGCCATCAAATATACCAGCAAGTAGCGGCACAATAATCACTAAACCAAAGAATCCATACACAACAGATGGGATAGCCCCAAGCAACTCAACCGCCATGATGAGATACTTTTTCGGACCTTTTGGACAAAACTGCGATAAATAAACCGCACTAAAAATCCCAAGTGGAACGCCAAAAAGGATAGCAAGAGCGGTTACACACAGACTGCCTATAATCATAGGGAAGATTCCAAAAAATTCCTGTTCTGGATACCAATCTAGCCCGAATATAAAATCCATAAAGCCAATCTGCTTCATCGTAGGGATTGCATTTGCAAATAAGAAAAAGCAAATCGCACAAACTGCAAAAATAGATCCCATCGCACAAAGTGCAAATAAAGTGTGAAAAAATCTTTCTTTAAACATTTATTTCCTTTAGAATCTTTATAATAAAGCTCAGCGTTGCATTTAGATTCTTAAAACAAAACTTTGTTGCAATAAGTGTTGTTTTAAAAATCTTTACTCTTTGTGATGAATTCTTTGCCTACTTAACTTAAGGATAAATTCTTGTCATATTGAGTCATAGCTGAAATATCTCCCTTAAATTATACAATTTGAAACATTTCACCACATTCAACATGACAATTTGTTTTAGACTACAGATTCTAATCCCTTATTGTGTGGTTGCATGGCGTAGAGATAAAATAGTAAAATCTAAATCTTGTTTTTTGCTATTTTGAATGTTAATCAAAATATCCATTAGAATCTAAGCTAGATTCTAAAGCAACCCAAACCCTACACCACAACTCATGAGATTAATCTCATTATTTCACTTGATCCCAAGTCGTCATTTCGCCTGTGAAAATCTTATACACGCTATCTTTTGTGATATTTGTGATAGGATTTGCTTTATTTACAATAATAACTAAACCATCAATTGCTAACACACGCACACTAATCCCTCTTTTTAACTCCGCTTCTTTCACCTCACGAGATACCATTCCTATATCTGCGATGCCCTCTACTACGACATTAACACCTGTTGTAGAATCTGATTGCTGAATCTCAATCACTACATTTGGATTGACACTTTTATAAGATTCTACAAGCTTTTCCATAAGTGGTGTGATAGAGCTAGAACCAGCTATTACAAGCTTTCCTTTAGGTTTTTTACTCACAAATTTTTTAGTTTTTGTCGCAATGTAGCCAGACTTTTCAATGATTGCTTTCGCATTAATGCTATATGCTAAAAAGTCTTCAATGAGTGGATTGCTTTTCTTGATTACCACATTAAATGGACGAGAGATTTTATAACTCTTATTATTAATATTTTCAACGCTTGGCATAACACCTTCTACACTTATTGCTTTCACATTATCATTCAGTGAGCCAAGCGAAATATAACCGATAGAGTTTTTAGAGTTTGCCACCGTTGTCATCATTACACCTGTTGAGTTTGTAACCTCCGCTTTCGTTGTGGTAGCATCAATTTTCTTGCCTTTTAATTCTTTTTGAATCCCAAAAATCTCAGTAAAAGCACCACGAGTCCCAGATCCCATCTCCCTTGAAATAGGGTAAATATTCTCTGCTGCCATAGCTATATTTGCACCAAGAGTTAAGCCTGCCACAAGCCCTAATATACACTTTTTCATCATAAAAAATCCTTTCAAGTAAAATGTGCTGCAAGTATAAATATAGCTTGTAAAGTTGCAAAATAAAGAATGTAAATTTTTAGTAAAATTGATTTGTATTAGTTGTATGTTTCTTGGCAATTGCGTACATATTTTTTCACATGTTTGAGTGCGATGTGTTATCTACACAAATTTCACACAAAAATATTACAATATACATTGCAATATTTGAAATAGTAGCAACATATCATCTCCCCATTTTTAGTTTTATAATCACGCCTGAAAGGAAATAAATGGATTCAATAAACTTTAAATTTCAACGCATACAAATTGATCCGCAAGATTATGATGATGAACTACTTGCTGAATATACGCATGAGCTTATTTTGCAACCCTACATTAATAATCAATATTTTCATTTTAAAAACAATGCGTATTATTTAAATATTTCTCGTTTAGAGTATTCCTTGCAAGAGAGTTGCAAATGCCCAATTTTTGTGTGTGGTTGCGGCGATGAAGGGTGTGCGGGGATAGTCAATACACCTAAAATTATCGTTTTAGATTCTGTAATTATGTGGGAAATTTATGAGCCTAAAGAATTTAACTTTACTTTTGATAGAATACAAAATTTAACCGCTATTAAAGATTTGAAAGATTCAATGTTGCAGTATTGTAGCCTTGAGGAATGGCAAAAAACTATGTATTTGGGAATAGAAGATGCGGATTATTTCTTACGCAAAAGCCCTATACACATATATAAAGAAATAAAATAAGCTTTTATCACACATATTCACAAGCCTACACTAAGCAAAGACTATGATCACAATAAATATCAAATCTCATACAAACACAAAAAACCAAAACGACAACTTAAGAGAAATGATGGGGCATTGCACTTTTTACATACTTTTATTTTATAATTGCACTTGAAAAATAGACTCGAAAAAAAATAAAAAGGTGTTATATGGATACAAAATATATCTTTGTTACAGGCGGTGTTTTAAGCTCTCTTGGGAAAGGCATATCATCATCATCTATTGGGACTTTACTGAAACATGCTGGGTTTTGTGTATCCATTTTAAAGATTGATCCTTACATTAATGTAGATCCGGGGACTATGAGTCCGCTTGAGCATGGTGAAGTGTTTGTTACCCTTGATGGAGCAGAAACAGATTTAGATATAGGGCATTATGAGAGATTCTTAAACACAAGCTTTTCAAGGAATAATAACTTCACAACAGGGCAAATCTATCTATCAGTCATTGAGAAAGAGAGAAAGGGCGAGTATCTAGGCAAAACTATACAGATTGTGCCGCATATTACAGATGAGATTAAAAGTCGTATAAAGCGTGCTGGTGTTGGCTTTGATGTGCTTATTGTAGAGCTTGGTGGCACGGTGGGCGATATTGAGGGTATGCCCTATTTAGAAGCCATGCGACAATTAAAGCATGAAAAAGGCGCACATAATGTATTAAGCATACATGTTACACTTGTGCCTTACATTAAAGCCGCTGATGAGCTAAAGACAAAGCCAACGCAGCATAGCGTGCAGGAATTGCGTAGGATAGGCATTAGCCCACAAATAATTATCGCAAGGTCTGAAGTCCCATTATCAAAAGACACAAAGCAAAAAATAGCCCTTGCATGTGATGTGGATACGGATAGTGTGATTAGTGCCGAAGATGCACAAAGTATTTATAAATGCCCTATAAACTTTATGAGTGAGGGTATATTAGCCCCATTATCGCGCATTTTGCAATTACAGATTACACCAGATATGAGAGAATGGGATTTACTTGTAAAAAAGATTCTATCGCCTACAAAGCAGATTACAATAGGTTTTGTGGGTAAATATCTCTCCCTTAAAGAATCTTATAAATCACTCTTAGAAGCCCTAACTCATGCGGGGGCAAATCTAGATACAAAAGTTGAAATTGTGTTTTTAGATTCTGAACATATTGAAGAGTCAAAGTTAGAGAATCTAGATGGTATATTAGTCCCTGGTGGCTTTGGTGAAAGGGGTATTGAAGGTAAAATATTTGCCATTCAATATGCTAGAGAGAAGAATATACCTTTTCTTGGAATCTGTCTTGGCATGCAGCTTGCATTAATTGAGTTTGCAAGGAATGTATTAAAACTAGAAGATTCTAACTCCACAGAGTTTGATAAAGAATGCAAGAATCCTATTATCTATATGATTGAAGACTTTTTAGACACAGAGGGTAATAAGCAGGTAAGGACGCATAACTCCCCGCTTGGTGGCACAATGCGACTTGGCGAGTATGAATGCTATCTAAAACCAAATACAAAGATTTCAAATGCCTATAATAATCTAAAAGTTGTGCGAGAGAGACATAGACACAGATATGAGGCAAATCCAAAGTATAGATCTTTATTTGAAGAGAACGGCTTAATCATTAGTGGTGAGTGTAATGGGCTTATTGAGACAATAGAGATTGCAAAGCATAACTTTTTTGTTGGTGTGCAGTTTCACCCTGAATTTACCTCAAGATTACAGAATCCTAATGCCATTATCCTTGCATTCGTGCAGCAAGCCCTAAAGTATCACAAATAAGGTGTAATATGCCTAGTGATTCTGTTATAAACACGCAGCATGACTTTAATGCGATCAAAAAAGGCTTACAAACCTTTAGTCATATCGATGAAATAGAATCTATTTTAAAAACAAGATTCAAAGACTTTTGCTTTCACACATTAAAAGATATACCGCACCCAAAAGAACTTTATAATAATATGGAAGCAAGTCTTTTTGTATGTCAAAGCATATTAAAGAATGAAAAGATTGTAATCGTTGGGGATTATGATACTGATGGAATCTGTGCGACTTCTATTATACTTGATTTTTTCGACCAGCTTTCATATAATAATGTAGCCTTTGCTATGCCAAATAGATTCATACATGGGTATGGTTTCAGCACAAAACTATTTCATGAGATTCTAAAAGAGCATAGTGATGTAAAAGTGATTATAACCGTTGATAATGGTGTGAGTAGCTTTCAAGCAGCAGATCTTTGCAGGGAGCATAATATAGGATTGATAATCACAGATCATCATACACTTGAAGTAGATAGCAATAAAAGTCAAAAGATTCCTTGTTGCAACTTTATGATTAATCCGCAACAAGCAATATGTAACTTCCCTTATAGTGAGATTTGTGGGAGCTTAGTGGCGTGGTATTTTTGCTGTGCGATAAAGATTAGTATGCTAAATCTTTGTAGTGATTCTAATGCTAAGAATAACCAGACAAAAAAGTTTTTAAATTGCTATGAAAAGAATCTAAAAACTATAAGAATGGAATCTTTTCTACTGCTTGTAGGTATCGCAACAATCGCTGATGTAATGCCACTTAATGCGATAAATCACACGATTTGTAAATACGCCTTAAAGCACATTCCAAATAGTAAAAGATATGCCTTTCAAGCCCTTATGGAGAATCTAAAAAGCAGTATTGACTCTCAAGTGCTAGGATTTAGAATTATTCCGCTTTTAAACGCAGCAGGTAGGATTAGCGATGGTAAAATCGCCCTATCTTTTTTACGGGCTAATTCACTGCCAAATGCTAGATTCTATCTTAAACAACTAAAAGACTTAAACGCACAAAGAAAACATTTACAAGATGATGTAACCAATAAAGCCTTTCAATCTATTAGTCAAATACCTCAAAATGAGAATATGCTATGTGCGGTAGGTGAAGACTGGCATGAAGGTGTATTAGGGATTGTAGCGGGTAAAATGGCTGATGAGTTTCAAAAACCTTGCTTTGTTTTAACAAATACAAATGGCGTATGTAAGGGCAGTGGCAGAAGTGCTGGTGATGTAGATCTCATCTCTAGCATGCAAAAAATAGGGCATTTAATGCAGCGATATGGCGGACATGTGGGAGCTGTGGGACTGGAATTAAAAGACTATAATCTAGAATCTTTTATAAAATCTTTCAAGCCAATTTCTCATAATATAGAGAAAAAAGAGAATGTGTTGGGTATATTAAACTCACATTTAATTAATTATGAGCTTTTTTCATGTATCACAAGTTTTGAACCTTTTGGAAATGGGAATCCACTGCCAAAATTTCTCTGTGAAATGGAGATACTTGAGTGTAGGAAAACAGGGCAAGGATTCAGTGAATTTCACTTTAAACGGACAGAAAATAGCAGTATTAAAGGCATGTTTTTTAATCAAAAATATGCGGATTATAACTTTACTATCGGTTCTATATTATATTTTCGTGCGACAATAGCCCTTGATTCTCAAAACTTTTATACCACACAAAATAGGCAAATCATGCTTATAATCGATAGAGTCTATACAGAATAGAATCTATTATTTTAATCTATGCGAAATATTTATAAGGGATAGAATCTGTGGGCTTTAAGACAATCTCACTTCAAGTAGCAGAACGCATAAAAGCTACACATTTCTTACTTCAAAATGGATATAGCAAAAAGGACACACAAAAGCTACTTGATAAAAACCGCATAAAACAAGATTCTAAAATCATTCATAAAAAAGACTTTTTAGAAAAAGGACATGTAGAGATTCTAAGCTTTATGCCAGATGATATTAAGCTTACACCATTCTTTGCTTGTGTGCCACCAAATCATGTGATTTTACAGCAAGATATTCCTATTTTAGAGATAAAAATCTCGCAAAATCCCCCTTATTTTTGTGTGTTTAATAAGCCTTCAAAACTTCTCACTCACCCTAAAAACCTAGCAGATTCTAAAAGCATACTCGACTCTTTGCGGTATTATTTTGGCAAACATGCTAATCCTTGTCATAGACTTGATTATGAAACAAGTGGGCTTTTAGTGTGTTCTATCGATAAGCAAAGTGAAATCATGCTAAAAAATCTCTTTTTACAAAAAGGCGTGAAAAAAAGCTATATGGCTATTTTGCATGGCGAAGTTAAAGAATCTTTACTTATAGAATCAGAGATTATTTTTCTAAAAGATTTTGGGAATCTTTGCATTAAAGGTAGAGCTAAGGATTTAAGGGTAAAAACGATTAAAGAAAATGAAATAAAAGTTATCACAAAAGATTCTATACAACAAGACCAAAGCAGGGCTACTACCATACTCACACCACTTCATGTATTTCATAGCTTTAATGAAGTTTCAAGCTATCTTTATAAATCTAGCAATCCATTTTTTTCACATAAAGCACTTGTTCCACTCACACTGCAGGAAAATTTAGCTGATATTTCTAGAGACTTTATACAAGATTTTATGTTTTTTACAGAGTGTGATTATGATAAAAAAATTAAGCAAGATTCTATGGCTAGAAAAAGTGATGATTTTACCTTGCAATATAGCGATTTTTTTAATGAAAAGAAGTTATTGCAATGTTATGAATCTTTTCTTAATGTGTGGGGTGCGGGGTTTAGGGCGCAAAATAATATTTTAGATTCCCATACTTATCATACTGAGCCTTTAGGCGAAGTATCTAAAAAGCTAGATTTTAAACCAGCTTGTCATATTGAGTGTAAGCAAACATCTAAAGGCTTAGAATCTAAAAAAAATATTTTGCCAAATACTCATAGCAAAATATCTTTAGAAAACAATAAAAAGCTAGATTTCATAACCGCTTTTCATACTGACTTTCAGCAAAGCAAAAAAGAAATATCTAAAAACTTAGAATCTAAACAAAACGAAAAATTTACACTTGTAAAACTTTTTCCCTTAAGTGGCAAAACACATCAGCTTCGCATTCACACTTCAAGTTTGCAACATAAAATATTAGGTGATACGCTTTATGGCTTATGCCCTGTTGTTGCGAGTTTATTCCTTGATTTACAAAGCAAGAAGTTGAAAGCAAACATAGAATCTTATCTCTTTGAAACTCTCACAAAAAAGCATTCTAGCAGTATTCAAAAATATGTTTATGCTATACATTATTTAAGGCGAGATAAAAACATAACACAAAAAATGCTTTATAATGTAATGCTAAATTTTAACATAGCTTGTAAGACTATAGAAGCTAAAACAGCTTGTCATATTGAGCAAAGCGAAACATCTAATATGGAATCTAAACAAAGATTAAATTCTAAAATAGATTTAAATACAGATTCCAAAAATATTCAAATTACAGAATCTAAATATTTCGTTCTACCATTTTGTAAATTTCTATCTCTATCACTGAGTAAGATTCTAATCTCTTGCTTTTTTTCTCAAAAATATAATAAAACAAATCGGGCGAGTTTTCTCTCATATTTCTTGTATGATGATACAGAATCTATATCGCAATGCTTGCACCCTAAACCCCACTATCGCTCAAATGAGATAGATTCTAAACTCTCTCAACCACATAGTAAAATACAAACTTTCAATAAAGATTTTGAATTTTTCTTCTTTACATTTTTACTTTTTTATTATGCCTTGCCCTCACATCAAGAAAAGATTCTAAAAGATATAAGGCTTCATTATTGCAGCACAGATAGGCTATTACTACATGCTTCTAGTCTTAGCTTTTTGGAAGAGTGCTTTACATGTGAATAAGCAATAAAAACACAGATACAATATGAGTATAACAAGAGATTATTATGGCTTTTGCTTTCTAGTCTTACGCAATTCGCGTAATACCTGATAGATTGAAGTCTTTTTAGTCCCCCTTGTCATTGTAAAGTTTTGCTCATGGAAAATGATAAATATCACTAATACACCAGCAACAAGGGAGAGTGAAACAGATAGCATTGTCGTAATATTATTAAAAAATGCGAGTAAATAAGTAAGCTGTTCTGGCTTATCGGCATGTTGCGTAAAGGTGAGAAGTGATAAAATACTTCTATATCCATAGCTACCCGGAAACATAGGTAAAAGTGCGGGAAATACAATAACTTCTACGGGGACTTTTGTGTATTTTGCAAGTAGCATGGCGACAAATCCCATGCAGACTGCCGCACAAAAAGTAGCACCAGCAAGGCTAAAAATAGGGCTTTGCAAAAGAATGGAGCGGATAAAATAGCCAAATCCAGCAACAATAATGATTCCAAAAAATACCTTTTTGGGCGGATGAAGTGCATAAGCAAAGCCAAATCCAGCAACCATAGCAAATAGCATTTTATAAAAAATGTGTGGTAGCGTGTTTGTATTAAAAAAATCAGTATATAAAAACTCTTGTAATTGGGGATATAACTCTAAATTAAACATCAAACACACTCACATGAGCAATACTCAATGTTAAATACGCACCAACTGCAATACAAGTCAGTAAAATAATCATATTCACACCGCGACTTAATGCCATTAAAGTGTATTCATGCAAGACATCTGCTAGGGCATTAATGATTTGTATGCCGGGTATTAGATATACAATGCTTAAACCAATGGCAATTCCGGGTGTTTTTGTAATCCCAAAATGCACGCCAATATAGGCGACAAACGAAGAGATAAAAGATACAAGCACATAGATTCCGCGTATATCAACCTGTAAATTTGTTAGTATATGCTTGCTTGCAAATCCAGCGAATGTCCCCATAAATACGCATATCAATGCACCAATATCACCTTCAAATAACTTGCAAAATGCTGCATTCGCAAGGCTTGCAAAAAAGAGTGTAGCAAAAAAGCCATTATGCTTATTTTGCATAATATACTCAAATCTTATACGCGCTTCTTTGAGTGTGATTTTGCTATCATGTATTTGCCAGCTTAATGCGCTAAGCTCTGATATGATTCTAAAATTTGTATTCATAGGAGGGTTTGAGCTGACTTGTGTGCGACGATATTCATAATTATCTTTTTGTGCGATACTAAGATTAATGTATTTAAGCCAAATAATCATAGATACATCATATCCATAACTCTCACCAATACGCTCCGTGCAACGAGACACACGCGAGGTATAAGCACCACTTGATAATAGTGCAGCAGCATATTTTGCTAAAAATATGCTTAACTCTTCTATATCTTCGCCATTTTTATCCATAGTCTATTTACTCCTTTATTTTAACTTTACAGGGATAAAATGGGAATCTTTAACACCATAGAATCTATTATGATATATCACTTGATTGCCTTGCAAACTTTCCGAGAAAAAACGCTGATTTGCTTTACTGCCTTGTGTTAAGAATATGTCAAGAGACAAAGCGGTTGCATAATTTACCCAGTCATATTGTAAATCAGCAGATAGAATCTCATTAAATAGCAATAAACGCGTATGTATAGGGCTTATTGCACTCACGACAAAAAGCTTTTTAGCATCTTCCTTTGGCATTAAAGTAAGAAGTGAGGGGTTATAATTAATCTGTGTGGAAAGAAAGACAGAGGGCATAGCCTTTGCATTACCCATTTGAGGGATAATTAAGCCGCTTTTTATCACAGAGGTATTTAGCATAACCATAGAGTTTTTTAAACCTTGATGATATTTTGCGATGATAGGGGCAAAATTAGTAGATTTTTTGGAATCTATTATTTCTTGTCTTACATTTCCAGCACGCGATTGCACGATTGCCCCAATCATTTTTCCAATCATGCCATCATCATTAAAGCTTATAATCGCATTCTTTTTTTGCTCAGCAAGTGTTACCATCATATTTACTTGACTTTCATAGTCAATACCACCAAAATATACATTTTTATTCGGTGCAAACTTCATAGCTTGTTTTTCATTAATAGTAGGGATAAAAAGCGGTGTTGTGATATTTACATTTTGCAGCAGATTCTCTAAACCTTTTGGTGTGAGAATGCCAACTATAAGATCAAACTCTTCTTCATGTATTTTATTATAACCCGCGACAAGATTTTTTATCTCTTCATTTTGTGTATCAAGGACTTTAAAGGAAAAGTTATCGCCATGTGCGATGAGATAAGCAAGGATTGCATCAGCACTTGTTACAGAATATCTGCCGACATTTTTTTGTGGAATCATTAAAGCAACGCGGATTCCATGACTAGAATCAAACAAAGGAATAACAGCATTAATGCCAAGCTCTTCTACAACCGCTTTATATCGTTCATTTAAAGCCTTATCCTTTGTGGAACGATAATGTGAAGCAAAACTAAAGAATTGCTCACTTTCATAGAGTTTATTTAAACATGATTTAGAACATTTTTTTATCTCAATATCTACAATTTCTTGTTCAGGGACTGGCAAGGGGGACATAATATGCTCTTTTGCTACTGCTAAATGCGTTACAAATATGACAAGGCATAATGCTACTTTTTGTATGATTCTGCTGTGCAACATTCCTATCCTTAAATACAAATGATGAAACAATATTTTAGCATGAAATTGCATAAATTGCATTTCTTAGCAATACAAAATTAATAAAGGCATCTTTTTTTAACTTTGGATTCATAAGCATTTGCATAATATCTGGCACACATACACAAAGCACTTTTTTGCCCTGTGCTGTATGATATTCAAGTAGCTTACCACTTGCTTCTTGCAATGAAATCTCAAAGAAATCAAAGCATATATGCTCACCAAAAAATACCGCATAACTCATATTTTCAAGTTGAGCTTTGAGATAATTGCTGCAAATGCGTCTTTGTGTGGCAAGGGGCTGTGTGCGGATTTGCATACTTATTTGCTGATTATTGCCAACCTCAGCACATTTAAAAAGTGGAAAAAGAAATACACTTTCTTTATGGAGTAAAAAGACTTTTTCTATAATGTCAAAAAGCATTTCATTACTTCTATTTAACTCAAGATTCTCTAATAAAGCATAGCTATCTTTTGGAGCTTCCCTAAGGTGTAAGGAATCTGTGATAAAGGCAATATTTGGAAGTGCTTTTGTATGTTTTTGTAGGCTTTTAGTGGCAATAAAATCTTTATTTATAGTCTCTTTTGCATTGCTAGAGAGCGTATCGGTGGGATAAGCTTTATTTGTAGGCAAAATAGCACATAATCGTTCAGAATCTTTTACAGATTTAGAGAGAGAGCAAAGATTGCATTGTATAACTTTTTGTGCGATTTGTTGCATGTTTTGCTGTGTGTTTGTGTGATTTGAAGTAGTTGCTTCATAGCTATTATATTGCTGATTTGCTTGTGTGGCAAGAGTGATTTTTTGCTTGTGTGTATTAGAATCTTGTTTTGCTAAATCCACAAAACTATCGCCAAGCATTGCATGTCTATACAACATATCTAATGCCTTCACATGCTTATATAAAATCGCCATATCATCTTGCATAACACAATCCAAATTTTAATAAATTTTACACACAACTTTGAGAGAAGATTCTAATAAAAATATATGCTGTTTTAATAAATATATTTTACTCGATATGAATATTTGCCGATATGTATCCAATCGCGGTTGCGACTTTCAGAGTTTGAGAGGATCTTTGGCTAACATTATCTATAAAGGATTTAAGTTCTATATTACTTTCTTATTTTGAGTGTTAAACAAAAGATTTTTTAGAATCTTTAGGTTGTCTGTCTTACTACACTCAACACGGTAGGTTATTTTAGATTCTAATGATTAAACTGCATAAAGCATATTTATTGAAAAATCACTTCATCATGGATATTTCCATCTAAAAAGTGAATTGCTCTGTGTGCGTATTGTGCCATGTCTGGCTCGTGCGTTACCATAAGGATCGTGATATTCATATCGCGATTTAGTCGTGTTAGAATATCCATAACTTCATTACTTCTTTTTGTATCAAGATTGCCTGTTGGCTCATCAGCGAGTAAAAATAAAGGCTTTGTAACGATTGCACGCGCTATGGCTACACGCTGACACTGCCCACCGCTAAGCTCTCCGCTACTATGATCAGACCAGTCCGCAAGTCCCACCATATCAAGTGCTTCAAGTGCGATTTTTTGCCGCTCTCTTTTGTGCATACCGCGATATATGAGCGGTAACTCCACATTCTCAAGCGCAGAAGTCCTTGATAAAAGATTAAAACCTTGAAAGATAAATCCCATATAATGCCGCCGCAATAATGCCCTTTGTGTCCGTGTCAGCGTAAAAACATCAACACCATTGAAATAATACTTGCCCGTTGTAGCAATATCAAGGCAGCCAAGTATATTCGCCATTGTCGATTTGCCTGACCCAGAAGGACCCATGAGGGCTACAAACTCACCTTTTTTAATCTCTAAATTGACACCATGTAGGGCTTGAAAAGTATTTTTACCCTTGCCATAAGTCTTTGTTATAGAATCTAGTTGTATGAAACTCACAATTTTTCCTTACAAAATCTTTTATAAAATCTAAATTCTTGTCAAAATGCACCCACCCAAACGAATTAGATCCTAAAATTCTATCATAAAAGCTTTTCTGGCATAATCTTTGCCAATGTTTTATAGAATCTAAGCCATACGCTTGTATTTGGTGAGACGGAGAATTTTTGCACACCATTTTCATCTTTTAGTTCCCAATGGCATTTTTGCGTATTTGTATCACATACGATTTTATAGGAATCTTGCATTTGAGATTCTGTAATCTTGTGTAATTGCTCGGCTAATTCTTTGTTTTTAAAAAATACAATGCTTTCAGTATTTAGCATAGCTGATCTATAATCAAGGTTAAAGCTACCCACAGCAATGGTATGAGAATCTATAATCATGTATTTTGAGTGAAGACTTACTTTACCTTTTGATGAATGATAGAATTTTACCTTATCCTTTAGCCTTGCCTTTTTAGATTCTAAGTTTGGATACTCATAAACTTGCACACCCATCAAAGCAAGTTTATCGCGATAATTTTCCCAATGTGAATATACTGGTATGACATCAACAGAGGCAAGGGAGTTTGTAAGAATCTTAATACTAATCCCCCTATTTTGTATAAAATCACGCCATACATCCATAGCCGCGACACCCGGAACAAGATATGATGAAGAGATGACAATAGATTCTTTTGCATGGCTAAGATTATAAGATAGGGCTTCAAGGATAGGTGTTGTAAAGGGACCATTGCCTTTATCAATCTTTTCTGGTGAGTCTGCTAGGAATGTGCCCTCACCCCAAGTCATGTTAAATTCTTTATTTTTATATTTTGCCTTAAACACTTCCATATCGCTTAGATATTCTTCCCAATCAGCTTTACCTACATTGTATTGCTTGGCTTGTTCTTCTGGGCTTTTTGCTTTTTTGCGATATTTTTCTAGTTTTCTTTTACTTGGAAAGAGATTTACAGGGATACTTCGCTTATAATTCCAAAATTCTTCAAAGTTTAGTTTCGCATCTTTTGCGATATTGCCGATAAATAATAAATCTGTATCAGTAAAATTCACACTTGCATTTTCAAAATATTCATCAGCAATGTTTCTACCACCCATGATTAATGCGGCATCATCAAAGATAAAAAGCTTATTATGCATGCGTTTATTAATGCGACTGAAGTTAAATATCGCCTCAAATGCATGCATAGGACCAAAGCGAAAAAAGTATGGATTAAAGATTCTCACTTCAATATTTTCATGATTATCAAGCATCATTAAGTCATAAAAGTCCGATGAGATTCCATTATCATCAATTAAGATTCTAATCTTTACACCGCGATTTGCCGCCTCATAAAGCTCTCTTGCAAGTAGTCTTGAAGTGAGTTCATTTTTATAGATATAGGTTTGAATGTCAATAGTTTTTGTAGCCATTTGCACGAAACCTAATCTGTGTAAAAGCGCACTTGAGCCATCAGCAATGATTAATGCGCCATCTTTTTTCTGTTTTAGCTCTTCCTTATAAGGCTCTGCAATAGGGCTTTTAAAGCTATTATAATGGGGGGTATAATGCGTTTTGACACTATGATTCATAGAAGTTAGCGGCGAACACGCACTAAAGATAAGTAGGACCAAGATACACAACAAAAGCGCACCAAGCAGTGATAAACTCACGCTTAGCATTGTAGTAAAGTCTGGCATTGTTTTTCCCATATACTTATATTGTTTCCATAAAGTCTTGCAAGATTGCTACTATAACCCCAGCACTCTCAATCCATACTTCTTCATTGATAGAATGCGGTGCGTTGATTGATGGACCAATGCTTAAGGCAATAATATCAGATAACCCCAAATCTTTAAATCTTTTGAGTAAGATTCCACACTCAAGCCCTGCGTGTAACTCTACTATTTTTGGCGTTATATTGAACGGCTTTGTGTGTTTTTGCATACTCATACACATTGCTTTTAGAATCTCTTTTAGACTGCATGAAACTTTTATCTCTTCTGTTTCACATAAAGTTTTATTTATGCTACTAGATGCTATGCTTTTATCTTGTTTTTCCCATGGGGCATAATATTCACTCATTTTTATTTGCAAACTCTCTTTTTTTTGCTTTGGCTGCTCTCTTTCTAGAATCTTTTTTAGTTGAGTTAAGTTATCTTGCAATAAATCATTTGTATTAGCACGACCCATGAAAGCAAGAGATAGATTTCCATTTGCAAATGAGATGTGTGAGAGACTACGAGAGTTTTGCACTGCATTTTCTATGCTATCAAGCACACCTATATTTAAACTTAAAAGTAGATTATATAGAATCTTAAACTCTATGCCATTTGGCGTTTGTAAAAAGACTTCATTTGTTTTATCAAGCAATTCATTATGCTCTTCTTTTAGCTCCTCAAATACAAAAAATTCATTTGATTCTATACTTAGTTTTTGCTTACTTGCGATGATAAGCTTTGAGTGCATGGGGATTGAGTTGCGTTTCTCACCACCTTTCCAGTTAATCACATATAAGGAATCCTTTTCACTCTCATTTAAAGCTTTATCTAAGAAATATGTGCTTTGTAGGATTGCGTTTTGATAGTTTGGCAAAGGATTATTAATATCTAATCCACTATGCCCACCGGCAAAATTCCTTGAAGATAGGACATAATAATGATAATTTAGCGGAATCTCTTGTGTGATAAACTCACTTTGATAATTTAAGTCAAAGCCGCCCGCACAGCTTATAGTAATCTCACCTAAGACTTCAGAATCAAGATTAAGTAATATCTTAGATTGAATAGGAATCTCTAGCCCTTTTGCCCCTATCATGCCTACCTCTTCATCATTTGTGAAAAGAAACTCTGCGTGAATGCCCTGCTGCATGAAATACATCATAATCGCCATACCCATGCCATTATCCGCACCAAGACTAGAATCTTGAGCTTTTAGCCAAGTTTGCTCGATATTGTTACATCTTCTTTTTGTTTGCAAAAGATTTAACGCTAGATTTTGTGCTGCAAGTCCAACGCACACCATATCATAATGACATTGAAAACATACTTTAGATTTTGTATTTTCTTTATATGCAAGTATATTGCCAACAGAATCTTTTTTTATTGCATAGTTGTTTGATTTGGCAAAAGATTCTAAAAATGCTGCCATCTCTTTTGTATTAAAGCTACCATGTGGGATTGTCGTTAATTGATAGAAAATATTTAGTATTGCCTGTGTGAAAGAGCTTATCGCAGACATTATGCTATCCTTAAAGTTCAATATTTATTCATAACGAGACTACATTATAACCTTGAAAATCATATTTTTGATAAACCCTTTTTGTTTAATGAAAGTCCTTTAAATTTTGATAGAATCTTGCCTTTACTTTATAATAGGGAGCATACATGAAAATATTAGTCATTCAAGGACCAAATCTAAACATGTTAGGACACAGAGACCCAAGACTATATGGGACTATGACGCTAGAACAAATCCATAATAATATGAGTGCATTTGCTGCGACACAAAAGGGTGCAAATGGTGAATCTTTGGAACTTGAGTTTTTTCAAAGCAATTTTGAAGGGGAGATAATTGATAAATTGCAAGAATGCGTTGGTGGTGAATATGATGGTGTGATTATGAATCCGGGTGGTTTAACGCACACTTCTATTTGCGTAGCTGATGCGATTGTAGCATCTGGTGTGCCTGTGATTGAAGCACATTTAAGCAACATTCATGCAAGAGAGCCTGAACGCAGAGTAAGTGTAACTGGTGCGGTGAGTGTAGGCATTATCTCTGGCTTTGGACCACTAAGCTATCATTTAGCACTCATTGCTATTATGAACGTGATAAATGAACTCAATATGCTAAAACAAAGTCAGCAACAAACACAACAGCAATCTTAGTGTATTAAAAACACTAACACTAGAGTAAATAAAGTTATTTTTGTCAAAACCTAAGATAGCTTTATATCGCCTTAAATAGCATATAGCTTATGAATTTACTTGTCACATAAAGCCCTTAATTGCTATATACTTAAAAGCTTAAAGGGCCTTGAATATTAGCTCTTCAGTGCTATTAAAATCTTATATCTTTATATTCTCTTTCAATTTAAATTCATTACACATAAAAGATAGAAAAATATGATAACAAATATAGAATCTATTTATTTTTATCTAAATTTGTAAGATATGTAAGGATTGTTTGTGCGTGTCCTTTTGCTTTGACATTATAAAAAGATTCTATAATTTTTCCTTTTTGTATGATAAAAGTGCTGCGATAGATCCCCTGCACTTCCTTGCCATACATTATCTTCTTACCATAGGCATGATATTTCATTGCTACACTTTTATCACTATCGCTTAAAAGCACAACATTTAAATTTTTGCTTTGTATAAACTTTTTATGTGTTGCGGGTTTATCTGGGCTAATGCCTATTACAATAGCATTATGCTTTTCAAAAGATTCTTGCAATGCACTAAACTCTTGTGCCTCTGTGGTGCAACCACTCGTATTATCTTTTGGATAAAAATACAAAACAATAGTGTAATCTAGTAAATCCCCTAAAGCAATCACCACATTATCTTCATTTGGTAAGCTAAATAATGGGGCTGTATCTCCAGCCTTTAGCTGTATTTTTTCACTCATCTTTTTCCTTTATATGTATAGAATCTGCATGTAATAGAATCTACTTATTATCTTGCAATGCTCTTCTACCAAGATTCCCATATCTATGGAATGCAATGCTTGCAGCACGCTCTGTATGATAGTATAAAAGCTCAAAATATCCATTCGCATAGGGCTTATGATGTGCGATTAGCTTTCCTTTCGCCCTGCCCTGCCCTATTAGCTCTTTATATACAAGATTCTTTTTATTGGGTGCGGCAAGATAGCGGATAAACTCATACTCCCCTGCACTCTCAATAAACTGCTCCAAGCTTTGATACTCAATAGTGATATTTTTTAGCTGCAATGTTTTTATATGCTCTAGCACAAAGCCTAAATTTTCACTCATTTCTGTGGCTTTAAGGCTAATGGTAAGCCTTGCATTAATTAACTGAGTGCTAGCAATAATGCTTAAAATATCACTTAGAGAATCTTCTTTTCTAACACGATAGATGACTGATTTTACCGGCACATAGTAAAAGAGATTGTCTTCTCCCCTTATATGCACGAAATCCCTTTTTTGTAAAAACTCATTTTCATGGAAATACGCATAGCTTTTTGCAGTTTGTAAAAACGCCTTTAACTCATTTTTTATGCCTTCATCTTGCGTAATATTAATAAGATATTGCATACTATCAATAAAGCTATGCTTTGCATTTAAATCTATTCTTTCTTGTGTCTCATTAGGGATAATATCTATAAATTGTGCCACATAGTTATAGCTCCCAGCCTTTCTGCCAAAGCCAACTGCTGACTTTTTAATCCCACCAAATGGCTGTCGCAGGACAATCGCCCCTGTCGTAGATTTATTGATATAGAGATTCCCTGCTTCAATATGTTTTAGATAATAGTCCCATTCTCTTTCATCAAGAGATTCAAAACCGCTTGTTAAACCATATCCAGTAGAGTTTGCAATATCTATGGCATGCTCTAAATCTTTCGCACATATAACTGATAAAATCGGCGTGAAAAATTCACTCTTATGCGAGTAGCTGCCCTCTTTTACGCCATATTTAATACATGGTCTCATCGCATAAGGATTCTCACCTTCAAAACTTGGGGCTAATACCCACTCTTCACCTTGCTCTAATTCTAAGCCCTGCTTTACTTTCTCATCAATAGTGCTGCTTAGATACCCTAACTTATTCTTAAAATCAAAAGGATTCCCAACATGAAGGCTGTTTGCCGCATCAATCAATGTGCGTTTAAACTGCTCATCTTTATACACTTCCTCTTCAAGTATGAGTAAGGAAGTAGCACTGCATTTCTGCCCAGAGTTAGAAAAAGCTGAATGGATAATGTTTTTTACTGCTTGGTCTCTATCTGCCATTTTGCTTACAATAGTCGCATTTTTGCCGCCTGTTTCAGCACTTAAAAATAGGGTTGGATTCTCTTTTAAAATCTCATAAGCCGTATCTTCCCCACCTGTTAGAATCGCAAAATCCGCTTCTTTTAATAGAATCTCATTTACATCCTTACCACTTGCAGGCAAGAATACAAGATAGTCTTTAGGTAATCCCGCATCATAAAAGCACTGCGTTAATATACTGCCTGTAACAGCAGATATATTAGATGGCTTATAAATCACTCTATTCCCACTAGCAAGACTAGCAGCAATGCCACCAACAGAAATTGCAACAGGGAAATTCCACGGCGTAATCACTACGCCAACACCCTTTGGCTTTAGCATAAAATCTTTATGTGTTTCTAGCAATTTATACATGCTATGCGGATAGAATCTAAGGAAGTCTATCGCCTCACTTACCTCAGCATCTGTCTCTGCAAAAGTCTTACCTACTTCAAGAGCCGATATACCGATTAAATCATTGCGTCTTTCTGCCACAATCTCTGCGGTTTTTAGCAAAATCTCGCCAAGCTTTTCATAGCTTAGTATATTTTGTGCTTGTTTTACATACGCCATAGCTGCTTTTAAGCTATCCTTATTTGCTAAATACACATTAGCAATGACTTTATCACCGCCTTTTTGCTTAATCTCTCTTTTATTATCTTTTGGAGTTTTATCGCCAATTATTGGTGTAACCTCAATAGATTCTGTATTTAGCCACTTTGTCTTAATCGCCTCCGCCCATTCTCTATTTGGTTTCAATATAAAGTCAGTATCAGGCTCGTTAAAGAAAGAAGTAAGATTTGCTTTTTGTGTAAATGGGGCTTTAAGTCTATTTTGCTGCCTATAGCTTGTCTCTTGCACGCTTTTTATACCCTCGATTGATTGCAAAAAGATTTGTTCCTGCTGTTTCCACGCAATAGAATCAATCTCTAAATCAAAAGCATAACGCATAAAGTTATCTTTACCTGTATTTTCATCAAGTCGCCTCACAAGATATGCAATAGCATTATTAAAATGCGCATCATCGCATACCGGGGCATATAAAATAAGCTTATTTCTTGAAGCTACTTCAAAACTTGCTTTTAAGTTCATACCCTCAAGCATTTCAAAAGTAAAGCTATCTTGCGCCCCTGCCCTATTTATCCTTGTCATCGCATAAGCGATTTGAAAGATATTATGTGATGCGATACCTATATCAATGTATTTAAAGTTAGAATCTTGCAAAATATAATCAAGCATTTTATTATAGTTGGAATCTGTATCAACCTTTTGTCTAAATGTAGGCAGCTCCCAGCCCTTCACACTTGCAATAGTCTCTTCAGCCTCCATATTCGCACCTTTTACAATGCGAATCTTAATCGGGGGCTTACCGCCCTCTACTCTCGCTTTAGAAAAGGCTACTAAAGTTTTTAGATACTCATAAGAATCTGGTAAATACGCTTGTAATACAATCCCAGCTTTAATATCAAACTTCGCAAGAGATTCCATAAAGGCTGCCACAGTGAGTTCTAAGTCCTTAAACTCTTCCATATCAAGATTAATAAACTTTGACACCCCTGCCTTTTGCTTTTCTTCTGCAATGCCATAGAGCTTATCAAGCCTTGCTACTATCTCACGCTTTGAGTATTCAAAATCTAAGATATTAATTTGAGAAAAAATAGTTGTAATTTTAACAGAGATATAATTGATATAGTTTGAGTTTAGAGCGTCTTCATACTTTTGCAAACGATAGTTTGACTCTAGATTCCCAAGCACCTCTTCACCGATTAGATTCACATTTAAGCCAATGTTTTCACTGGCCCTTTTATCCGCATGTTTTTTCAGGGCAATAGGTGAGGCATCTAGCACCATAGCTTTTGTATCTTTCTTTAGATTCTTTATGAAGAAAGGCACACTCACGCATGGCATACTTTTACCTATACCCAAAAATAGCTGCAACAATACCTTTTCAAACGAAGAGAAAAAATCAGCAATCCCATATTTCTGCAAAGTATGCGAGATGAGTTCGTGTGCCATTTCATTATTTTTTGAACGAAAGCTCCTATCAAGCAACTCAATGAGCATGACCTTACTGCTTGGATTTTCAAGCATTTTCATCATCTTTTTACGGAATCTTTTTTCTTTACAACTTAAATCACTATTGATTTTGTGCTGCAATGTCTTTGCTAAGGACAAACTTGTCTCAATTATCTCTTTATTATCAACGGATTGCATAATATCTCCTTTCAAACTAAGCATAAACGCATATTGTAACCCAAAGTTATGCAATAAAGAGTAAAAAATATAAAAATTTATATTTTATTTATAGGGCTTTTTTAGTTTATTTACTATGCAACACCAAAGTATCTTTCAATTTGTAGTCTAACTTCACAATCACACATAAACTTTTATCTGTGTGTGATTCTTGTATTTTTATTGTCTTCTACCAAAAGTGATTGAATATACATCATTGCGTGTTTCAAATAGCGGGTCTTTTGGAGCTTCTACACCATTAGGCAATACATTTGGCATAAACACATCGCCATTACATACATCACCATTATATTGTTTTACAAGCAATGTGCCAACCTCAATCTCTTTATGCTTACCACTCCAAAGGGCTGTGGTATCATCGGTTTTATCCTTTGGATTTGCTAGGACTAGAATCATCTTATAAGCAATCGGGGCATTTTTGCTCTTTTCTTTAAAATCAGATTCTAAAAAGTCATTGCTAAGTTTTTGCAATTCATTTTCTTTGAGATAAGCCACGCCATTTGCTGGGACAAACTTAAATCTCGCAGGGATTAGCTTATTCTTACTATCCTTAAAATAAAATGTGTGAATGCTATGATACATTGTATTTGCCACACTGCCTGTTATACCGATATTTTTCATATATTCTTCAAAGTTTTTGTATGAGGCGACCTCGCTTGTTCTCTTAGTGATATAGGCGGTATCTACCTTGCCATCTTTTGGGATTCTCATCGCAAAAAACTCGCCAAATTCCTGTGGATTCTTCGCAAAGTTAATCTCAGTATTTAGCATAACAATCTCCCATTCATCTTGCTGCCCTTGAATCTTTAACGCCATGCCTCTAGGCTTTGATTTATCGCTTGCCACTCTGCTTCCACCACCAAGTGAATATCGCACTTCTGTCTTAATGTTTTTTTCTTTTAACAATGGTATATTTAGCGTTTTTGTAATGTTATTTGCTGGGATAAACTCTCCATTCGCACAAAAGCCTTTTGCGTGGTTAATCTTTTTATGTGGATCTTTAGAATCTCCATTTAATGCATAAAACACATCGGCAATATCTTCAGCATCATATTGCTTTGCATCATTTCCATAAACACACATTGTGCTAACAAGCAGAGTGCTAACAAAGAATTTTGAGATGATAAACTTAGTAGCATTTTTCATATAAAACATTGATATTCCTTAATATTAAAATAAAACTCTAAAATCTTACAATGTTTTTATATTAAATCTGTAAATTTGGTGTTGTTATGTTTGTATTACTTAAACATAACAAGCTATAAATAATAATAATTCCTATATATTTTAAAAAAATAATACGATTGATTATTAATTTATAAATTATTATGATACAATACGATGACGATGATAAAAGGACTTTAAATGTTAAAAATATCTACACAAAATCGTGTTATTTCAAGGCGTATTTCACGCTATTCTCTACTCTCTTTGGTGTTATCTGGCTTTATGCTCGCAGATACACAAGATGATACCAAACAATCAAATACAAACACAGAAGCAAAAAACTATAAACTACAACAAGTCGTAACGACTGCTCGTGGCACAGAGCAATTGCTAAAAGATGCTCCTGCTTCTATCACCGTGATTAGCAGAGAAGAGTTAGAGAATAAACCTCATAGGGATTTAGCAGAAGCTATTGCGGATATTCCGGGCATTGATGTCAATACAGAGTTAGGCAAAACAGGTGGATTAAAGATTTCTATCCGCGGTATGCCAGCAAACTATACATTGATTCTAATCGATGGCAAACGCACGAGTGTAGCAGGGGATATTAATACGACAAATGCGGGTTGGAGTCAGGCTGATACGAGCTTTATGCCGCCTTTGAGTGCGATTGAGAGGATTGAAGTTATCCGTGGTCCTATGAGCACGCTTTATGGGAGTGATGCGATTGGCGGCGTGATTAATATCATTACAAAAAAGAGTTTTGATAAATACGCTGTGAATATCGGGCTAGAAACAACGCAAAATGAAGACAGACAATATGGATCTGGCTACATGCTAAATCTCTTTGGTGTCGCACCTATTATTAAGGATAAGCTTGGGCTACAGCTAAGGGCGCGCTACTACTTTAGAGAACCCTCAAATGTGAAATATCAATATACAATTACACAAAATAAGCCAAATGGAGCTCAAGGGAACCCCCCAAATATAGGCGATGTAATAACCAATCGCGCGGGCTTTATCGGCAATCCCACTATGGCACATATCTATGATATTGGTGGCAGACTTTTATGGAATCTAGATTCTAATAATCATATTTATTTTGATACAAGCTATGCAAGTCAATGGTATGATAATAGTAAAGAGCAGTTAGGGCAACACACAAGCACAGCAAATGCCTATATTGTAAGTAGAAACAACAATATCATCGCACATAAAGGTAGCTATGGCACATGGAGTATAGAAAACTCACTGCAGTTTAATCAAAGCAATAATGATGGACGCATGACAAATACAAAGCCTGTAAATAAACCACGACAAATAGCCGGTAAAGATGTGATTCTAGAATCAAAAGGCTTTATCGACTTGCCTTATGAAAACTATCTAAGCGTTGGGGCGCAATACTGGTTTTCATGGATGCAGGATATGGTAGCAAAGCCTAGTCAGTTTTCACAGCACACTTTCGCCCTTTTTGCAGAAAATGAATGGGAAGCTTTTGATGGATTTCGCTTTACTTTAGGGCTAAGGGAGGATTATAACTCACGCTTTGGTTTTAACACTTCGCCAAAGGCATATTTGGTTTATGAGGCAATCCCTGATTGGCTAACGCTTAAAGGTGGCGTAAGTATGGGGTATAAAGCCCCATACCTTAATCAGCTTATAGATGGACAATATGGTTTTGGCGCACAAGGGCAACTTGCATTTTTAGGGAATCCAAACCTAAAACCTGAAACAAGTCTAAGCTTTGAGATGACCGCTCTTACAGATAATGACTATTTTGAATCTGGAATCACCTATTTTTATAGTCTATTCTGGGATAAGATTAGCTCAGAGACTTTAGCTAGTGGAGCAAATGCAGGTATATGTGGTAGTGAGGCATTCACTAGAGGTTGTTCTCGTGCGATAAATGTTGATAGATCCTATATACAAGGTGTAGAACTCTATGCGGGGATAAAGCCACTTTATGGAGTAAATTTTGATATAAGCTATACTTTTACAAGCAGCGAGCAACTCACAGGTAATCTAAAAGGCGCACCACTCACAGACACGCTAGACCATAGATTCAACGCAAAGCTTGGCTATACATGGGAAGATTTACATGTATATTTACGGAGTGAAGTGCAAGGCAATCGCTTTAGAGGTTTGAGACCGGGCACAGATGCAGCACAACAGCAAGTGCTAGGGGCATATTATAAACCTTTTATGCTTTTACATTTAGGAGCTACTTATAGAATCAATGAAAAATTTAAAGTAAATTTTGCTATCTATAACCTTTTAGACAAAAACTTCGCAGATTATAGGCAATATGGTTGGTCGAACGGAAATAAACCTACGGCATTGGTCGGCAATATGTATAACTACATTGCTGAAGGCAGAAGATATTGGTTTAGTGTGAATATGGATTTTTAGATTCTATTATGATTGTAGCATGAGTTAAAATGATGCCTACATATTATTGTAAGTGTTTAAAATCTGCAATGGCTAATGGTGTTAGTAAGCAGATAGCAATCTCACACAATAATAATAAAGTCTAAATGCAAAGTTAAAACTCATATCCAAAGTTTGCTTGCACGCCAAAGATATGACTACTACTCATACCTGCCTTATAAAAAGCATTAAGACTTGTTTTCATATTGCTATTTATCTGCCAGTTTGCACCCATTTGCATGTTAAATGTATGAAGTGATGATAGTGTGTCAAAGGTGAGATTTTGCTGATTTAATACAACACTTGTGTTTTTTTGTGAATGATAGAGTATCGGTTCGTATGCTAAGTTTATAAAAAATGTGCTTACCTGATTGAGATTATATGCTAGATTTAGCCCTAAAATCATGCTTGTGATATGGTTTGTATAGCCATTACTCTGTATCTCTAGAGCTTTGTTATTTTGATATGAGCTTTGTGTGATTATACTTTGTCTAAGTCCTGCAACTGGGGCTATGGAGAAGCTTTGAAAAATAAATGGATAGCCTATATTTACATTTGCGTTGAGATTATACGCGTTAAAATCGCTATTAAAAGCTGTGCTTGTGCTAGAAAACTGCAACATGTCTCTTGTTGCAAAAAAGCCAAATGTCCCATGTAAGCCTATATCGATATTGATTTTTTCTAATAAGATTCTATCCATGAGAGAAAAACTTAATGCATGGCTTTGAAATGTGCCTTTATAAGTTTCAAAATGCTGATTCATCGAGCCATATCTATAGGCAAAATGTGTTGCAAGTAAATGGGAGTATAAACTTGTGTTATAACTAGCCTTAACGCCACTCATCACACCACCCATACTCTCACTCATAATACCGCCACCAAATGCCCCTATGCTAAAGTTTTGCGTGTGAGAAAAATCTGTGTTATAAGTTTGCATAGAATCTAAAATCGCTAAAGGTGCATTAATAAATGAGTTTGCCACGCCATTTACAGAATCTCTAGCAACATTTCTTAAAAGAGAGCTGCCACCATAGGTATAGATTCCATTCATTTGTTTATCAAGTGCGTTTATCATGCTTTTTTCATTTTCTGTAAGCGTGCGCTGAAAATCTTGTATCTTTGCGGAATCTGCCTTGATTTCTAAAGCACCATTTACAACATTTGCACTGATAAATTCATTTGCCCCGCTTCTAAAAATCACTTCAAAATTTGTATCGCCACTTATTTGTCCTGTAATAAGGCTATGGCTGCCCATAGCCACACCAGCAGTATCCACCACGACTTTACCATTATTTGTAAGACTTCCTTCTAGCTGCCCCATTTTCCCTTTATATGCACCAAAGATTAATGTGCTATGTGCTTCATTTGTCATGCCACCATCAACCTTAATCTTTCCGCCATAGATTTGCACGCTAGAATTTTGCGTCCTACCTCCCTCTACCCCTTGCTGATTTATAAGTTTCCCTGTAATGTGTATAGTGCCACCATAATTGATGAGATCCCCGCCACCAGGGCTTGGTGCGTCATTCTGCCAAAAGCTACCGGGAATCGTATCTGCTGTTGGCTTACCACCATTATTAAAATCTCCACTAACCTTTACATTGCCCTCCATATTACTAAAATTTGAAGTCGCAAGTTCTACACCATTAGTGCTTTGTCCCACATTCCATACAGATCCATTTACTTCTAATGTGCCGCTATTTTGTAGCACATTTTGCATTCTTATTGTGTTAGATTCTACTTTCAAAGTCGCACCACTATGGATAGTGGTTTTAGAATCTAATATAAAAAAGTCCATATTGGTTGCATTCAATAAAGCACCACTATGTAAAGTCAAATCAGCATTGCGTGAAAATATAACTTTTGATGATGGACCAAACTCACTCGCATTAATTTTTTGTCCTTTTTGTAGCGTAAGATCTAAAGTCGCATTAGCCCCTAAACTTAAACCTTTTTGTATTGATAGGGTATGAAAGTCATTTAAACTAAGTTTTGAGTTACTCCCTATACTAAGATTCCCAACATAGAAAATAGACAGAGTTTGCGTTGTGCCTTGTGGCATAGCGGCATTTATGGTAAGGCTTGAGGTGCCGTTATTGGTAGAATAGGAAAAATCATAGGCATTTGGATTAAACGCGCTTGGCAAACCAGCATAGCAGTATTGATTCCCGCATGTTGCAGTGAGATTATGGCTTAGATTCTCTCCATTTTGCAACACAATGGAGCTAGGTAAATGCCCTGTGTAGTCTGCGTGCAAAGCATGATAAGACAATAAGACTAATATAACGACTTTCTTTTTCATGCGAGAGATTCTAATCTATAAGCATTTACAAATGATTATGATAATAAGACATTTTTAAAAAAGTTTGCTAAAGATTACCAATAGAAATATTGTTTAAAACTTTGTGTATCTTATTTTCCTATACACTCATGTGTGAGTAAAGATAGTATTGTTAAAGTTGCTGATTAAATATCGTTGTGTCTAGACTTGTTGCCATTAACATGATAAACACTAGAAACTCAAATTGGTTTCTTATTATATTGAGCCTTTATGGTGAAAGCAAAACATATTTATTTTTAAGTTATTTTGCAATCCAGATTCTGTAGCTTTTCTATACTGTACTTCAAGTATAAAATTTTTGAAACCACGCATCATAAATCCATGAAATCAAATCAATGTCGCAATAAATAAAACGCATAAAACACTAAGTAAAGCCAAACACGCATAAACCAATCAAGGCATACACAACTAAAACCTTAATGTTTCGTCGTTATCAGTAGGTTTAAAAATTAAATCTTTACTATTGGCTAGGTGTGTTATTTGATTTATTTGCTTGTATCATTTCTACATACTTTAACTTTTTCAACACACAAAAACACACTTAATCACAAATACAAAACACACCAACGCATAAAAGTCTTATATAATAGGGACACATACTTTGTATTTTGCAAAAGATTCATTGGTGTTTGTGAAAATACGCGTAAGCATTAATGTTATTATATATGTAATGCGTATGCTAGTATTTATGTATGCTTTGATTGTCTTATGCCTTATATGTTTGGCTCTTAGTGTGGCATACATGCAAAACAATAATAACCTTACATGCAAACACTTCTAAACATACTTTATAAGGTAAAAATAATAAACACTATTTTATAAGGAATGATAAACATGTAATATACAATATTACACGATATAAAAAGGATTATAATAGGCTTTGAAAACAGCATAAATAAGGTTTAATAATAAAGCTAAAGCTAATAACAAAATAAACAAGTAAACAATGAAATTAGCTTATTTGACAACTTTACATATGATAGCAATATTAATGATATTGATGTTTAATGTTATGCATGAAATAAATAATATAAATACAACAAATACCACATATCAAACAAATAAATTTAATAATACAAGTAAAGTATTAGCTCATTCAATACCACATAAGACATAAAAGCAAATAAAGATTTATTAGTAAGTGATAGACTTGCGAGGGCCTACATCTCTACTTAAGACAAAACGAGCAAGGCATATCTAATACTGCCTTTAACCTCACAGGCTATAAAAAACTTTATATTTCATAGTCTTTATAAAGAGTTTATGAGTGCTACAAAAGCCTTTAGCACAGCTAGACTTTAAACCTTTAAGTAATGAGATAAAAGCACTGCCATATAAAGCTAATGCTAATCTCAAAGCACATTTAAGAGATATTAATGCTAAGACAAATGAACTTTTAGATTCTATGCAAGAGTTTAAAAACACTACAAAAGAGATAAAGCTATTGCCATATAATAAGCCTAGTGAAAATAAAGCAGTGGAAGTGGATAGGTTGAGTAATGTGTTGGGGGATAATTTTATTACAAAGCCAAACAATGATAAACCTATCACAGATTATCAAGTAACAATGGAAGTAGAGCCTTATGTAAGAGACTTAGCAAAGCTTAAAGGCAGTGAAATATATGCGGATTTACAAAATCTAGTGAATAAACATAGAGAAATGTTTGACAAGCCAAGCGATGTTTTTAAGCTTATAAAAGAGATTAAGAAAAACCCTGAATTCTTTTATAACAACAATAGGCTAGATGCGGCTTTAATTGTAAAAAGATTAAGTGATAATAAAATCGGCAAAATGGGAGTTAAAAAAGATGATGGCGAAGTTATACATGCTACAAAAGTAAGAGAAAAAGATTTAATAAGATTAAAAAAGGTAAGCGATAAATTTGCGGATAGCGTTGGTATTATCCAAACTTTCACCCAACAAGGTAGCAAAAACGACAAATCGTTGAATGGGCTACCAAACAATGAAGCTAATCTTACCACAAAACAGGAAATAAGTAAAGAGATAGAATCTAGCACACAATCACAAAGCATAGATAAGCCAAAAGAAAAGACACAAATCGAAACACTAGCTAATATGCCACACCACCCTGATGATATTAAGCAAATTGAAAATCTTAAAGCAGAGAGACAGAAGCTATATGATGAATTAGCTGAGATGTTTGATAGAGATGAGAGACAATATTTTTTAAATAATGTTGGCACATGGTATCACACAGAAGAAGATGCACTAAAAAGATTTAACGAAATAAAGCAGGGTTTAAGAGAGGGCAAAGGAATACGAGATGTCTCAAGTAACACTTTTAATAAAAATGAATATGTTACGAAAGTGAGACAAGCTGATGTTTTAAACATAGAGATAGACTACTTACAAATACCAAGAGGCTTAAGGGAAAAATACCCTAAGGTTGATAAATGGCTTATGGGCGTTTTGGATAAATATACGAGAAAACCCGAAGTATTTAAAGAAAGATTTGGTGATGTAGAAAGTTTTTTTGAAAATGCCGCTAGTTCAAGTATAGAAAAAGCATTAAATCTTTATCCTGTTAATATGATTGGGGGTATTGGAAAGAAAATGGGATATGACTATGCAGTTAAAGACAAAACATTCAAAAAAAGACTTGGAGAATTAGAATATCACAGAGAGCAAATAGAAGCACTTTTAGATATAACACCAATAGCAGAGTTTGGAAAAAACTATGCGGAATTTTACAGAAAAGGACAAGAAGCTATTCAAAAGCTTATGGCAGAAAAACAAGGGCAAGTTGCAGGGGCA
>NZ_FZMS01000081.1 GCF_900198365.1 Helicobacter bilis | reverse complement strand
CCTGTATCCTTTTTCACCCGCTCTTGTATATCATTGACTTTAGAATCTAAATATTGTATTTGCTTATCAGTTAATTTTCGTCCATTTTCTACAAAATCCACTCTATCAATAACACAATCACATTTATTTAGCACAATAAGGATTCTATCTTTATTTGGCATATTGGGGATTATCACTTTATTGATAAGCTTATATGCGGTTTCTAAATCTTTATTAGTCGCATCAAGGATAACTAGCACTAAATCAATTAAAGCATTGCCATCTTTATCTTTTTCTTGAAGTTTTGCGATTATATTATCTTTATGCTTTTTATCTTTTTCCTCACCTTCACCAAGCCCTGGTGAATCCCAAAGTGTAATATTGTTGCTAATAACAAATTTTTCTATATTTTGTGTTTGTGGTTTTGAATCTGTGCCAATCTCTACAAAATCCTTACCATTTTTAAAGAGAGCGGCAATTGTAGAGCTTTTGCCAACACCCGTAGCACCTACAACAAGGATATTAAGCTTTACTTTTAAATGCTCCATAATCTTTGTTGCCAATTTTATTTTTTGGTCTTCTTCTAGCTCATCACTAATAGCTTCTAATTCTACTAATATTTCTTTATGATTTTTCTCTAATTCTTCAATCTTTTTTCTGTGTATATGTCTTTGTCGTAAAAAAGCTATTTGGAATGCCGCTGGTATGGTCACACGATATGCTGGTCCCATTATATCAGATACTAGCCACAGCGTTGTTATACCCATTAAGATGGGATTTATAAGCCCAACTACTTTACCAATACCTAAAGTCGCACCAACACTTGCAAATGCTGCTGCACCAACAGCTGTTGTCATGCCAAAAGTTTGCATAACTGCAGAGGCTACAATGGCTGATAGCTGATACATGTAAAGCC
Source organism: Helicobacter bilis (assembly GCF_900198365.1). Taxonomy (GTDB): domain Bacteria; phylum Campylobacterota; class Campylobacteria; order Campylobacterales; family Helicobacteraceae; genus Helicobacter_A; species Helicobacter_A bilis_B. The sequence goes on along the minus strand of NZ_FZMS01000081.1, from coordinate 20,452 downwards.
CGTTTGCATTTTCTGGTTGTATTTCTTTCATCATTGCTTCTAGCTTTTTTGGATCTTCTTTTGCAAGAGATTCTGTGATGTTTTTGAACATCTTGGTTATTAAAGCATTCTCAATTGCAATGGTCTTATCATCTTTAGAATAACTAACTTTTTGTTTATCACACACCTCACACAGAATCTCTTTGTATAAGACACCACCGCTTCTCACCATATTTACAAATGTATGTCCACCAAATCTTTGCACTTCCTCCATAATATCATCAATATATTGGTGGTGATTTGGATAGTGCTTCTTGTAAGAATCTTTACCTGTAAGACTCTCTGCATATCGCGTTTTACCATCAGTACCTTTTTGTTAGCAACTCCACCAATACATCCAACTCTTCACTTGGAATCTCTCTCAAAAATTCCAAATCACTATCTTTCTTGTAAGCCATGATAATCCTTTGTGAAAAATACTAAATGTAATAATTTAGTAAAATCATTTTACAAAAAAAAGAAATGTAAACATGAAAAATAAAAGTATTTTTTTTGTAATTTTTGGGGCAAGTGAGTTGTAGCTGCAAAAATGCGTTTTACGCTTGACAAAAAAAGTCCTGTAACATGCACTAAAATATGCTGCAAAAGACATGCAAAACTCTATATATCCGCTTAGTTTTTCAATGCAGAGATATTAAGCTTTATAGGTTTTAGATTATAATATCTAAAAACATAAGGAAATAACAATGAATACCACAGCCTTACTCATACTCTATAACCCATATTATCAAAATGATGTCATAGAATCTCATCTTGAGATTCTAAAACTACATGGAAAAGTCTCGTTTGGTAAAATAAAATCAAAAATGAGAAATCCACAACTAGAAATCATGCAAAATAGCAATGCAAACACAGAATCTAGCCACAACGATACTACAACCCACAGCAAAGATTCCATAAAACACACGCAACATACGGTAATAAACACAATAGAATCTACACAAACAGATTCCATGCAAACACTGATAAATCAAACAAACACACAGAATCCACTGCAACTTTTTCTTACTGATTATGCAAACCTTTATGTTTGTAAGGTTGTCTCTATATCTAAGGATAAAAATGTCCCTGCTCCTGCATATTATGATGAAAAGGGGCTTTGTGTAGAGTTTTGGTTTGAAATAAGTGATATGCAAGAACTTGTAAGAAATAATTTTGCAAATGTGAGAGATATGTTTTTGGCAAATTTTAAAACCTCGCACAATAATCGCACTTTTGCACTCTATGGCAACGACTATACTTATCCACTTGCAATCACAATGAAAAAGCATAGGGATTATTTTGCTACATTTCATGCAAATAAACAGCCTATTCTGCATTATCACAATATGTTTAAAACACAAGAGCAAATTCAAATGCGTAAAAATTTGATTGACTTTATCTTTGGTGAAAATTTGATTTATGATTTACTAACAGATTCTGTTGAAAATCTTATTAACGCTGAGTTAGAATACCATGCAAATAAAGGCAATCCACTCTATGACTGCACTGGCATTGTGATGCTATATAGTAAAACTATGGAGCAAGAGATAGGGCGATTTTGCAAGAAATTATTTAAAAACCTAGATATATTTGAAACAAGTCAAAATCAAAATAGCATAGGCGATTACACATATAAAGTGCAAGGGATAGAATCTAGTATAAAAGAATGGCTAGATTCTAAAGCTTTAATAATGCCAAATTTAGGCACATTAAATCACCTTTTAAATACCTTTAGGCAAAATATCTATAACTTTGCAAAGCATGGTATAAAAGATTCTAAAAATATTGGCTTGATGTATTTTATAGCTGAGTTGCAACAATTTATTAGAATCTTGCAGCCCATTAGAAATACCACAGCACACGCTACAAAAGCAAACTTAAAGGAAGTTCTAACTTTACGCAAACAGATTTTAGGTATAGGGAGTGATAGTATTTTAGTTAAAATGCTAGTCTTGCATTTAATGTTTCCATATTGATACAATTTTAAAATGCGGCTAGGAAAATAAAACCTTCATCCCTAGTGAAAAGCATGAAATTTATCATAAAATAATTTCTCACTTTAAAATAGTAGGGCAAAATTAGTTGATTAAGATTTTTACTATCAGCATACATAAAGCTAGATAAAAGATTGTTAAAGTAGGCTTTTATGGGTTCTTACTTCTTACTTTTTAGCTTTGCCTTGCTTGCTTCTCGCCTTAGTCTTCCTGCCTCAAATCGTCTTTTTTCTTCTTCAGTTTCTGGTGTGAGTGGTGGGACTTTTGTTGGTTTGCCATTAGAATCTAGGGCCACCATTGTAAAGTAAGAGCTATTGCAATGTGTTAGTGTCCGCTTTGCAATATCCTCTGCTACTACGCGGATTCCGACTTCAACGCTTGTTGTGCCAGTGTAATTAATCGATGCAAGAAAATGAATAAGATTCCCTATTTTTATCGGGCTTTTAAACAGCACTCTATCGACACTAAGCGTTACCACACCGATACCACAATATCGTGTCGCACACGCATACGCCACGCCATCTAGCATTTTTAATAAATCGCCTCCATGCATTACACCATTAAAATTCACATATTCAGGTGTCGCCAAAATCGACATTCTTAAAGTTTTATTATCAAAAACAGATTCCATATTTCTCTCCATTGAGTTAAACTGAAAGTAGCATTATAATGTTATAATGTAGGTTTTTAATTTGAGATATGAAGGAAAATTATGAAGATACTTTTTACAGGCGGTTGTGGCTACATCGGCTCACATTGTGCGCTTCATTTTTTACAACATACAGAAGCTGAAATCATTATTGTAGATAATCTCTCAACAGGATTTTTGAAAAACTATGAATATTTAAAACATCAATTTGGTGATAGAGTGCGACTTGTGCGTGAAGACTTGGCAAATTGTGAAGAGGTTTTTAAACAATATAAAATTGATACAGTGTTACATTTTGGTGCATTTATCAGCGTAGCACAATCTGTGGAAGATCCTATTCTTTACTATACAAATAATACTTCTAAAACGCTACAATTACTCTCATATTGTGCGAAATATAAGGTGAAAAACTTTATCTTTTCAAGCACGGCGGCAGTCTATGGTGAGCCAAATGAAGAGCATATCCCCGTTACAGAATCTTGCCCATTGCAGCCCATTAACCCTTATGGTTGGAGTAAGCTTATGGTAGAAACTATGTTGCAAGATATAGCAGAATCTTCAAAGATTAATTATGTTATTTTGCGATATTTTAATGTAGCAGGGGCAAATATGCTAAATGACTATACAGCAGATAGGGCATTAGGACAGCGTGTTAAGAATGCCACTCATCTTATCAAGGTGGCATGTGAATGTGCGGTAGGCAAGAGAGAGGGCATGAGTATTTATGGGACAAATTATCATACGCAAGATGGCACTTGCATAAGGGATTATATACATGTTGATGATTTATCTATGGCACACATTGAAGCTTATAAGCTGCTGCAAAATGCGGTTGGACCGCTTGGAGAGATATTTAATGTAGGTTATGGAATGGGTTTCAGCGTCAAAGAAGTGATTGAGTGTGTAAAAGAAGTCAGTAAAAATAATTTTAAAGTCTATACCACAGGTAGGCGTGCAGGCGATCCAGCAATACTTATCGCAGATAATGCAAAGATTCTAAAAAATACAGAATGGAATCCACAATATAGTAATCTCGCAAAGATTGTTGAGAGTGCATACAAGTGGGAACTTTTTCTTAAAATGCAAGAGCAGGAGAAGTAAGGGGGGGGGGGGGGGGAAAATTTGGCTTAAATTTGGGATGAAGTGCAAATATAATTGTAGAATCCAATAATTAAAGAGCCATATATCAAAAGATATCCTGTAGTTTATTGGTGGTTTCATTGCAATTGTAGTCTTACTTTACGCACAGATGATGGAAAGTTTCACTTTGATTTCATACTCTGTTGGGCGTAAGGGAGTTGCTCAAAATTAGCTTCCAAAAACATTATCACTCTTGTAGCCCCAGATAAGATTCCTGCTTGGAGGCTAAAATAGAAGTGTATTTACCAAATATTTTGTTTTACTAAATGGCGGCAACAATGGGTATTACATAGTTTATTTCATCTTGTTTAATCAAATAAACCTATTCTACACCCCCCCCCCCCCTTACGCCTTTGCCTCAACAAAGACTTCTTTCGAAAGATTAAGTCTTGCAAATAGCATATCATCTCTAGTTGGTGTGGCATTCTCGGTAGTAAGCAATCTATCACCATAAAAGACTGAATTAGCCCCTGCAAAAAAGCATAACGCTTGCAAGGAATCATCCATTTGTGCTCTACCTGCTGATAAACGAATATAGGATTTTGGCATAAGAATGCGAGCTAGGGCGATAATCCTTACAAAGTCAAAGCAATCAAGCGTTTCGCCATTTTCTAGCGGTGTCCCCGGAATCCTTACAAGCTGATTAATCGGTATAGATTCTGGTGGCGTGGGGAGATTTGCAAGTAAAACTAACATATTGATTCTGTCTTCATTGCTTTCACCTAAACCTAAAATCCCGCCGACACAGATTTTAAGCCCTGCATCACGCACATTTTTGATGGTATTTAGTCTATCCTCAAAAGTCCGCGTAGTGATGACATTGCTATAATATTCCTTTGAAGTATCAATGTTATGATTGTAGAAATCTAGTCCAGAATCTTTTAGCTTTTGTGCTTGATTTTCATTCAATAAACCCAAAGTTACGCATGTCTCCATACCTAAATCTTTCACCTCGCCTATCACCTCGCAAAGCACCTCAAGGTCTTTATCTCTAGGGCTTCTGCCAGATGCCCCCATGCAAAAACGAGAGCTTCCTTTTTCTTTTGCTGCCTTTGCGTATTTTAGAATCTGTTCTTTATCTAGCATACTTTCTTTTTTCGTGCCTGTGTTGTAATGGGCTGATTGCGCACAATATGAGCAGTTTTCCGTGCAAGCACCCGTTTTTACGCTTAAAAGTGTGCTTGTCTGCAGTGAGTTTGGATTGAAATTTTCTCTATGCAGAGTGTGTGCTTTATAGAGTAATTCCATAAATGGCAATTCAAAAATTTTATGTGCTTCTTCGTAAGTCATTGTTTATCCCTTGAAATTAGTATAAGGCTTTTATTATCTTTTATTTGTGTTAATAAGGCAAATTTTTTAGTGGCATAGCAACTCAATCGTTACAAAAAGTAAGACTTTATGATATTGATATGCTTGGGGCGGAGTTTAGAATTTAATTTAATCAACTCTAGCATTATAGGTTGCGTCAATAATATAGCAGGTATTCCTACACCTTGCATGCAAGTGGCTTTAATGCTTCCAACTGTAAGAGCTTTTAAAAAATATAATGATGATTATCCCATAATGCAAGTTTTAGTTAGCGGCAATGTCTTTAGTGATAGAGGTTTCTCTCTTATTGCTGCACCTAAGCCTAATTCATTCAGGATTAATTCCCCCCTCCCCCCAAATCCTAGTAGTTACTAATACACAGAGTAAAAATATTTTAGAATCAAAAATAGCTTATCGTAAGCCTACTTTTATTATCTGCTATAAATTAGATACCTTGCAAAAAACTCCCTCAATATCTATCAATGCAAGATTAATAGCAAAGAAATCAAAAATAACAAAGTATTTCAAGAAAATGATTATAAGGATAAAGATTTTATAAATAAAACATTCTGTATAGTATTTGACAATCACAAAAGGGCATATATTAATCATTCCCAAAAGAATATCAAAGATTCTAAACCAAGCATATAGAGATAATAAAGAAGCTACGCAGAATAAAGACTATGGATATGGTCATTTTAAACTACTAGATAATACATATAAGGAATATATATAAGATAGCATATTCTTTAGAGAAATACGGCTTATGTCATCTTACTGCAATAAACTTATGATAAAATTTGGAAAATGAATATAAATGAGGATATGCAGAGTAGTTTTAATAGCTACAATGCTTTATCAAATGTATATGTGAGATAATTATGCAAGATGATAAAAAGCACAACACACAATTACAATTGATAAAGTATTACAGATAAATAGCTATAAAGAATAAAAGATTCTATTGCAAGATTTTTACAATCAGCACAAAACAATAAAAGAAATATAACAATCATTGCCCCTACTGACTTTATCGCAGAGAGATTATATAAGGAATTTAGTGAATATATGGATACTTGCACCATAGAAACCATTTGCTTTTATCCAATTAAACCAGAATGTTTAATTTCAAATGATTGCAAAGCAAAAAGAAAGATATGGCAGGAAAAACTAAATATTGCATATATGAATGTAATGAGAATCCACTAGAAGTATTTATAAACAAGGTGACAAAAGAGGCAAATAGGGTAAAAGAAAATAAACAGAAGGAAGTAGGAAAGTCAAATTTTTATATGAATTTGCAAGTGCCTTAGTCTCACCTCTACTGCAGGTTAGCTCTGGCAAGAGTAGGGATTTATATAATATACATTCTGTGAAAGCTAATCAAAAAAAATAAGTAATATGGCTTCTTTGAGGACATAGAGCAACTTGACTACACGAACGCATATATAACAATAGGTTTAATGATGTAGATGATACAGATTCTATAGGGATAAAATATATAAAAGAGTTTTTATTGATGTGATAGAGGGAATAACAAACTATTATAAAGCATATATTACAGATGAATACACCATGAGAGATAAATTGAAAGACATAAAAACAAAGCTTATGAATGCTAGAAATGAAATTCTAAAAAATCTAAGCACACAGAGCAAAATAAATAAGATGATGAGACAAGGGCTGATTTACTTGTTGCATTAAAGTTTGGGATAGTCATTATTAGTATGTGTGTTTATCTCTTGGTAGCGGTGCTACATTCATTTTCTTGCTTTAAGCTTAGGTTCTACTTCAGCTATAAGAGAGATTTATGATATAGCAAAAGAATTGCATGAGATAGGACACAATAGACATTACAGTGCACTTGCATTGCCCAACTTACCGCATTTTTGAGGATATTAGCGAAGATCTTGCTATATGTTTGCTAGAATCTCATGTTTTTATGCTATCTGATAGCAGTGGTAATTTTATAGATTTAAGCGGCATTGATGCTGATTTTTTTTATACAAAAAAAGTCTTTCAATCTTACGCCAGACTTTAATTAAATCTTACAAGGAAAATAACATGGACATATACAAAATATTATAAATATACTCGCTAAAAAAAGTCATTTACGATAAATAATAATAGTGAATATTCATATATGTGTATATCCCCATTAAATAAAGATTCTGAAGAAAGCCCATCTTATACCCCATTTAACAAGCTTACAAACTCATATACAAATCTTGTTTATATATCATATAAAAACTTTACATCAAGAATATTAGCAGCTGATATAAAAAGAAAAATATCGCAACACAATCTAGTAAAAACTATCTTATACTCACACAACCACCAAATAAGGAAAAAGCAAGTAGTATGGAGCACAGGCGCTAAGTGGGTTAGACATAAAAATACAAGGCAGACCAGAACTACCTAAGCTAATAATGCAAAATAAAACGCAAGATTATAATGCATATAAACATGATGATATGGATTTAAACAATATTTTTTTATGCTTACCTCCATTTGTAAAAATAGATCAAACAAAAAATTGGGGTGGGGGGATACAAAAGGAAATAAAGCTTTATCAAATGATGATAGAATATATATATATATATATATATAAGTTTATGTTGCAAAATGAAAATACAGAATCCATAAAAGCACTGCAAGAAACTTTTATTAAAGAGCATTTAAGTATTATAGGTTTTTATTTGATTCTATAAAATTCCAAATATATACCAAAAGCGATGATATTGTTTCTGGTGGAGAAAAATATATCTATACGCCAGAAAATACCTTTCTAAAAGCATTGCGTTTGTATTATTTAGAGCAAGATAGCGTGGAGCTTAAAAAGGTGGGGGGGGGGGGGGTCTTGCAGAATTTTATGCAAAAAGCTAGCAACATAGAGCAAACACTGCAGGGAAAAAAGACGCAAGTTTTAGTTCAGTGCAACAGACAACAAACAATTCCCATTTATTTGAAAGATAAAATTCAAGAGGCTATGAAAGCATATAAAGAAAATGAGTGCAATGAATCTAAATTGTGTTAGGAAATTTCATGGGCAATACAACACTATATCCATTTTCAAATGATATAAATAAGATTAGCTTTGCTTTTATAAGCAATAGCATAAAAGAGCAATATATAAGGCTTTAGTAATAAAAATCTCAATGACGCTTTGTTGCTTATTATGCAATCCATTGGAGAAAATATACCAACAAATCTATTGCCTAGCACAAAAATATTTTTCACTAATACGCAAAGTAAAACACTAGAAGCATTAGAGATATCACTAAATAATAAAAAAAAAGATTCCATAAAAGCCTCAAATAATATAAAGAGAAATAAACAAATAAATGACTTATTAAAAAAATAGATTTACAGAAATTAAATCAAAATAGTTTAATCAAACAAGATGTGGAGGGCAATAAACTAACCCTAAGCAAAGAAGGCAATAATATCAAAATACGCATTATAAATAATAATATTATAAAGCAACCGACATATATCACAATATCACCGGATAGCATCAAAGCAAAAAAAGTACATATCAAAAACTATTGACAATGATATAAATAAAGCAGTATCAACAGCCATTACACTTGCTTTAGCAGATGCTTCGCTCGCTAAGATTATAGAATCTAAACTTTTGTATTTCAAAATACTAATTTTTTAGGTATAATAGCGAGTTTTATTAAGATTAGAATTTGGATTAGATTCTCTAACTACTATTTGTTCGTGATAGTTAGTTTATAGGCAAGGAGTTTTTGTGAAGCTATTTACAAAGCATTTTCCTTATGTGCAACATAATTGCAAAAGTTATGCAAATATGGTTGTTTGGGGTATAGGTGCGAATGTTGGTCATTGCATAAAAACTTTTGAGCAACTTTTTTCTTGCTTATATAAACACCCAAAGATTCAGATTCACAGCACAGCATACATTTATAAGAATCCACCTTTTGGATATATAAAACAGCCAGATTTTTACAATACAAGTATTATATTTAGCACATCTTTATGTGTGAGATCGCTTTTTTCTCTTATGTTTTATTTTGAAAGAAAGTTTGGTAGAGAAAGGGTGCGTTTAATGAAAAATGGGGAGCGTAGCTTGGATATTGATTTAATTTTTTATGCGAAAAAGAAGGTAAATTTAGCTCACATGTATCTACCACATAGAGAGTATGCTAATAGGCAGAGTGTGTTGCAGCCACTTACTTTTCAATTAGGTTTATTTAAATGAAGCTTTACACTTATTCAGGAGAGACACCACCAGAGGCTTTGAAAAAAGCACAGAGTATGCATGGAGATGAAGCATTAATCATTGATAGCAAGGAAATAAGAAAAAAAACTCTAACAGAGCCGGGCTTATATGAAGTCGTAGTTGCAGTCCAAGATGATGCAGCCCCAGTGCCACAGCCAGAAGTCGTTGCACCGAGATCTAATAGCATTCAGCAAAGACTTGATGAAATTGCACAAAAAGAGCTTGAGCGAAAAAGGGCACAAAAAAAACTTGATGTTTTTGATGAAGATATTAGTCGTCAGCTTAGTCGTGCAGTAAAAGAGATTTCAGAATTATCTAGCGATATAGATTCGGAAGATATTCGCCTTGATTTTAGTCCGAATGTTACGAATAGATTGCAAACGCAATCTACAAAAAAAGATGATTTACAGGTTGCAAATGCACCGATTTTACAGCAAACTTCAAGCACATTAGAAACACTTAATAAACGAGTTGGATCAAAGTTGCAAGAGCGACAGAATCTGCAGGGGGCAAATGTAGAAGAGTTACGCGGGATAAAGCAAGAATTAGACAAATTAAATGATAAACTAAAGCTTATTCAAAACATGGTATGGGACGATAAAAGTCCAAAAAGTGAGGGCATAAATATACCCCACGAGTTTGCTGAAATCTATCGTATTGCAAAGAGTAGCGGTATAATTAAAAGTCATCTTGATGCAATTATGAGCCTTAGCCTTGAGCTTATGCCGCTTAAAATGCGTGAAAATTCTTTGACTATCAAGCGTTATTTTAGGGAAGTGTTGCGTAAAATGGTATATTGTCGTCCAGAAAGCAAGGATATGACAAAAAAAATAATGATGCTTGTAGGTCCAACAGGTGTTGGCAAGACTACCGCACTTGCAAAACTTGCTGCTAGATTCTCACTTGAGAAAAAGGCAAAGGTTGGCATTATCACCCTTGATAGTTACAGAATCGGTGCATTGCAGCAGCTTGAATGGTATGCAGAGAGAATGCGTATTAGTATTCAAATGGTGGTTGCCCCAGAAGAGTTTTTACAAGCCCTAGATTCACTTCGCTATTGTGATTATATTCTAGTTGATACCGCGGGTCGTAGTCAAAATGATAGTGAGAGAATCGCACAGATAAAAAAATATTTGCAGGGTGATTATAAAATAAATACTTCACTTGTTATGAGTGCGACAACAAAATTTGAGGATTTGCGTGATATTTACGATGCGTTTAGTATTTTGAATCTTGATACATTGATATTTAGCAAACTTGATGAAAGTCGTGGCTTAGGCAATATTTTTTCCCTTGCGTATGAGACAAAAAAACCCATCAGTTACTTTTCTATTGGGCAGGAAGTCCCCACAGACTTGGTTGTAGCAACTAATGAGTCGTTAGCTGATTGGCTTTTAGATGGTTTTATAAAACCTATACGATAGCTTTAGATTCTTAGAATCTTCTATACAAATGTACATACTTTTATATCAACTTATCGTAACTACATGTTGTAAAATGGGATTGTGTATAGTTTTTACACATAGTTTTGTAAAAAAAGTTTTAAAACAAATTGCTAAAAGAATTTCAAAGTGATTATATCTTATAATGTTACGCGGGAGTATGCAGGGTAAATGTGGCATACTACTGGCAAATCAAAGCTCATTTTAAGGGAGGCTTAATGCAAGAAGAGAAGGTGATAGAAGGTTATCTTGGCATAACCACAGAACGCAAAAAAAGTAGAGTGCCTGCACGATTAGACTGGTGGCAAAGTGCTACTGGACTTTTTTTAGGCTTATTTATGATAGCGCACATGTTTTTTGTCTCTAGTATTCTTATTAGCGATCAATTCATGTTTACTATTACGAAGTTATTTGAGGGTAGTCCATTTCTTAGCAAAGCTGGAGAACCGAAAATAGTAAGCGGTGTAGCGGCATTTGTATTTATTGTTTTTGTTGCACATGCTTTTTTAGCAATGCGAAAATTTCCTATTAATTATAGGCAATTTCTTGCCCTAAAAGCACATAAGCATGTAATGAAGCACAGCGATACAAGTTTATGGTTTATACAAGCGGCAACAGGCTTTGTTATGTTTTTCTTGGCAAGTGTGCATCTTTATATCATGTTTGCAGAGCCAGATACTATTGGACCAAGTGGTTCTTCATTTAGATTCTTTGAGCAAAACTTTTGGCTGCTCTATATTGTTTTGCTTTTTGCGGTTGAATTGCATGGTTCTATCGGTCTTTATCGTCTTTGCATCAAATGGGGATGGTTTGAAGGGCTTGGAATCAGTGGTTTAAGAACTGCAAAATGGCTTATGAGTGCATTCTTTATTATCTTAGGTCTAGCTACATTCTATGCGTATTTTAGTAAGGGAATGAATCAGGATTTTAAAAGCATTCAAGATGCTAAAGAGTATGACCATGAAAGATTTGGTGTTCATGTTGAAGCAACAAACACAAATGCAATGGCAGACAAAGCTCTTGCTATTGCAAAAGAAAATCTAAGCAAGTAATAGAAAAGGAAGATATATGAAAGTAGTATATTGTGATGCGTTGGTTATTGGGGGCGGATTAGCAGGGCTTAGAGCTTCTATTGCGGCAAAAGAGGCAGGATTAAATACAATTGTATTAAGTCTTGTCCCAGTAAAAAGAAGCCACTCGGCAGCAGCTCAAGGCGGTATGCAAGCAAGTCTTGGAAACTCCGTAAAGAGTGATGGCGATAATGAGGACTTGCACTTTGCTGACACGGTGAAAGGAAGCGACTGGGGTTGTGATCAAGATGTAGCAAGAATGTTTGTTACCACCGCTCCAAAGGCAATTAGGGAGTTAGCAGGATTTGGTGTGCCTTGGACTAGAATCCAAAAAGGTGATCGCCCGGCAGTTATCAATGGCGAAAAGGTAACAATTACAGAAGATGACTTCCGCCACGGCTATATCCATTCACGCGACTTTGGTGGCACAAAAAAATGGCGAACTTGCTATACTGCCGATGCGACAGGACATACTATGCTTTATGCAGTAGCAAATGAAGCCTATAAGCTTGGCGTAGATATTCAAGATAGAAAAGAAGCTATTTCTATCATTCATCAAGATGGCAAGTGTTATGGTGCGGTTGTGCGTGATTTGGTAACAGGCGAACTTATAGCCTATGTGTCTAAAGGCACATTACTTGCCACAGGTGGCTATGGCAGAGTGTATAGAAATACGACAAATGCGGTAATTTGTGAGGGCATTGGTGCGGCTATTGCGATGGAAACAGGTGTTGCAAAGCTTGGTAATATGGAAGCTGTGCAGTTTCACCCAACGCCACTTGTGCCGAGTGGAATCTTGCTTACAGAAGGTTGTAGGGGTGATGGTGGAATCTTGCGTGATGTTGATGGCTATCGCTTTATGCCCGATTATGAACCAGAGAAAAAGGAACTTGCAAGCCGTGATGTTGTGTCTCGTAGAATGCTTGAGCATATCCGCAATGGTAAAGGTGTAAAATCGCCTTATGGTGATCACTTATGGCTTGATATTGCTATCTTGGGCAGGGCACATGTTGAGAGAAATTTACGCGATGTGCAAGATATTTGTAAAACATTTGCAGGTTTAGATCCAGCAGAAAAATGGGCGCCTGTGCGACCTATGCAGCATTACTCTATGGGTGGTATTCGCACAAATTATCAAGGTGAAACTTACCTTAAAGGATTATTTGCCGCAGGTGAAGTTGCGTGCTGGGATTTACATGGATTCAATAGACTTGGTGGAAACTCTGTAAGTGAAGCGGTAGTTTCAGGTATGATTATCGGTGGATATTTCACTGATTATTGTGTGAAAGCACAAATTGAAGTGCAAACTTCTGTGCTTGAGAAGTTTATTAAAGAGCAAGAAAGCTATATTGCTTCTCTTATTAATAATTCTGGCAATGAAGATGTCTATGAGCTTAAAAATGCGATGAAAGATATTATGGATAATGATGTTGGTATTTTCCGTGATGGTAAGAGTCTGCAAGAAGCTGTTAATAAACTTGAAGAGTTATTTAAACGCAGCAGAAATATTCATGTGAAAAACAAAAAGTTGCATAATAACCCAGAGCTAGAAGATGCTTACCGCACGCCAAAAATGCTTAAAGTTGCTTTATGTGTAGCGAAAGGTGCGCTTGATAGGACAGAATCTCGTGGAGCACATTCAAGGGAAGATTATCCAAAAAGAGATGATGCAAATTGGCTTAAACGCACACTTACAAGCTGGGAAGATCCAAACCAAACATTACCAACGGTAACTTATGAAGATTTGGATATTATGAAAATGGAGATTGCTCCGGGATTCCGCGGATATGGTGCTAAAGGTATGATTATTGAGCATCCAAATAGTGCTATAAGACAAGCTGAGATTGATAGAATCACACAAGAGATTCAGGCTAAAGGTGGCGATAGATATGCCCTGCAAGAGGCTCTTATGCCATTTAATTTGCAACCACAATATAAAGCAAGAAATCAAAGATTAGGAGATAGATAATGAGTGCTGAAACTAAAGGAAGAACATTAACTATAAGAGCATTAAAATTTGACCCACAGAGTGCCACTTCAAAGCCGCATTTTAGGGAATACAAAATTGAAGAAGCACATTCTATGACTGTTTTTATTGCGCTTGGTATGATTAGAGAGCAGCAAGACCCGGATTTAAGCTTTGACTTTGTATGTCGTGCTGGAATCTGTGGTAGTTGTGGCATGATGATTAATGGGCGACCCGGTCTTGCTTGCAGAACTTTGACACAAGATTTTCCTGATGGCGTTATCACACTTATGCCACTCCCTGCATTTAAGCTTATTAAAGATTTGAGTGTAAATACAGGCGATTGGTTTGCAGGAATGACAAAGCGAGTTGAAAGCTGGATTCACACACAACACAAGCCTGATATTTCAAAACTTGAAATGCCAATAGAGCCTGAAGTGGCTGATGAAGTTTTTGAGCTTGATAGATGTATTGAGTGTGGGTGCTGTATCGCAAGTTGTGCGACAAAGGTTATGCGTGATGACTTTGTAGGTGCTGCGGGAATGAATAGAATCGTGCGATTTATGATTGATCCGCATGATGAGCGAACTGATGAAGATTATTATGAGCTTGTAGGTAATGATGATGGTGTATTTGGCTGTATGAGTCTTATTGCCTGTCATGATGTATGCCCTAAAGAGTTGCCACTTCAAAGCAAGATAGCATATTTGCGTCGCAAGATGGTGGCTTTACGCTAGAATCTTAATGTTGATTCAGAACTATAAAATGTAGCCTTATTATTGACTTGCATAATTGCAAGTTAGCGTGAAGCTAGTGTCTAGTGCGAAACTTTGGAAAAGGTGAGAACTGACTTATAGCTTGATATTGAGCAAGAATATCAAGCTTGTGTTTAAAGATGTTTTATATTCACTTCATTTTATTTACAAGCAAATCTGTTTTTTAAATGTCCCAATGCAATATTATATAATTTCCATATTTGACTATTAAGCATAATAGATACGCCAAGTATAAACTTTTATATTTACCTTACTTGCAATAATTTTTGCTACAATTTGCACTTTTATGGCGAGTTTTCGAAGTTGTTTAAAGAAAGGTTTGTAGGCATGAAAGGCATAGTTTTAGCAGGTGGAAGTGGGACAAGACTTTATCCATCTACGCTTATGGTATCTAAGCAGTTGTTGCCTATTTATGATAAGCCTATGATTTATTATCCGCTATCTGTGCTAATGCTTGCGCAAATTAGAGAGGTTTTAATCATTTCTACCCCTAAAGATACACCAAGATTTAGAGAGATTTTTGGTGATGGCAATTGGCTTGGTATGGAGATTAGCTACTCTGTGCAAGAAAGCCCAGATGGGTTAGCTCAAGGACTTATTTTAGCAGAGCAGTTTGTAGGCAATGATGATGTAGCATTGATTCTGGGGGATAATGTCTTTTATGGGCAGGGCTTTTCGCCTATGCTTTTAGAGGCAAAGCAAGAGGCACAAAATGGCATTGCTACGATTTTTTCCTATCGTGTTAAAGATCCAGAGCGTTTTGGTGTGGTAGAGATAGATAAAGAGGGTAGGGCGTTAAGCATTGAAGAAAAGCCACAAAGTCCTAAGAGTAATTTTGCAGTAACCGGGCTGTATTTCTATGATAACAACGCCATTTCTATTGCTAAATCTTTAAAGCCTAGTGCAAGGGGAGAGCTAGAAATCACTGATGTGAATATTGCGTATTTAAAGCGAAATAAGTTAAGATCTCAAGTGCTAGGCAGGGGCTTTGCGTGGCTTGATACAGGCACACACGATAGTCTTGTGGAGGCTTCTACTTTTGTGCAGACTATTGAGTTACGACAGGGCTATAAGATTGCTTGTTTAGAAGAGATTGCCTATCATAATGGCTGGATTAATGAAGAAAAACTACTGAATCGTGCTTGTATTTTGCAAAAAAGTGGCTATGGTGAGTATTTGAAAAATCTTTTAGAGCATTAGAGTGGGGGCAGGGCAGTGAAAAGTATTTTAATAACGGGTGGGGCTGGTTTTATCGGTAGCAATTTTGTGTTGTATTTTTTGAAAAAATATCCAAATTATCACATTGTAAATTTAGATCTGCTTACTTACGCTGGGAGTCTAGAGAATCTGAAAGGCGTGGAAAGTTTCAGCAATTATACTTTTATACAGGGCGATATTTGCGATGAAGGCTTGGTGAATGAGATTTTTACAAAATATGAGATTGAAAGTGTAATACATTTTGCTGCTGAATCCCACGTGGATAATTCTATTGCCAATCCCAATGCGTTTATAAAAACAAATGTTAATGGGACTTTTAATCTTTTGCATACTGCTTATTTACATTGGTTTGAAGCACCGCATATTGCAAAAAGGGGCAAGGAAAATTGTGTGTTTCATCACATTAGCACTGATGAAGTTTTTGGCTCTTTGGGCGAGAGTGGCTATTTTACGGAATCTACACCCTACGCACCAAACTCCCCCTATTCAGCTTCCAAGGCATCAAGCGATATGCTTGTGAGATCTTATATCCATACCTATGGATTGAAGGCATTTATTACAAATTGTTCTAATAATTATGGTCCTAAGCAACACGATGAGAAGCTTATCCCCACAATCATTCGTAACGCTTTGCAAGGTGAGACAATACCTATTTATGGCGATGGTAAAAATGTGCGTGATTGGCTCTATGTAGAGGATCATTGCCGTGCTATTGATGTAGTGTTTCACTCACAATGCTATGGCGAGACTTTTAATGTCGGTGGGAATTGTGAGCGTGTGAATATAGAGATTGCAAAGCATATTTGTGCGTTGCTTGATGAGATTGCCCCAAGGGCGGATAAAAAGTCTTATCAAAGTCAAATTGCTTTTGTGCAGGATAGGGTAGGACACGATAGGCGTTATGCCATTGATTCTAGTAAAATAGCTAAGATTCTAGATTGGAAGCCACAAGAGAGTTTCGCAAGTGGGCTAGAGAAGACATTGCGGTATTATGTGAGAAAATATAGGAGTGTTTTATGAATAAAGTAGCTAGAATATTGCAAAAAATAAGAGTGGCGTATTATCGTCATTTCGTTTCTAATGTTAAAGTGTCTGGGGGTTTTAAAATACATTCAGCTACGATTTTTCATAGCGTGAATGAGGGTAAAATATGTATTGCTGATAATGTGCATCTGGGCTATTATCCGTCTCCTTTATTTTTTAATGCGTGCAATCATATTGATGTGCGGGGGGGGGGGGGTAATACTATGATAAGTATAGATTCTAGAACATTTATCAGTAACAATTTCTCTCTTGTTGCATATAAGGAGAACATTCACATTGGCAGGAATTGTTTTATAGGGATAAATTTTCAAGCTATGAGTTCTGATTTTCACGGATTTACAATAGAGAATAGGAATAATGAAGAGTATATACAAAGTGCGGGTGTGGAAATAGGAGATGATTGCTTTATGGGGAATAATGTCATTGTGTTAAAAGGTGTAAAACTTGGAAAAGGCTGTGTTGTGGGAAGTGGGAGTGTGGTAACAAAATCATTTGGGGATAATGCTCTGATTGGTGGTAATCCCGCAAGATTGTTGCGGACAATTCAACAAGATGTAGAAAGAATATGAGAGAGGATATAAAGGAAGGGCTATGTATCAATTAATTGATTTTCAGTATTTTGGTGATAAAGATTCTATCTTGGTGGCTTTGCAGAATGGCTCAAATTGCCCTTTTGATATTAAAAGGGTATTTTATATTTTTAATGTGCCAAATAATGTTATGAGAGGCAATCACGCAAATAGAGATTCCAAATTTTTATTTATTGTGTTAAAGGGGCAGTGTAAGATTAGGGTTGATAATGGAGAAGTGCAAAAAGAGATAGTTTTAAACACGCCAAAGCAGGGACTTTATTTGGATAAAATGATATGGAAACAAATGTATGATTTTTCAAGTGATTGCGTATTGCTTGTTTTAAGCGATACTTATTATAATAAAGATGAGTATATCTATGATTATGATGAATATCGTCATATTATGGGGGGGGGGGGTATAGCTATACCTTGATGGTGGCATAGCTATGAATTACAAGATGATACAGCTAGATACAAAACTTGATAAACGCGGGAAACTCATCGCTTTAGAATCTAATAAAAATCTCCCTTTTGCGATTAAAAGAGTGTATTACATTTATGACACATTACCTGATGAAGAGAGAGGATTCCACGCGCATAAGCAGTTGGAGCAGCTTGTGGTGGCAATGGATGGTGCGTGTGAGTTTGTCCTAGATGATGGGAAAAAGCGGCAGTCTATATGGCTTAATCGTCCTGATGTGGGCTTGTATATTGGCAAAAATATGTGGCGAGAAATGCGGAATTTCTCATATGGTTGTAAGCTAATGATACTAGCTAGTGATTACTATGATGAGAGTGAGTATATCCGTGATTATGATGAATTTTTGAAAGCAGTCAAAGGATAAAAATGCAGCGAGATATAGATAAATATACGCAAGATTATCTAGCGAGTTCTTATGACTTTGAAAGCATTATGGTGTCTTTTCGCCGTAAAAAAGTCTTAGAATTTTTAGAATCTTATAATGCTAAAAATATCTTAGAGATAGGTTGCGGTAGTGATTCTATAGCAAATCATTATAAAGATTTTGAAACTTTTTGTATTGTTGAGCCTTCCAAAGTCTTTGCAGAGAAAGCACAAAAAGATTCTAAAGGCAATAAAAACATTCAAGTGATAAATGACTTTGTAGAATCTAAACTTATAGAGTTAAAAACACAAAAATTTGATTTCATTATCCTTAGCTCTCTTTTGCACGAAGTGATAAATCCAGAATCTTTTTTAAAAGACATATTTAGCTTGTGTGATAGCGATACTTTACTTCATATTAATGTGCCTAATGCGTATTCATTCCATTTATTGTGGGCGTATCAAAGTGGGCTTATTGAGACAATTGGGGATATTACGAAAGAAGCGAGAGAGTTTCAAAGACATACGGCTTTTTCTCTTTCCACCCTTGTAGATTTTGTTATTAAGGTTGACAAGCAAGTAAGCATTATGGATAAAGGCTCATATTTTATCAAACCCTTTAATCACAAGAAAATGCAAGAGTGTATGCAAAATGGAATCATTGATGAGAATCTACTATTAGGACTAGATAAAATGACAGAGTATTTGCCAGAGTTTGGTGCAGAAATATTTCTAAATTGCAAAGTGAGTGCATGAAATGTTTCATAAGAATAAAAGCAGTCAAAGGATAAAAATGCAGCGAGATATAGATAAATATACGCAAGATTATCTAGCGAGTTCTTATGACTTTGAAAACATTATGGTGTCTTTCCGCCGTAAAAAAGTCTTAGAGTTTTTAGAATCTTATAATGCGAAACATATACTAGAAATTGGTTGTGGTAGTGATTCTATAGCAAATCATTATAAAGATTTTGAAACTTTTTGTATTGTTGAGCCTTCCAAAGTCTTTGCAGAGAAAGCACAAAAAGATTCTAAAGGCAATAAAAACATTCAAGTGATAAATGACTTTGTAGAATCTAAACTCACAGAGTTAAAAACACAAAAATTTGATTTCATTATCCTTAGCTCTCTTTTACACGAAGTGATAAATCCAGAATCTTTTTTAAAAGATATATTTAGCCTTTGTGATTCTAATACTTTACTTCATATTAATGTGCCTAATGCGTATTCATTCCATTTGTTGTGGGCGTATCAAAGTGGGCTTATCCCAGAACTTGGCGGTTTAACACATACTGCTAAAAATCTCCAGCAACACACAACTTTTAGCCTTGCAAGCCTTATAGACTTTGTAAATGAAGCTAATGGGGGGGGGGGGGTAAGCATTATGGATAAAGGCTCATATTTTATCAAACCCTTTAATCACAAGAAAATGCAAGAGTGTATGCAAAATGGAATCATTGATGAGAATCTACTATTAGGACTAGATAAAATGACAGAGTATTTGCCAGAGTTTGGTGCGGAAATATTTGTGAATTGCAAAGTGGGTGCGTGTAAGGCAAGTATAGGCAAGGTGGATATATGAAAATACGCCGATATGAGATGAGGCATTGTGCTGATTGGAATGCTTTTAATAAAGATTCTAAGAATGGAATCTTTATGTTTGATAGAAATTATATGGACTATCATGCCGATAGATTTATAGATCATTCATTAATGTTTTATGAAGATTCTAAGCTTATTGCCCTTTTACCTTTAAATATCAAAGATTGCGTATTGTATTCTCATCAAGGGCTAACTTTTGGTGGATTTATCACTAATTCCATAATGAAGCAATACAAAATGCTTGAGTGTTTCAAGGCGTTATTAGAGTATATGCGAGAGATTAAGGCACAAAAGATGATTTATAAAGCAATCCCCTACATTTATCATAAATACCCCGCACAAGAGGATATATATGCGTTGTCTCTCTTTGGGGCAAAACCCTGTCGCACGGATTGTTCTTCAAGTATTAACCTCGCACATTTACTTTCAATGTCAAAGGGTAGAAAAGCACAGATCTCTAGGGCAAAGCGTGAAGGTGTAGTTATAGAATCTTCCACCAACTTCCCCGCTTTTATCACGCTATTAAATGAAGTCTTACAAACAAAGCATAATACACA
>NZ_FZMS01000025.1 GCF_900198365.1 Helicobacter bilis | reverse complement strand
ATTGATTTGATAATCTTTTGTTTGTGCTATGCTTTGTTTTTGTTGTGAATTTCTAAAAAATCTTGTTCTCTTACATCTTTGTGGTAGTCAGTTATTGCAATACCCTCATCTTTTTAGCTTATTTAAGCACCTATATAAATACCCTCTACCCATATTTGTGATTGTTAATAAAATTGTCAAAGGCGATACCAAAAAAAATCACTTTTTTATTCACAAACTCGATTTGTTGCAATAAAATGGATTCTTTTGTTGTGATTTTTAGCTTATCTAGTCATGTAAAATTCACGCAAAAAGCCTTTTTACCAAGTTTTGTTGTGCACCATGTTTTTTTGTGTGTTTCACTTTGTTTATGTCTAATTTGCATGCAAACAAAAAGCATAATGCTATGTGTTGCATGGCTTTATACTTAATCCTGCTTTAAAACAGATTGTCTTGAGATACCGCCCACACGCCACACTTTAAGCGACCCAAAATTTCTTAATAGTTTATCGCATAAAAACTAGGAATTTACTTGGTTGTATATCGCTATTTGCTTCTTATGTTTCACGCCACATTTTAGCCCACAAAAATCGCATTTAAAAATTTTTGTTATAATCCAAAAAGCTTTTTAAGCTGTATTTTTTTGTGCCATTGTGTGCCACACTTGTGTCATTTACTAAAAAACACATACCAGCACAACGGACTCACAGGACATAGAATGAATCTGGAATCTAAAACAAATTCGAATAAGGATATTTCACCTTTTTTAAAGGTTCAAGATAGCAAAAAGACCGAATCTATTGGCTATCATATCAAACAAGGAGAGGTCCCCAACATCCCAAACTCTCATGCAACAAGCACAGATTCATTAATGTCTAATGTTGTGAATACTGATTGTGTTAATAAAGATACTTCTAAAGATTCCATAAACAGCAATAACACACAAAAGGTTTTACAAGACACAACCGCAATCCCAACACATCTTACAATACAAGTTGAAAGTCGTAGATTTTGCCTAAGTTTAGAAAAGCTAGATTCTATCTGTCGTCAAAAGATTGTAAGCATATTCGCACAAAAGCAATACACGCTAGAAGAACTATTAACACTTTTTGTAACAACTCTTAGAGATCAAAGTGTCGCAGAACAAGAGCTTATGCGTATCGTGCACGCTTTAGAATCTTAGTTTCATTGTATTATGTGCTTTATTGTCGTTGCAATTATTAATAGGAATCTTGCATCGCTTACTTATTATACGCACGATGAAGTTGTGCTATATGATATCATGCAGGTAAGCGTACGCAATAAAATGGAGCTAGGCATAATCGTGCAGATAGTATCAAATCAAAGCTTTGAGTTTGAGATACTTGAAGCTAAAAAATCACATTTTAGTTATACACAAACACAACACATTTTATTGCCCTTTATGAGTGCTTATTATATGCAAAGCATAGGTATTACCGCACAAGTTTTTACAGCAAAGGATATGAGATTAGAATCTAACATTCACTCAAGTGGGCCGCCAAATTTTACACTGCAAAAAAACGAGGATTTAGAATCTAATCATCATATTAAATGTAAGCAAGCATTTGATATGGAATCTAAATATGACAAGAATCTAGATTCTACACCAACAAACCACGCAAATAAAACCACAAATTCTAGTAATTGTTCTATGGCTTTGGAGGCTTTGATTGAATTAGAGGGTAGGAGTTATCTAAACGATAATGACTACCCCTCTAATTCAATCAATCATTCAAATTGCATAGACAAGGGCGAATTTTTACAGAATCTAGATTCTAATAATTTTGCACCCTTACACCCTGCACCCACCCATTTGGATAAGAATCTAGATTCTAAAAATTACGCCCTAAGCCCCGTATCTCACCTAGATTTGACAGAGAATATAGAATCTAATCTCCCACAAACAGAAATCCTATGCAATCTAAAAACACTATCAAGCAATCAACAAGAAGTCTTTAAAGAATGCAGCACAAAGCCTTTAAGCCTTA
This sequence comes from Helicobacter bilis, assembly GCF_900198365.1. Taxonomy (GTDB): domain Bacteria; phylum Campylobacterota; class Campylobacteria; order Campylobacterales; family Helicobacteraceae; genus Helicobacter_A; species Helicobacter_A bilis_B. The sequence continues at coordinate 19,753 of NZ_FZMS01000025.1, read as the reverse complement.
TATTTGGCACAACAGGTAGCGGTAAAACTGAGATTTATTTCCATGCTATTGCTAAAACTCTCAAAGAGGGCAAACAAGCCTTACTACTCATGCCAGAAATCTCACTCACACCGCAAATGCAAGAGCGATTAAATACCGCTTTTCCAAACCTAGCTGACACATGGCATAGCAAACGCACAGCTACACAGAAGCAAAAGATACTACAATCCCTGCAAAATGGGAGCTTAAAAATCATTGCAGGGGCAAGAAGTGCTTTATTTTTACCATTTGAGAATCTAGGCTTAATCATTGTCGATGAAGAGCATGATGATTCCTACAAATCACAGAGTAATCCAAAATATCACGCAAGAGATCTAGCCATTTTCCTAAGCACAAAGGGCATTCAAGTGATATTAGGCAGTGCCACGCCAAGCCCTAAAAGCTATTATTTAGCTAAAAAGCATAACTATTTATTGCATTTGCAAAATAAATTTCATAACAGCACACAAACACTGCATTATGATGAAAGTGAGCAAATCGGCATAAGTTTGCATATACTTCATGCTATCACTAGCACACTTGAAAAGGGGGAGCAAGTCATTATCTTTTTGCCAACAAGGGCGAATTTTAAGATTTTGTTATGCAGGACTTGCAAGCAAAAGATTCTATGTCCAAATTGCAGCATTACGCTTAGTTTGCATAGTAAAAAGAATGCACTTGTGTGTCATTATTGCAACTTTACAAGTCAAATCCCGAGGGCTTGTAACACCTGCGGTAGTGATATGCTAAGTGGCGTGCGTATGGGGACAGAAGAGTTTAAAAAAGAGTTAGAAACCGCCCTTTTATCTCATAATCTCACGCCAAATATTGCCATCTTTGATAGAGATAATGTTAGCACACAAAAAAAACTCACAGCCCTATTGCATGACTTTGGAGAGCAAAAAATCGATATTCTAATCGGCACACAGATGATAGCAAAAGGGCATGATTATCCCAATGTTACTTTGAGTGTGATTATTGGCATGGATTATATGCTGCAGATTCCAGATTATAGGGCGCATGAGACAAGTTTTTCACTTCTTTACCAAGTCGCAGGGAGAAGTGGGAGAAAAAAGCATGGAAATATTTTAGTGCAAACAAAAGATTTTGGGCTTATAAATAATCTATGGGGCGATTATACAAAAGTATTGCATTATATATTACATGAGAGAAACCCATTGTATCCGCCTTTTTGCCGCCTTGCCCTGCTTCGCTTTGGACATAGCAGTGAGAAAAAAGCATATAATCTTGCAAAAGAATTTGCTTCTATCTTACATAAGATTCAGTGTGAAAATGACTATGCTTTTGAGATTGTAGGCGTAAGTGAGGCAAGTATCTTTAAAATAAAAAAGAAATATTATTATCAAATCCTTCTTCGCTCATATAATAATCTCACATTACAGAAAGCCCTGCAACATGCACTAAATCATGCGACAAGGGATATAAAAAATTGCATTGATATTGATATAGACCCGCTTAGTTTTTGATTTGGAAATATTCAGTCTCATAAGTTTTAGATTATAATCGTAAAAAAAATATAAAGGAATACAATGAATGCCACGGCTTTGCTTATACTCTAAAATTCATATTATCAAAACGATGCAACAGAATCTCATCTTGAGATTCTAAAAACACATGGAAAGGTTGCTTTTGGTAAAGTAAAGTCAAAAATGCGAAATACACAACTAGAAGTCATGCAAAGTGAAAATTATAAAATGCTAATGCAATAGAATGCAGTATGCTTAATGATAACAAAGGTAATGTGATAAAGAAAGAATATGTAAATAAAGATTCTGCAAAAGAAAAAATCACAAGGTTATACACTGCAAACAAAAATTCTGCCCCAGCTTTAGCACTCTCTAATACACTAAAGATAAATACAAAAAATTATGCACAAACAACTAAGAATACAGAAACTCCACCTTTTTGTCATTAATGAATTGAAGGAAAATAGTGAAATTTTGGGATTCCGTGTTGAATTGGCATGATTGTGGTTATAGGTTATATAGAGTTTAGAATCTCTTATAAGTGCCTTTGCGTCCCACTCTCTACCATTTAGATTCTCATATCAGATCAATGCAGGACTTGCGATTATAGTTTTACTCTGTGTTTTTCTATATCATCATCTACTTCATTCTCTGCATCTTGTTTGGGTAAGACAATGCGATCTATCAAGGTGTTTGCAAGCAGTCTTGAGCCATAGGGGGTAAAGTGGATACCATCTTGGGCTCTTACCAATCTACTTCTTCCACTACTATCTTTTATATATGCACTGAATTTGCCATTATGTAAAATCGCATCAGCTGTGAGAAAAATCCCGCCATTTGCACTTACGACTTGATAGTATAGCGTGTTGAGATAGGCTAACTTCTTATTTAAAGTTTCATTCTTTGTCATAGGGACTGCATACCATACAACTTGTGTGCCATGTGATTTTGCAATATTAATGATTGCTTGAATCCGATTTTTATACACTTCTTCCCAACTCTCTGTGCCAAAACGCATTTTTGGCATATTCCATGGATCGTTTGCCCCAAGACACACGACTAATACGCCTATGTCTTTATACTGCTGAAAGGCTTGCATTGTCGCCCTCTCCCAGTTAAAAAATGATGGATAAGTAAGTCCTGTGCTTTGCTTTGCAAGATTTTTTGTGCGAAAACCATGCTGTTGTAACATACGGGGTAAAACCATGCCAATACCCTGCATTAAAGAATCACCGATAAGCAAAAACCTTGTTTGTGGTGGTAGTATAAGCATTTTATCACTATTTTGTATGTAAGTAGAAGTAGATTCTGTATTTATAATCTCTTCTTGCAATATAGGTTTTTGTGTATTTGTGTTAGCTAGTTTAGAATCTTTTGTAGTAGTATCATTTGATTCTACAATCTCTTCCTTTTTGATTTCATCTAATTCCAATGTGTCTGTTATGGGTGATTTATCATATTGTGGCAGGGCTAACTCTATTGTGCTAGATTCTGGTTCAAAGATGGCAACTCGCATTTTTTCCAATCTAGCTGCAATCATATCCCCAAATGAAAAAAATGAAGATTCTGTGGTAATCATATCACTTGCATAATGATACTGCTGCACAATGTAGGAAATAATACTTCTGTGATACACATAGCAAACACAAAGCATAGTAAGTAGTCCCACAAAAACAAAGCGTATTATTCCCATATTAGTGCCTTGCATATCAAAATCCTGCATAAATAAAGTTTGGAATGCCACTTGGACCAAATCCTATAATAACAATAAGGCAACATGCAAATACAAATGGCTGCAAAATAAAAGGCATTTTGTAGAAAAATATAGAGAATCTTCTCTCCATATTCTCACACAATGGACGATAAAGCACAAAGAGAATAGCACATAAAATACATAATAAAATCTCAGTATTTAAAAAGGGTTTTGTGCTATTTAACATGAAAGATTCTAAATAAAAGAGAGCATCTTCAAGGTTTGGATAATAGAAAAATACCCATGCAAAAGTTACAAAATGAAATGTGATAAAAGCACTTACATAAGGGATAGGTATAGAGAGTTTTAATGCCCTCATGCAATTAAAGCAAATCGTCCCAAATCCATGCAAAAGCCCCCAAATAAGAAAATTATAGGTATTGCCATGCCATATACCTGATAAACCAAAAGAGATTAATACAAAGATTTGTGCTAAGAAAAAGCCTTTTTTATTCCCACCTAAAGGAATGTAGATATAATCTCGTATAAAAAGCGATAAGCTAATGTGCCATCTCCCCCAAAAATCTTTGATATTTCTTGCTGCATAGGGCATGTTGAAATTTTGCGGTAAGCTAAAGCCTAGCATTAAGGCAAATGCACTCACCAAATCCACATAGCCACTAAAATCACAATACAGGCGCACTGCATACGCATAGATTCCAAGTAAAAGCGTTAAGGAGCTATAATCTGCTGGATTTTGTAATATAGAATCTGAATAGGTTTGCAGGTAACTAGCACATAATACTTTCTTAAATAAGCCAAATAAAATCAGTGTAAAGATAAGGCTTGTCTTGCCAAGATGTCTTTCTTTATGAAGCTGTGAGAAGAAAAACTCACTCCGCATAATAGGACCAGAAATAAAAGTAGGAAAAAATGATAAAAATGTTGCTAAAGAAAATAGACTAGCCATTTTTCTAGTCTTTGAGACAGACACAAGGTAGGTAATTGAAGCAAAGGTGTAAAAGCTAAGTCCTAAAGGAAATAAGATATTAATATCAATGACATCAAGCCCAACAAGCATAAATATCATATCAAAGCTATCTTTAATGGAGGCAAAATATTTAAAAAAAGAGAGATTTAGCACAACAAGCCCAAGTGATAAGGTAAGCATAACCCGCGTTTCATACAGATAAATAAGACTAGAAAAAAGGTAGATAACAAGCGTATATATGGCTACTACAAGACCAAAATATGGATTAATCCATAATAATATAGCGTAGTTAAATAGCAATAATAAAGCATTTTGATAGATTCTGCCTACATATTTTAACCCCCAGTATAAACAGAAAAATAATAAGAATACAATCGCAAACTCCAAAGTAAAAAAAATCATAATATCCTCATTATAAGCTTCACTCTAACTACTCTAAATCGTAAAAATATATTTAAAATAAAAACGCAAATTGTAACAAATTTTAAAGAATAAACGCAAGATTCTAGAAATGATTTTATATAATATTTCACTTTAAGAATATAGGGGCATGAGTGCTATATCTTGCTTTATGTGTTATAATTGAGAGTAAATCAAAAGGAATAGTATGTCATCTAAAAAAAGCATATCAAAAACGCCAAAAATAAATATAGAAACACATATAAAAAACACACAAAGCTACATGCAAGACCTATTTTGCTTTATCGGTGAAGATAGTAAAAGAGAGGGACTCATAAAAACGCCAGAGAGAGTAGCAAAGATGCATGAAATGCTGTATAGTGGTTATGGAGTAGATCCAAATAGTATTTTAGATTCTGTATTTAGCGATGGGGCGTGTAATGAAATGGTGGTTGTGCGAGATATTGAGTTTTACTCAATGTGTGAGCATCATTTATTGCCTTTTTTTGGGAAAATCTCAATCGGTTATATCCCAGATAGAAAAGTCGTTGGAATCTCAAATCTATCAAAGCTAGTAGAAGTCTTTGCTAGACGATTGCAAATACAAGAAAAGCTTACCACACAAATCGCTGATACAATCATGCACTCACTCAAACCAAAAGGGGCTATGGTAGTCTGTGAAGCCTTGCATTTATGTATGGCAATGCGTGGCAATGCCAAGCAAAACTCAAAGATTCTAACATCTGCTGTGCGTGGATTATTTCAACAAGATTCAAGGACTAGAATGGAGTTTATGCAGCTTATTAAAACTTAGCTTTGTGTAAAACTTAAACAATAATGTATAATATCCTTTTTATTTAAAATATAAGAGAATCTACATGACTAAAACAATTAAAGCTTATTATGCTAAAGCCTATCCAAAGATAAATATCACACTAAAAATAGGTGAAAAAATAGGGAATCTTCATACATTACAATCGCGTTTTTGCTTAGTAGAGGGTAGCTTGTATGATTCCTTTTTGATTATAAAAGAGCCTTTAGATAAAGAAGCATTAACACAACAAAATTTAGTCAAAAAATTACCGCAAAGATATACAACATTTAGTGAAACAACAAAGCAGCATAACGCAATACAATGCTATCTCTATGGCAATTTTGACTGCAAACTAGAAGATAATCTCATTTATAAAGCCTACATGCTTTTAGCAAAACATATAGATTCTAATATTAATCCTTGCTTCATTCATATTATCGTGGATAAGAGAATACCAGTTGGCGGTGGGCTTGGTGGTGGCAGTGTGAATGCAGCCTTAATGCTTTTATTACTCAATGAGTTATTTAACCTAAATTGCAGCAAAGAGATTCTATATCAATATGCAAAAGCACTTGGTAGTGATGTAGCCTTTTTCCTTATGATTTATACGCAAAATAGCACACATATCACACCATATTTTTATGTGAAACAAGATTTAAGTAAGGGAGATTTAGATTCTATTTTATTTAAACAGACGCAAGATGAAAACTTGGATTCTAATATTTGTCATGTTGAGCGTAGCAAGATATCTAAAGACTTAGAAATGATAAAAGAGTCCAAACAAGATTCTAATATAGAATCTAAAAAAGATATTTCGTGCTTACGCACTCGCACGAGCGAATCTCTTGCCCACACTTGCAAATATGACAAGAATCTAGATTCTATATTTTTAAACTCTCTCAAGCAAAAAAGACAAAGCTATTTTATTAGTTTTCTTAGTGCAAATGTCTATGGCACAGGCGAGATTATAGAGCCTTTTTATGAAAAATTACCGCATTTTCTTATCCATTGTAATACTATCGCATGTAATACAGGGGCGGTATATAAAGAATTTGCTAGAGAAAAACAAGCTATAAAAGATTCTAAAAAAGATAATATAGACTTACAAAAAGATTCCATTACGCTATTACAAACATACGACATATACACGCTTAATGACTTATATAAACCTGCTTGTAATCTCTATGAGTTAGAAGCTATTGCAAAAGGGCTACATAAAGATTATGGCAATGTGTATTTTAGTGGCAGTGGCTCAAGCTTTTTTAGCATAAATCATAATATAAAGGAATAGTATGCAAGATTTTATCCGCTTTTTAGAATCACATAATGAACTAAAGATTATTGACACACCCCTTGATATTGAGTTAGAGATACCGCATTTAGCCTATTTAGAAGTGAAGAAAAAAGATTCTAAAGCCCTGCTTTTCACTCGTCCTATACATAGAAAACATAAGGATTCTACACTTTCAGGGACTAGCACAGGATGCACGCAACACAATATGCAATCTAGTAATTGTCATGCTAAGCAAAGTGAAACTTCTCAAAATCTAGATTCTAAACCTTGTCATACTGAGCCTTTAGGCGAAGTATCTAACATGGAATCTAAAAAAGATATTTCGCCTTTTCGTAATGCCCAACATGACAAAAAACTACACCCAATAACGCAAATGACACAAGACCTAACCTACACCGCACATATAGAATCTAATCTTATAGAATCTAATTTTAACAGCATAGATTCTAGCAAGCAAGATTCTAACACAACCACCCAAAATATAGAATCTTTTCATATCCCAGTCCTAATGAATGTTTTTGGTTCGCAAAAAAGACTCGAGTTAATCGCTACGCATTATAATTCAAACGCCGACTTTAAATCTTTAGAATCTATCGCTAATGTGATGAAAAATCTACTCAATCTCTCCATGCCAAAGACTTTTAAAGAAAAATTTGCAAAGCTAAAAGAATTATGGGCTATGCGACATGTTTTCCCCAAAAAATATAAGAACAAACCCCCATGTCAAGAGAGAATCTATACAAAAGATTCAATAGATCTTTTTTCACTGCCTATACTTAAGACTTGGGAGGAAGATGGAGGGCGATTTATCACAATGGGGCAGGTTTATACACGAAGCCTTGATGGTAAATCTAATAATATAGGCATGTATCGCTTACAGATTCACTCTCATAATGAATTGCTTATGCACTGGCAGATTCACAAAGATGCAACGCATTTTTTCCACGAATACAAAAGGGCAAATAAACTCATGCCTGTAAGCATCGCCATAGGTGGCGACCCTCTTTATATATGGTGCGCTCAAGCCCCTATGCCGCCAAAGATTTTTGAGCTTATGCTATATGGGCTTATACGCGCTAAAAATCCGCTATTAGCTGAATGTGTGAGTAATGAATTAGCCGTGCCACATGATTGTGATATTGTGATTGAAGGCTTTGTAGATACAAACAGGTTTGCCCCCGAAGGAAAGTTTGGCGATCATACAGGATTTTACACACCAATAGAGCCTTATCCCATCATGCAAGTGAGTGTTATCACTATGAAGCACAATCCAGTCTATCTAGCCACCGTTGTGGGTAAGCCACCGCTTGAAGATAAATATATGGGCTATATGACAGAGCGGCTTTTCTTACCACTTTTGCAGACAAGCGCACATGGACTTATAGACTACTCTATGCCAGAAAATGGCGTATTTCACAATCTCATCTTAGCAAAAGTGAAGACAGACTATCCCGCACAAAGTTTGCAAACGATGCACACTTTCTTTGGTATAGGGCAGATGAGCTTTGTAAAACATGCTCTTTTTGTGAGTGAAGAAGCACCGAGTCTGCATAAAGACTACAAGATTCTATGTGATTATATCCTTGATAGAATTGATACTAAAAAGCTATATAGCACTATGGGAAACTGCGATGCACTCGATCATGCGTGTGAAAGCTTTGCTATAAGTGGGAAGCTAGGCATTGATGCAAGTGGTGAAAAACTACTTCATAATTTTACAGAAATTAGCGAAAATGACTTATTAAAAATTATGAAAAATATCGCAAATGAGATAGAATCTCTGCATATCTATAAGCATAAAAATCCGCTTATAATCTGTGGTATAAACAAAAAAGATACGCCAATACTAGAATATGCGACTAGATTCTATGAAACCCTTAGACAATATGCCGCATTTTTTATCTTTGTAGATAGTGATAATATTTTGACAAATTATTATATGCTTGTATGGCGAGTGGTAAATTCTATCGATATAGCAAGGGATTTAAAGATTATTAAAGAGTGCGCTTTTTTAGATGCAACCGCTAAGGGCGAGTTAGAGGGTTATGATAGAGAATGGCCTAAAGATACACTTTGTTCCAAAGCTATCCTTAATAACCTAAAAGAACAAGGCTTACTAGAAGATATTGATGAATCTTTCTACAAACAATTTGGGATTTTGTAGATTTTGATTTTTATGGTTTTTTGTTTTACGCTTTGTGTTGTTGATGTATGATATATTGATGTTGTTTTTGTAAAAGGTAAGGTTTAGTTCTGTTAGCTATTATTCTAAGACAAAAAAGTTAGATTTCATGTCATATCTATTGCGTTGTGTTCGCAGTGCAACATGAGTGAGGCTAAAAATTGGGATTTACAATATCAATACACAAAGCTAGTTTTATGCTACAATATCGCACACAAAATACACTAAAGGACTATTGATGGCAAATTGGAATGATGGTTATGTAACAGACATTGAGTATCTTGATACTTATTTTTCATATCTAAATCCACTTTTTATGAATCTAAATCTCACTTTTGCGGGTTTTGATGTCGGTCAGCACGACTGCATTAGTTTGCAAACAAGCAGTGATTCTAATGATAAGCAAAGCTATCTTGAAATGGGTTTTGGTAGGGGTGTGAGTTTATGCGTGCATGCTGCCACTACTGATATGAGTTTTGTTGGGACGGATTTTAATCCATCGCATACCCTATTTGCACGAAACTTAGCTAAAGTCGGCAACGCGGATATACAGCTTTATGATGATAGCTTTGAGCTATTGTATAAACGATTGCAAAAGCAAGAAGCAGAGTTTGACTACATTGTATTGCTGGTGTATGGTCGTGGGTAAGTTATGAGAATCAAAAGGTGATTTTGCAGATTATCCGCGATCATCTAAAAGTTGGCGGTATTGTATATGTAAGTTACAATTGTTTTCCGGGTTGGGATGGCAAATGGTCTTCACGCAAGTTGCTTACAATGTATCATGACTACATATCTGGTACGAAAGTCGAGCGAATCCGCAATGCACTTGGATTTTTCAAAGACTTTTTAGAGACAAATCCGCTTTATCTGCAGAATAATCCAAGTGTAGCACGAGTCTCACAAATAATCGAAAATGAAAAGTTTGACTATTTAGCACATGAATTTTTTAATGATGGAGCAAATTGTTGCTACTTTGTTGATATGGTGCGTGATTTGGAATCATGTAAATTACAATTTGCATGTGGGGCATTACCTTTGTGGCATTATGAAGATTCTAGTTTAAATAAGCAAAATCAAGCCTTTTTAGATCAAATCGCAGAACCGACATTAAAAGAGCAGCTAAAAGATTACTATCTTAATAGACAATTTCGAAATGATATATTTGTAAAAGGGGCACAAAAGCTATCAGGGCAGCAAATATGTGATAAGTTTCTCAATACCCGCTTTACACTTACAAGCATACCTGATAGCGATGCAGAAGATCTTGATGCAATTAGGAAAGATATGATTGCATTTCTTGCAAAAGATTCTTATGCACCAAAAAGTATGCGTGAGGCACAGCTACAGCTGGGGGGGGGGGGGTTACATATACGAGAGTTAGCTAAGCTTGTCGCAGATATGATGACAAGCGGCTATACACACCCAGTAACAAATAAAGATATTACAGATTCTATTGCAAAACGCTCAATAGATTTCAATCGACATATTTTCAGCAATCAGTGCAAAAAGCAATATGTGCGATATGCGGCTGCTCCACTTATTGGTGGCGGTGTATTGATTAATGAAGTATCGCAAGTGTTTTTATATGGATTAATGAGTGGCGTTGATGAAAAAGGTTTAGGTGCATTTGCATGGGATATTCTCAAAGCACAAGGTAGAAAACTCAATAAGGCTGGTGTAGATCTAGAAAGCGATAAAGAGAATATAAAAGAGCTTGATTCTGTATTGCAGGATTTATTGCCAAAAATACCGCTTTATAAGAATTTGGGTATTTTGTAAGATCGGGTAGCATATTGGTTTATAGCAGATGTTAAGTTTTGATATCTATTAAGCAAAGCAAAACATTCGAGATTGGATTGTATAAGAGAGATTTTGACTTCATCTCAAAATGACAAAATATAATCTCAATAAAAAATCTAGTTTCACAAGATATTTTCACTTTTTTTCAATATAAATGCTTCTTAACATAAGAGTTTGTAAGTGTTTTATTGCTATACTACTTATTTTAAAATCAAAGCTATGTCTAAAAGGTCAATGGCAACCTCGCTATTATGAAATTTTCATGATAGAATCAACAAAATCTAGCTTTGATTATTATCTACTTCTCACCACATAAGGTTTTTTATGATTTTACATTTTATTAAAACAAAGTTTTATATATTACATTTTTGTGTTATTGTGTTGGCTTGTTTGTGTTTGAGTTCCTGCATGAATGTCATGCAAGATACTTTTAAAAACTCATCAAACTATACGATTAAATATGCTTATGTGCAGAATGATAAAATATTTTTAGAAGAAGTAAAAGAGATTGCAAAAATGCTTCCCAAAAAAGAAACATTTAGCATGGCTATCAACGAACTACAAGAGTTAAACGACTCTTATAAAATAGCCAATATTCCAGAACTTAACATTACTTTTACATGCGGCTTTAATAAGCAATATACAAGAACTTTACAATCATTGCTTACAACAAGAAAATATCCATGTGATGGGGAGATAGCAGGTTATACATTGCAGTCTTTCACTAAGAATCCATATAAAAAATACTATGGAGAAAAGTTTGCAAATGTGCAAAATCAAGAGCAATTTTTATTTTTCTACACAAAGGATTTTAAGCATGTAAAAAGCAAAGAAGATCTAAAAACTACATTGCAATCCATAATCTTAAATATAGCTTCAAATGCCAATGCAATTTATGATTTACGCGAGTTAAAACACTATGTTTTTATGAATGGCATTATAGAATCTTACGATGATTTTTATAAGCTAGTGGCACAATATGAGGTCAAATGTCAAGGCTCACTTTTTAGCACAACACTTGATGAGATCATCGCACAACGCGATTTGCAATGCAAAAAGATTACGCACATAAAAGCAAAGTAGATTCTAAAAATTGGAATGAATAAGGTGATAAATGTCTATATCTAAAACATATAAAAAGATTTTATGCATATGCTTACTCATATTTACACAAAATATGCAAGCTAGAGATGAGTTTGAAAAGTTAGGCGATATCTTGACACTTGCGCCATTTGGCGTGTTAATCGTTAGTCTTGGTATGCGTGATTATGAGGGGGCAGCTCAACTTGCCGCTGGTTCTCTTGCCACACAAGGCACAATAGAGCTTATCAAAAGGGGGTTTGAATACGCTCATCTCAATGGCACAAGCATAGATTTTGCAAAACGACCTTGCTGCGATGACTATAAAGGTATGCCTAGCGGACATGCTGGTGGTGCATTTAGTGCCGCTGGTTTTGTGTATTATCGCTATGGTTGGAAACCTGCATTGCCACTTATAGGGCTTGGCGTGGTTACCGCAGCATCTCGCGTATATGCTAAAAAACACACAATTTGGCAAGTCGCAATCGGCAGTGCGATAGCATGGGGCTGGGCGTATGTCTTTACTACGCGATATAATCCGCAAACAAGATTTATCGTAACGCCTGAAATTAGTGCCGATCGCTTTGGTAGCTTTTATGGTGTTAATATGCATTATCGGTGGTAAGATTTGTCATAGAATCAATGAGAATGTTTAGTTTCTTATATGTTTTTACGCATTGAGTCCTTCGTGATTAACAGGTTTATAAGCATAAAAGACTATTGCAAATTGAAATATTAGCCCATATGGAATTCAAATTCATTGTTGCATGAAGCCTAATATGTTTCAATATCAAAGAGATAAATTTGAGAACTAAAAGTGCAATCTCAAAAATCGTAATACAAGGGGTTTTGTGCCTACTACTTTATAATCTTTATTGCTCTTTTGTATTGACTATAATGTCGTAGTTTTTATTAAAATAACTTAGCCAGTCTGTTACACTCATGCTTTTAAAGACTTTCAATGGTTGAAAATTTGGTGGATTTTTAAGTGTGAGTTGAATGCCTAGCTCTTTTGATTTGTTCTGCATAATATCACTTACGCCTTGTATGAGAGTTTGACTATTTGTGCCTATGTATGATGCAAGGAAAGGCGTACCGATGAGTTTCATAAGACTTAGATTTGCTTCAAATTGTGTTTCTAAGGTCTTTTTTTGCTCTGAAGTAAGCTTATCATTGGCTGCTAGAAAATCCTTAAATGATTGTTTTGGCTGAATGTTAAATTTTAATGAAAGTAGTTCGTGTGGGATATTTTGAGCTTGCAGTTCCTCTTTATTGGAATCCCCATTCATAGCCATTGCTATGTCATATAGAATCCCAATTATATGTGTGCGTTCGGCATTTGGTGTGAAAACATTTACAGATTCTGTATTGGCGCTAAACATTTGTGATATGAGATTACATTGTGTGTTTGCTGTGATTGTATGCGATGCACCTTCATCAGTCTTGTAGAGATAGTCTTGCTCACATTCTAGTCTATTTGGTAGTAACGAGTCGGCACTATGATTAAAAAATGCAATGAGTGGCTCTTTTGTAGAATCTCCAAAAAATTTATTCATAGTTGGGTATTCTATATCTGTTTTTACCCTAAATGAAAGATGATTTTTACTCTTTATATCCTCGCTACTCAATGTAAAATTGTGAAGTCGTATGCTCTCATGTATATCATGGTGTGAGGTTGTAAAGTCGTCCATATAAATGGTTATCTTTTCAGATTTGCACTTATAATCCATAAGTCCGCTACATTTAAATGGTGTATAATCAAAGCTTTGAATACCATATTGGCTGCTTTGGGCTTCTTTTACCTGAATGCGCGCAAACTCCATACCTTGATTAAGACGGCTTTCTACTTCTTGCAACATTTTCCTTGATGCAAAATAAAGCACTATAAGCAATATCGCAATGATGACCGCGCCAAAAAGCACAATCTTTCGTGCAAGTCTATTCATAATAAATTCCTTTGACAACAGATATTGTAGCTATGTATGCCATTTGAAAAATTAATCGAGCATTCTAGCACAACTTTTATAATCTGTGAAATACGCATACTTTTAATTTTTTAGTTGAAGCTATCAATGTAAAAAGTGTTACTTTTGTGATCGTTTATAAAAATCATTTGTTGCTTTCACAAAGCCATCGATACTGCCACAATCATAGCGGATTCCCTTGAATTTATAGCCGATAACTCTTCCTAGCTTTGCCTGCTCTAAAAGTGCATCTGTAATTTGCAACTCACCATTAATGCCGGGCTTTGTCATACGCAAAATATTGAAAATATCAGGCGTTAAGATATACCTGCCAATGATGGCTAGATTGCTTGGGGCTTTTTCAATGCTAGGCTTTTCAATCATGGATTTTACCTTATAGATTCCATCTTCTAGCATATCGGCTTCGATAATGCCGTATTTATGGACTTCATTAGAATCTATTTCTTCGATAGCTACGACAGAACAGCGATATTTTTCATAGATTCTCATCATTTGAGTAAGCACCCCCTCACTCTCGCTATAACATAAATCATCAGCTAAAATCACTGCAAATGGATTCTTACCCACAAGTGTTTCGCCTGTAAGTATCGCATGTCCCAAACCTCGCATTTCCTTTTGCCGTGTGTAACTAAAAGTAGCAGTTTCCATAATATTTCGTATCTCACTTAGCAAAGTCTCTTTTGAAGTGTCTTTTATTTGATGCTCTAACTCATAGCTAATGTCAAAATGGTCCTCAATACTTCTTTTACCACGCCCTGTAACAATCGCCATTGTCCTGCAGCCTGCATCAAGGGCTTCCTCTACGCCATACTGAATGAGTGGTTTGGTAAGAATGGGTAGCATTTCCTTTGGCATTGCCTTTGTCGCAGGTAAGAATCTCGTGCCATAACCTGCTGCTGGGAATAAACAAGTCTCTATCATTTCTGTCCTTTTATAGTTTCATTCGCAAAATCTAATTATACAAAAAATAATGTGAATTACATTTTTGACTTCATAAGATTCTATGCCCTCTTTGCTATAAAACACTTAAAATCAAGGCTCAAGTAGCCATTTTGCCACATTATCCTTGCTACCATGTTTTAGATATTTGCGTAGTGTAGATGCGCCTTCAAAATATTTTTGATAGTTGAAGTTTTCATAAGCTTTAAGCATATTTTTAGCATTGCAATCATTTTGTAAAAGCTCCTCATGCAAGTAATCATCACCAAGCCCAGCTTTTTTAATATCCTTGCCATTTTCTTTAAGCATAGCTTGATAAATGATATTTGCTAGTCCAACAAAATTTAGCTTTACAAACATTCTTGCGATAAAGTAGTCAATCCATTTCGCACGATAGACAAGCACAAATGGAATCTGCATGAGACTTGCCTCAAGTGTCGCAGTCCCCGCACACACAAAGGCAAAGGACGCATTACTTAAACCTTCTTGCGTATTATACACTAGATGAAACATATCTATATCGCCATATATTTCCATCATTTTTGTATCGCGGAATTTCTCTGGGATAATAAGTCTTAAGATCGCATTTTCATGCTTTTCTAAAAGCTTTTTAGCTAAGATTCTATAATCATTCATAAGCTTTTTTATCTCACTTTTGCGACTGCCGGGCATAAATACAAAGATATTAGAATCTTTACTATAAAACTGCTTAGATTCTGTATAAATATCAAGTAGCGGGTGTCCTACATATCGTGCCTTTTTTTCATAATAGTGCAGCTCAAAGGGCCAGATACACGCAAGTTTATCAAATAATCTCTCAATCTCTTTTGCACGCCACTCTTTCCACGCCCACACTTGCGGCAATATGTAATACATAATAGGAATATTTGGATTTTTCTCTCGTATCTTTTTCGCAAGTCTTAGATGAAATGATGAGCTATCCATTAAGAGAATCTTATCGCATGTAAGGGCTGCTTCACTAAGAATTTGCATAGCCTCTTTAAAGAATAGAATCTTTTTTGCCACATCGCTAAAACCCATAATGGCAAACTCACTAGGGCTTAAAACTTGCCGTCCTATCTCACTTTCACATACACCAATGAGTGTGCAAGATTCTGGCAAAACTTTCGCGAGATTTCTTAAGTGTAGATTAGAGCTTGGCTCAAGCGCACTGACAAAGATTTTAAGTTCTTTTGTGCTAGATTTAGTAATTAAATCTTTATTTGTTGTAATATCTTGCATTTTTATCCTTATTGTATTTTATTATGATTTAAGATTCTATATTGTTTTATTAAATCGTCTTTATTTGAGATTCTGGTGATTGTTGTATTGAATGCAGCAAAAGCTTTAACATGGATTTTAACAAAGGGGTTCTCCCTCTTTTTTTTAAACTCAAATCAACAATAATTTAGAATAACTTGTATATATGTTTAACACGCATAAAGCTTATTGTATGCTTTTTGTTAAACATCTCTTCTTTTCATATTATTTATTACATAGCATAGACTTTTATCATAGATATTTATCCCTTTAATTTCTCTCTTAAAAGCTCATTTACCCTTGCTGGATTCATACCCTTTGTTTGTTTCATCACTTGCCCTACAAAAAAGCCTAACATTTTTTCCTTACCTGCCCTATATTCTGCGACTTTATCTTGATTTGCTGCTAAAAGTGTATCAATAACTTGTAATATCGCACCATCATCATTGATTTGCTCTAGACCTAATTCCTTAATCAGCATATCAACATCACCACCTCTTTTTTCCACTAGCACATCAAGAATCTCTTTTGCACCAGAGCCGCTAATCTTTTGAGATTCAATGCGTTGCAATAATGTTGCAAATGTAGCTTCATTAATACCGCAAGTAGCAAGTGTGTTACCATTTTTTAGTCGCCCTTGCAACTCTACGCTTAACCATGTGCATACTAGACGCGGCGATATACCCTTTTCTACCATGTATTCAAAATATCGCACCATATCAGTATCCTGCACTAATACCTTTGCATCACTCTCTTTAATGCCAAGTGTTTCTATATACCGCTTGATTTTAGAATCTGGCATTTCAGGGATATTTTTAGCTCTCTCTAGCAACTCATCACTAAGAAAAACAGGCAATAAATCTGGGTCATTAAAATAGCGATAGTCTGCACTCTCTTCTTTACCACGCATAGATTTTGTTACGCCTTTATCGGTATCAAATAGGCGTGTTTCTTGATAGACTTCAGTATCATAAGTGCCATTTTCAAAGGCATTTTGCTGTCTTGCTACTTCATATTCAATAGCCTTTTGGATAAATTTAAAGCTATTTAGATTCTTAATCTCAACTCTTGTATAAAACTTATTCTCACCTTTTGGACGAATAGACACATTTGCATCACAACGAAAGCTTCCCTCTTGCATATTCGCATCACTTATACCAAGAAATTTCACGATAGAATGTAGCTTCTTTAGATAAGCTATCGCCTCATTGCTACTACGCATATCAGGCTCACTCACAATCTCTAAAAGCGGCGTGCAAGCACGATTTAAATCAATTTTTGAATGCGTGCCTTCATGGATATTTTTACCCGCATCTTCCTCTAAATGTGCGCGCGTGATACCTATGGTTTTTACTTCCCCATCAACCTCAATATCAAGCTGCCCTTTGCCAACGATTGGAATCTCAAACTGGCTGATTTGATATGCCTTTGGTAAATCTGGATAAAAATAATTTTTACGCGCAAATACAGAATCTTGATGTATCGTAGCCCCGATTGCCGTTCCAAAAGATATAGCTTTTGCTACCGCCTCTTCATTTAACACAGGAAGAGCCCCCGGTAATCCCAAGCACACAGGACACACATTTGTATTTGGTGATTCCCCAAAACTCGTAGGACATGAACAAAAAATCTTTGTTTTCGTATTCAATTGCACATGCACTTCTAAACCGATAATTGTCTCAAAACTGCTCATATTTTCCCTTTAGTTACATAGGATATTTATTGTTAGCTAGTTCGCGTATTATACATAAATCTTTCATGAGATTTAGATATTTTGCGTGTTTTTTACACTAGATCTTACAAATCTTGCTTCCTTCAGTCAATAAAAAGTGTATAATATTACCATGTTTTTCTTTTACTTAAAAACAAGATGGCAAAAAGATAGGAATCTGAACTCCATTTTTTGCACCCCAAGCCTTGTTCCACCCAAAGGGTTGAGTTTCTAAGCTATTGCAAGGCAAGAAGTTTCAAGTCATTACGACTTTAGGCGGGGCAAAAGAGAGCTATGATGGGCATCACGGATATAGCCTTGAGACGATTTTAAGCCCGCTTACAAGCGCGTTTAAATATTGTGGCTGCGAGATTTTGGAATCTTTTGCTATCTTTAGTGCAAAGGTAGATACACTGCCTATGCAAGAGTATTTAGAGACATTACAAAACGATAAACAACAATCAGTAAGGAGCAAATTATGGGAATGACAATGAGTCAAAAGATCTTAGCTGATAGAGCGGGATTAGAATCTGTCAAGGCAAATGATTTAATTAGGGCAAAGCTAGATATGGTGCTAGGCAATGACATTACCACGCCTGTGGCAATCAACGCCTTTAAACAAGCTAAATTCACGCAAGTTTTTGATAAAAGCAAAATCTCACTTGTAATGGATCACTTCGCACCAAATAAGGACATAAAAGCCGCCACGCAATCTCAGCAATGCCGCTGTTTTGCCAATGACTTTGATATTAAGCATTACTATGATGTGGGGAATATGGGGGTAGAACACGCCCTTTTGCCTGAACAAGGCATTGTAACCATCGGCGATTTGATTATAGGTGCAGATTCTCACACTTGCACTTATGGGGCGTTGGGTGCGTTTAGCACGGGGGTTGGAAGCACGGATATGGCTGTGGGTATGGCAACAGGCGAGGCGTGGTTTAAAGTCCCAAAGGCGATGAAGTTTAATCTCAAGGGCAAACTCCGCCCTTATGTGAGTGGCAAAGATGTGATTTTGCATATTATTGGTAAAATCGGCGTTGATGGGGCGTTGTATAAAAGTATGGAGTTTAGCGGAGAGGGGCTAAAAAATCTAACCATTGATGATAGGCTTTGCATTGCGAATATGGCGATTGAAGCGGGGGCGAAAAATGGCATTTTTGAAGTAGATGACATTACGATTGAATATGCTAAGGGACGCACAAACAAGGAGTTTAGAATCTACAAGGCTGATGAAGATGCCGAGTATGAAGAAGTCTTTGATATTGAGCTAGATTCTATAGATCACACCGTGGCGTTTCCGCATTTGCCTGAAAATACCAAAGAAAGAGAGCAGTGGGGCGAGATAAAGATAGATCAAGTTGTCATCGGCTCTTGCACGAATGGTAGGCTAAGTGATATGGAAGTAGCAGCAAATATTCTAAAGGATAAAACAATAGCAAAAAATACGCGTTGCATTATCATTCCTGCTACGCAAAATATCTATTTAGAGTGCATTAATCGTGGGTATTTAGAGACTTTTATTAAAGCTGGAGCGGTGGTATCTACGCCTACTTGTGGTCCTTGCCTTGGCGGACATATGGGAATCTTAGCAGCAAATGAAAAGTGCGTCTCTACCACAAATCGCAACTTTGTAGGCAGAATGGGGCATACCACAAGCGAAGTGTATCTTAGCTCCCCTGAAGTGGCAGCAGCAAGTGCGGTAAGGGGGATTCTAAGCTCCCCACAAGATGTTATTTGAGTTGTGGGGGGGGGGGGGATAAACAACCTGTATTGTGCAGGCTTAGAATCTAATGCAATGTTTAATAAACCACCTTAAATTTATCCCTCCTTGCTCATTTCTACACAAAGCACAAATTTACTCTTGTGTCTCCTTATTCTCAAGCAAAACCATAACTTCGTTTTTTCTTTGTTATATCATGTTATTGTGCATTGTTTTTCCTTTCTCTAATTTTTTGCAAGAATAACCACACTTATGCCTAAGATAGTTATGCAAAGGCTATTCAAAGATAAAATCATATGCTCCATTTAATATCCTTTTAAAAAAATAGAATCTAAAGTCAATGATATAAGGGGACGGGTGAAAAAGGATACAGG
>NZ_FZMS01000027.1 GCF_900198365.1 Helicobacter bilis | reverse complement strand
CTGCGGAATACATCGATTTTGGGATATAAAATCCCTCTGAATCTAGCATTTCTCTAAGTTTTTATTTCTGCCCCCCCCTATACCTTTAGATCTGTCACATGAGAGAGATTTAGAGATTCTATATCTCTTTGGTTTAGGACTTTAGATAAAGCCCACGCCTTTATTCTCATGCCTCGGTGGCATTATGTTTGTAAAAAGGATAATACATTGCATGAGACTAAATTATAAAATACGGCAATAAGGGAAGTTAAAAATGGACTCAAGAAGACTTGTCAAAAGTAAGTGGTGTATCTTTGCAAAGTATTAAACGATATGAATCTGTAAAAGACAATAATATTACATTAGATGGTTTCAATAAAATAGAAGTTAATGTGAAATTATTTGTTATGAGAGATATGCCTCTTAGTCGCATGAATAATATGTCTCTTACTCATGTCTCCAAGTTGTCTCTTAGTGATTCCTTAGTGTCATTTAGTCAAAATAACACTCAATCAAATGATTCTGTAAAAATTCCAGTATATGATGAAGTCTATGCAAGTGCAGGGCAAGGCTTTATAAGCGATAAGCATATCACGCGACACATAGAGCTAGACAAGAACTTTTTACGCTCATATTTTGGGCTTACTTCATTCCTAGATCTATCCATTATCACAGCCAGAGGGGACTCCATGCTACCAGTCGTGCCTGAAAACTGCCAGATTATCGTGCAGAAAGGCACACTACGAGAGGGACAAATATGCGTTACCCGCATAGCATAGATGATGAACTCTATGTAAAAAGACTGCAAAAACGCCATAAATACAAGCTTATAAGCGATAATAAAAGCTATGATGACAGAGCTAGAGGGCGAAAACTATGAGATACTAGGCATTGTTGTAGGCTTATTCCAAAAGATTCCTTAAATTTACACGCAAAAAGCCTTTACACTCGCATTAAACATCTTAAACGCATAGTTAACCCCCCCCCCCCTTAAATTCTAAATATATAGATTTAAACACTATTTAAATTTTTAAACCCCCAGCTACATGCACATTTTACATATTTTTATAGAAATCTATATGCCTATATCCACAAACAACAACACAAAAACCTTTAATCTTTTAAATACCCCTTTAAACTCCCTAATTTATGCTATCCCACACAATGTATAAAAATAGGTAGGAATGTATAGAATTCTTTTGAATCTGTATAAATTTTTTCTCTTACTTTGATTTATGCAAAACTGCACAGCTTTGAACGCCAAATAAAGTCGGTATTTAAAAGTTTAAGACATTAAGCAACAATGTGTTGCTATGGAAAATTAAATCAGTTATTAAAACTTCTTAAAACCCATACTTATTTCTAGCAATTTCTAAATCTTCTTCTGTGTCAATGCCTATGCTTTCACTCTCTACATGCGCAATTTTAATGGGTTTGTTGTAGTAAATTGCACGAAGTTGTTCTAGCTTTTCAATTTGTTCTAGCTTTGTTTCTGGTAAGTTTGCATATTCTTCAAGTGTTGCTTTAAAGAATCCATACAAGCCTAGATGCCCTAGATAATTTATAGGCATAGATTCATTGCAATCTCTGCAAAATGGTATCGCTGTGCGAGAGAAATATATGGCATGTTGTAAGTGATTGGTTATCACTTTTACTAGATTCGGATTTTGTGCTTGCTCAGCCGTTATGCTCTTCGCACAAGTTGCCATAAAAATATCAGGCTGCATACAAGCTTTTAACGCTTGTATCACATGGTGTTCTAAAAATGGCTCATCTGCTTGTAGATTTATAATCATGCAATCATCATTTAGCCCTAAGATTCTAGCAGCTTCAAGCACACGGAGACTGCCATTCGGAATGTCTGGGTGAGTTAGGACTGCCTTTATCTTATACTGCTTTGCGATATTGTATGTTTCAGTAGAATCTAGGGCTAGGACGACTTCATCGATTGCTTGTGCGTTTTGTGCGCTTTTAATAAACATGGGCACACCGCCTATATCACATAAAATCTTATTTGGAAATCTTGAGCTAGCAAGTCGTGCTGGAATAATAATCATAATATAGCCTTATATGAAAATACTATATTCTAATATAAAATTAACAAAATTTAGAATGTTATGAAATAGCATAAAACAATATTTAAATCAAATTTGCGTAAAACTTTGCAATAACTCTACTTTAAAAAAATCGTTTTTTGTAGATTTTTATCGCATTTTCACTGAAAATATACTAAAATAACAAAATCTATAGATTTCAAAAAAGGTATCCGATGAAAATTAGTCCAGAAAAAATCGATGAAATGTTTCCAAATGAAGGAGAAGATTTTGCAACAATGTTAAACCGTTCAGAACAATCTGAAGATAATGTTTTGAGAGAAGGAAAAATCGTAAAGATTGATGATGAAAGCGTTATGATTGATGTGCAAGATAAAAAAGAAGGTCGCATGAGTATCGATGAGATAAAAGATTCTAATGGGAATCTTTTGTTTAAGCAAGGCGATAGCATTCTTGTGCATGTGTCAAAAAAAGGTGGTCTTAGAGTATCTTACAAAAAAGCCATTAAGTATGAAAAAGTTGTAAATGAGATCAAGGCTCTTGGCACTGATTATAAGGATAAAGTGGTAGAGGGTGTAATACGAGGGAAAAATAAAGGTGGCTATATTGTAGAATCTGCAAATGGTGTTGAATATTTCATGCCAAGGCATTATTCAGCTCTAAGCCGTGATAAAGATGATTCTAAAGTGGTTGGAAAGCCCATAAAAGCTTGTATAGTTGATATACGACCAAATGGCAACTCCATTGTAATTTCAAGAAAGCGTTATCTTGACACACATACTGCCGCACAAAAAGAGAATGCAAAAAAGATTCTTGATAGTGGTTTGGCTTATGAAGGTGTCGTAAAGAATGTTACAAAATTTGGTTTATTTGTTGAGATAGGTTCTGTTGATGGACTCGTGCATTTTACAGAGATTAGTCATGGGGGACCTGTGAATCCTGAAAAGCACTATAAAGTCGGTGATAAGGTGCAAGTAAAACCACTTGAATATAATGAAGAGAAAAATAGGCTATCACTTTCCATACGCGCTCTTTTTGATGACCCATGGAAAGAGATTAAAGACGAGATTAAGGTTGGCTATGTTATACGCGTTACGGTAAGTAATATCGAAGATTATGGTGCGTTTGTAGATTTAGGCAACGATGTTGAGGGCTTTTTGCATATCTCTGAAATGTCGTGGGATAAGAACATTAGGCAGCCTAGCGATTGCTTAAAAGTTGGCGAAGAGATTAATGTTGAGGTTATAGAGATTGACCCTGATAATAGACGCTTACGAGTAAGTTTAAAGAAGCTACAAGATAAGCCTTTTGTGCGATTTACAAAAGAGCATAAGGTAGGTGATGTGATAAAAGGTAAGGTTGCGACTATTACAAATTTTGGTGCATTTGTGAATCTTGGCTCTGTTGATGGATTATTACATAATGAAGACGCATTTTGGGATAAATCTAAGAAGTGTGCTGATGAGTTTAAGGTTGGGGATTCTATTGAGGTAAAAATTGAAAAAATCGATACTGCAAATGAGAAAATTTCACTTAATAGACGCTATCTTGTAGAATCACCTAGTGAGCAGTTTGCAAAAAAATACGCTATTGATGATGAGATTTCTGGTCAAGTGATTGATATTAAAGATTTTGGCGTATTTATCAAGGTAGAGAATGAAAATATTGATGCACTTATTCGCAATGAAGATTTAGGCAATATTGCTAGAGATAGCATTAAGGTGGGCGATACTATAAAAGGTGCATTAGTGCAGGTTGATAGAAAGGCAAATCGTGTGCGGTTATCTGTGCGTAGATTACAAAAGAAAAAAGAGCGTCAAGAATTAAATGATTATAATTCTGATGAAAAAGTTACATTAGGCGATACATTGGGCGATAAGTTTAAGAATCTCGGTAAAAAATAATATCTTTGTGTGTAGGGTTTTGTGAATGATAAGGGGCATAATTGCTGGGCTTATACTTATTGTTGTGCTTGGTGGTGGCTATGTTTTATATGCGTTTTATCAAAAAATGCAAAATGCTGATGTGCAAGTAGAAGAGTCCGTTGCCAAGATCCCACAAAAGCAGGTAATAAAAAATATCCCAAGAATGGAAACCATACAAGATGATGTATGGATTAGCAATGCAAATGAAAAAGCAATTGCCACTACTTATCAGTTTCCTTCAAATGTGCTAGATATTAATATTGAAGTCAAACGCTATGAAGACTTAAAGACAGATTATACAAAGGTGCTAGTAAAAAACCTTGATGACTATAAGTTTTTTTGTTTGAATGAGATTTTGCGACAAAAGCATATCGACTTTTCTTATTTTAAGCATAAAGATACGCTTGACTTATTGCTATTTATGCCAAATGAAGCGCAACGAGAAATGATTCTAAATGATTTTAAGTATTATGGTATAGAGTATGAAATTAGTTTGAAAAAATAGATTCTATCTCAATGATTTTAAAGGAATGACATGAAAAAACATATTATAGTATGCGATCATATCCATGATGAAGGTTTAAAGATTCTAAGCACACAAGATGATATTTCTATGGAGAATCTAGCCCATTTACCAAAAGATGAGCTACTCACACATTTACATAAAGCTGATGTGCTTATCACTAGAAGCTCAACCGGAGTTAATGAAAAGCTTTTGGAATCTGCATATAAAGATTCTAAAAAGCTAAAAGCTATCGTGCGTGCTGGCGTGGGTGTGGATAATGTTGATATTGATGCGTGTTCTTACAGAGGTGTTGTGGTTATGAATGTGCCTACTGCAAATACGATTGCTGCAGTAGAGCTGACAATGACTCATCTTTTAAATGCTATTCGTAGATTCCCAAGCGCACATACACAGCTAAAAGTCGAGCGTAAATGGAAGCGAGAAGATTGGTATGGTATTGAGTTAAAGGATAAAAAACTGGGTGTGATTGGCTTTGGTAATATCGGCAGTCGCGTCGGAATCCGTGCAAAAGCCTTTGACATGCAAGTCATCGCCTATGATCCATACATTAATCCAAATAAAGCTCTCGATTTGGGTATAGAATACACGACAAATTTTGATGACATTCTAGCCTGTGATATTATCACTATCCATACACCAAAGAATAAGCAAACTACAAATATGATCACAAGCAAAGAAATCGCGAAAATGAAAGATGGTGTGATACTCATCAATTGTGCGCGTGGTGGCTTGTATAATGAGAATGATCTTTACGAGGGATTAAAATCAAAAAAAATCGCATGGGCTGGACTTGATGTATTTGATTCTGAACCCGCTACAAATAACAAACTTTTAGATTTAGACAATATTTATGTAACGCCACACATTGGGGCAAATACACTTGAAAGTCAAGAAAAAATAGCAATAGAAGCTGCACATGCCGCCATTTCAGCAGCAAGAGGTTCAGCCTTTCCAAATGCACTCAATCTCCCCACAAAAACACAAGATATGCCAGATTCTATTATCGCATACCTTGAGCTTACACAAAAGCTTGCCTATTTTGCTGCACAGGCAATTGATGGGGCAATCAGTGCATTACATGTTTATATTAACGGCGTTGAGCTAGAGAACTATAAGGACGCATTTTTGACATTTGGACTTGTTGGTACATTAAAGCCTTCTCTTGATGATAAAATCAATTATGTAAATGCCCCATTTGTTGCGACCGAAAGAGGGGTGCAAAGTAGCGTAGAAGTCAAGCATAACACAGGACCTTATAAGAATCTTATAAAAATTACTCTCAATACTGCTAAAGAAAGCATGAGTGTAAGTGGCACGATCTATGATGGACATATTGTAAGATTCAATAATATTAATGGTTTTGGTATGGATTTAGAGCCCAATGGCAATATGATTCTTGTGCGAAATACTGATGTCCCTGGCGTTATAGGCAGCATAGGACACACAATCGCAAAGCATAAAGTAAATATCGCGGATTTTAGACTCGGCAGAAAAACAGATTCTAGTGAAAGAAATGCATTAGCCTTAATACTTGTTGATAGTGCGGTATCTACACAGCTGCTAGATGATTTAAAAGCTATACCAGAATGCTTAAGTGTGCGTAATGTGCTTATGTGATTAAAGAATAAAAATCATGAATATAGGGAATCTAGCACAGCCAAAGCATATTCTATTCATTTTATTTTGCATTCTTTATGCCTTTTTTAGCGCCTGTGCTAAGAAGGAAGTCCCATCCAAACAAGATATAAAAACACAAGTTAAGGCACAACAGCCAAGCATACCATTTGCCACAAATAAAGCAGAAAGTAATAAATGGTATAAAGAGCAGTTTCTACCCATTCTCAAACAATCATCAAGCAAAAAAGGTGCAGAGGAATACGAGCAGTTTGCAAAGCTTTATTTTGCAGATTTAAGTCAAATACAAGATTATGATAAACGCATTCCACAAGATAAACTTTTGCAATCTGTTAGCTTTACACTCTTTGCACAAGACTTATTTAGAGAGTTTTTATTCTTACAGGAAAGAGGCTTAATAGTCGCCCCATGGGAAGCCTTTGCAAGTGACATTGAGTTTAGCAATCATATTTTAAGTGCTAGTTTTGTAGCAAATATAGCCGCAGAGATAGAAGAACTTGAAAATGAAAGTTATGAGAATCTCAATAACATTGTATTAGCACACAACCTTTTATATCTCACACAAAAATACACCTATGCCACACAAACCAGCAAAGAGACGCAACAAATCACTGAAACAACGCAATATGTATTGCCAGATTCCCTATACTCTTTTTTATTTTATAGAATCTTATATGCCAAATATATGGAAAAATTTCAAAGCAATTCCATATTGCATGTAATGTCAAGGCAATTCCCAGATTCTACGCTAAAAGCTAGCAATAAGATCTTATACACACAGCAAAAGCATAGCAATGTAAAAACCATGCAAAAACACTTTTCCTTTACACCTTTTGAGCCTACAAATCCCACAGCTATCATGCAGTGTAAAGCAGGAAATACACACTATCCAGCACAAAAGAAATGCATACAAACCACCTCTATATCATGGTTAGCTTATTTGCAATCTAGCTTACAACGGCACAATTCCCCTTATGTGCTACCCATTTTTACAGATTCTAAACTCTGTTTGCTACTGACACAAGATGACATTATTATCTATCCACATAATGAAAGTAACTTTTGTACGAATCTTATTACCACATGGCAGAGTTATCGATCTGTGCGGAAATAGATACTAGGCTTAATCTTTTACTTGATTTTTTTTGTAAAATCCTTTTGCGTTTTATTATTTGTGATAAGACTAATACAAGCACACCAAAATGCGGCGATAAAGATGTGCAAGAAAAACTTACCGAAATTTTAAAATCACACATGGAAGATACTCTATTTACTAGGGACATAGGACTGGAAAAATCGTAAAAGGCACGAAATTTCAAAATTTCATTACAGATGAAGTGAATGACACAAGAAAAAAGGTTACTTGTAAAGCACATGTGAAAATCGATGTCAATGCGGCAAAAGATTTTATGTATCTAATAGGCAGAGTAGAACTTAAAGATACTTTAGAGTTTAAGTCCGGCGAGGAGCCAACAGAGAAAAATATTGAAGAAATTTTTGTAAGAACTGCTAAAAAAACAAGATCAGCGATAGTATATCTAAGGCACAAAAAGAGAAGATAATAAACGAGGCAAAGAAAAAGGCAAAAGAATTTAAAGAAGAGATGTCTAGGGGGTGCAGAAGAAATGGCAGCAGAAGAGAAAGAGATAAAATACACTGCCCAAAGAACAGATGATGGCAACCTTATAGTAAAAGAAATAGAAGACTATTATGAGTAAATGCAGGTTTTAACTTTTTTAGATTCTATGTTTCAGAACACAGCTTTGATTGCTATTTGCTTTTTTGACGATTAGTGCCTTATACAGAATTTTTTAACATAGAATCTTAATAAAACAAGTGATTTATATGGTGCTATACCATTAGCACGAATTATGGCAAGGCTGCATGGAAAAACCGTTGAATGTAGTAGCAATAAGTTGGCAAAGATCACTTATTGAGATGAGATCCTATAAGATTATTTTGATATTTTAAGTAAAAATTAGAATCTGCTTTTAACATAGCAGTAGTTAGTAATTATATAATCTACTTTTTAGATATATCGCTATTTCGTATTTTTACTAGCCATTCTTGCAAGGTCTTTTCAAAGCCGATGTTTTTAAGGAATACATACTTTTTTCCATGATGATAGATTTGTTTTACAAAGCCACCAAAATCATGCGGGTATTTATAGTTTTACAGCAAGAACTAAACATAATTGTCAGATGTGTTATAATAGTGGAATAATTTGCTAGTAAATAATAATCAAAAGAAAAAACAATGATGACACGAGAAATTGAACGCTTTATGCTTGAGGCAAAGGAATATTTTAAGGATAGAATTTGTATCAATCTTTACTCTATCGCTATAAAAATCTTACTCTGTATGATGTTATGGGTATGTATAGGGAGTGCAGCAGATTCTACGCAAAGAAGCTTACACCAAAAACAATATCCTTTTTTTCCAGATGAAAGCACAGAAGCTATTCTTTTGCAAAAAACAAAGGCTCTTATCCCAAGATTTTTGCACTCCCAGCAAGAATCTTATATCTTTGCCAAAGATTTTAGCCAAGAGCAAAAGCAATGGTATAAGGAAGTTTTACATCTGCTTGATGAGGGGATATTTGAGTTGGAAAAAAATGATGCCAAAAAGGGCTTGAATGCGTTTAGTTTAGCGTGTGAAAAGGGCTTAGAAGTGGCTTGCCTTGAGAAAATTAAGACACAATATAAGTTTATTGAGTATGCAAAGATGGCAAGAGAAGATTTCACAGGTCCAAGTGTATTTGAAGACAAGGAATATATAAAACATCTCAACAAGTTACAGGCTCGTTGTGTGGTTAAAAAAGCATATATAGATAGTGGCTTTTCTTGTATGGCTTTAAATAAGTTTTTTAGAGAAGAGGACTTTGAGCGATTTAATGATACCTATAAAGATTTAGTCAAAGAGGTTGCAAAACTTCGACCATCTGATTTGCCGAAATTTAGTGTGCTGACATATCTTAATACTAGGGCTTGTGAGCTAGGTGAGCCTACGGGCTGTGTGAATTTGGGTTACAGCTTTTTTATGGATTTGAAAAAGAGTGAGCATAAAATTATTGAAGATAATAACGATGCATTGGCGGCGATTTTTCAGCAACGCATAGATACGATGACGGCACAACTTTTTCAAAGTGCTTGTTTGCAGGGATTTGGGCTATATTGTGCGATGTTTGCAGATGAGTTTTACGGAGCAAGTTGGTTTAAGTTTGCAATAATGGGGATTAGCAACTACTATGATAATTCACAGCAAGAAGCCTCACAGAAAAAAGTCTGTGAGTTTTTGCAGAATGGTTGCTTGCTACAAAGTGCAAATGCCTGTTATTACGCTAAAGCCTATCAATGTAGTCAAGCAGATGTAGGCAAATCTAAAAAGCCAAAATCAAAAAAGGGACTACCCTACTTTCCGCAAAATAGAGATGAGCTTGTGGCGCTTATCAATGATAAACGCGTGGATCTCGCAAAGATTGATACCAGTGCCATTACAGATATGAGCTTTTTATTTGCAAATCACTTGAGAAATCAATACTATCCTGTATTTGATGATCCTGAAGGTAGGGGTAGCTGGGCGAAAGCCTGGCTACCCGGCGAGTTGTGTGGAGGGTATCAAGATCATCGGGAAGTTTTTCGTATAGATTGGCTATATTATGAAGGGAAAATAAATGAGATTCGGCGTAACAATTTTAAGCAATGGGATATTATAAAGTTTCAATGCTACAAAGAAAATGGCGGTAAAAGAAAAAATCTAGCAGGTATAGAATCTTGGGATACAAGTAATGTTAAGGATATGAAATTTATGTTTTATCGGCGTGAAGATTTCAATCTAGATATTACCAAGTGGGATACAAGCAAGGTAGAGAATATGGCAGGAATGTTTAGCAGAGCGACAAGCTTTAGTCAAAATATCAATCTATGGGATACAAGTAGCTTAAAATATAATGCAGGTATGGCTTATAAAGCCAAAGAGCTAGAAAAGATTATAGAGCAAAATGCAGAGAAATGGGACAAAAGTGGGGTGATAGACCACCAACAAGTAATTATAGATGAACCCAACTATTAAGCCAAAGGAGTAAAAATGACAACACAATATAGAGACTTTGAAGGCTTTATCGCCCAAGCTAAAGAAATATTTAAAGATAGAATCTACACAGATTATCTTCGCCGCTTTGCCTATGGGATTGATGCCTCTTGTTATGCGTATGTGCCGCGTGTGGTGGTGAGAGCGGTGAATGAAAATGAAATCATCAATCTTTTTACACTTAGTCAAAAATATAATACCCCGCTCACATTTAGAGCCGCAGGGACGAGTTTAAGCGGACAGGCGTGTAGTGATTCTGTGCTGGTGTTAGCCAATGCGTTTTGGCAGGATATTGAGATTGTGGGGAATGCGGAGAGTATAAAATGTAGTTGTGGCGTGATTGGCGTAGAAGCAAATGAAGCCTTAAAGCCTTATGGTAAAAAGATAGGACCAGACCCAGCGACTATCAATAACGCAATGATTGGCGGAATCTTTTCAAACAACTCTAGCGGTATGTGCTGTGGGGTGAAGCAAAATAGCTACAACACCATAAAATCCGCACGATTTATCCTGCATAATGGCACAATCCTTGATACAAGCGAAAATGCTAGTCCTAGTGAAAATTTAGAATCCTTTTTACAAACGCATAAAGATAAGGCAGATTCACTTCTAGCCCTAAGGGAAGAGATTTTGCAAGATACAGAGCTTTGCGAACTCATTAAAAGAAAATTTGCTATCAAAAATACAACCGGTTATAGTATCAATGCCCTGCTAGATTTTAGCGAGATAAAAGATATTATCAATCATCTTTTTATCGGTGCGGAGGGGACTTTGGGCTTTGTGTCTTCTGTGGAGTATGAATGTGTGGAGGATTATGCCTTTAAAGCGTGTGCTTTGCTTTTTTATAAGGATTTAGCTCTTGGGGCAAAGGCGGTTGAGATTCTAGCAAGGAATGAAAGCCTTGTGAGTGCGGCAGAGATTATGGACTATGCGTGTTTAGATTCTGCTAAGGGCTTGGAAAACGCACCGCGTGAGTTAGGGCAAATACAGGGTGGGGCTTGTGCAATTTTGGTGCAGTTAGAATCTAGCACACAAAAGGAGCTAGATTCTAAAATCGCTCATATAAGCAAGGAGTTAGAATCTGTGCCAAGCCTTTTTGGTGTGCATTTTAGCAGTGATGAAAAGCTTATGGCGTCTTGGTGGAAAATCCGCAAAGCCCTTTTGCCCTTAGCAGCGGGGAGTCGCCCAAGTGGGAGTATCGTCATCACTGAAGATATTTGCTTCCCCATTCACACTTTCGCACAAGGCATAGATTCTATAACTAAGCTTTTTGATAGATTTAACTTTCAAGGAATTATCTTTGGACACGCTTTAAGTGGGAATGTGCATTTTATCATCACGCCTAATCTTAATGATGAAAAGGAGAGCCGGGCGTTTGGGGAATTTATGGAAGCGATGGTAGATTCTGTCATTGCCTTGCAGGGTAGCACAAAGGCAGAGCACGGCACAGGGCGTATGATAGCCCCATTTGTAGAAAAAGAGTGGGGAGCGAAAGCGTATGCTATAAATCGCAGGATAAAAGAGATTTTTGACCCGCATAGCCTTATCAATCCTGATGTTATTATTAGCGATAATCCCCAAATCCACACGCAAAATCTCAAGCAAAGCAGCGAGGTAGAGGACTTTATCAATCAATGTATGGAATGTGGATTTTGCGAAAAAGTCTGCCCTAGCAGAGAGCTTACTTTGACGCCAAGGCAGAGAATAGCGGTGCGAAAAGAAATCGCAAGGCTAGAGGCTTTGCTTGGCGTGGATTCTATGGATTCTAAAGGTGTTATAGAATCTAGTGCTGAAGCACGAAGCGAAGCAATCGCTGATTTAAGAGCCAAGCCACAAAAATCAATCACTACAAATGCGGAAGGATTTTGCGATGATTTTGGGAGTTTTCAAGGTGGAGGCGAAGGGAGTTTGCTAAAGGCAAATGACCGAGCCGACACCGCAGATGCAGTTGCGAAGCAACAAATCCACACCTGCAAATCTGCCAAAAGCACGCAAAAGCCAACGCATATAAAAGCAATACTAAAAGAGTTAAAACAGGGCTATCAATACTTTGGCATCGACACCTGTGCCACCTGCTCTATGTGCTCCCTCTCCTGCCCCCTAGAAATTGATAGCGGTAAAATCGCCTCCAAACTTAGCCCTGCTACAAAAGGCATATTTTCACGCTTTGTTGCTACACAGAGTGCCGAGCATTTTAGCACCACTCTTAGCCTTGCTAAAGGGGGCTTACGCATAGCAAACTTTAGCTCTAATATGTTGGGCAAAAATACACTAAGCAATTTAAGCAAAAAGATGAGTTTCCTGCCCTATATCCCCCATTCACTGCCTAGGGCAAATCCCTACAAACTAGAATCTAAAGATTCTAACGCACAATCCCAAGTGGCAATTATATATTTTAGCACTTGTATCAATCGCTCCTTTGCCCCGCAATCAAGCTTGAAAGATACAAGAGCTTTGCAAGAAGTCTTTGAATCCTTGTGTAAGAAAGCTAATGTAAGTGTGGTGTATCCGCAAAATCTTAACAATCTTTGCTGTGGCAAGGCGTATAAAGACTATCCACAAAGTGCGGAAGCCAAACGCAAGGAAGTGTATAAGGCATTAGAATCTAGTGTGAAGGAATTACAAAGCAAGGGAGTGGAGCAAATCCATATTGTGTGCGATCATAGTGCGTGTAGCTATGAGCTAAAAAATGGCTTGAAAGAGCTAGATTCTACCCTCACCATTTTAGATATGCCTGAATGTATAGAATCTACTCTTTTGCCACGATTGCATATCACGCCTTTAGATGAAGATATTGCGCTTTATGCGATGTGTGCTACAAAAAAAGGCAAATGGGATAAGTCTCTAGAATCTATTGCCAAAACCTGCACGAGTGGCGAAGTTATAGTGCATTCTAAAACGCGGTGCTGTGGCTTTGCTGGGAATAAAGGCTTTATCTGCAGTGAGCTAAATACTTCAGCTTTGCGGGAGTTAAGCGAGTTTTATGCGGATAAACAAAAGGGAGATTCTAGTGGGGATTCAGCCTGTGGGCTAGAATCCCAAATAGAGAGTGAAAAGATAGATTCTCACTTAGAATCTACAAAAGAATCCGCCACACAAAGTAACAAAGGGCAAAGGCATAAAAAACTACGCCTTGGCTTTTCAAGCTCTAGTACTTGTGAAATAGGACTAAATGACAAAACAAATATTATTTGGCAAAATCTGCTCTATCTTGTAGATTCTGTGAGTGTAAGCAAGGTTTAAAGCATAAAGTTGAAATATTCTCAATACTTAAAAGTTTTATTATCAAATAAAATAACAAGATTTTTAATCATAAAGTGTTTATACTCTTTATAACAATATATAGTTATAAGCTTTAATTAGATAGGGGAGTGAAATTATAATGATATATATTCTTTGTAACTTATGAACTATGATATCGCATAATAAACACTTGTTTTTAAAATAATTTTCATATTTTTGTTATGCTAAATTATTTTAATGCCTTAATATGCGACCAAGTATTATGCAATATATTGTTTCTCTGCGATATTTTATTTAACAAATTTATGGCTTTGTGCTTAATTGCAAGTCAATATTTATATCGTTTAGCTCATTTATAATATAATCACTATTAGATGATTAAAAAACAACAATGTTGCAAAAAATGATGAATTAAAACTTATGGTTTGAAAGTTAAAACTAAATTATGTTGTTTTCACTAAATAATTATTTTCTTATTTTCATTATCCATTCTTGTAAGGTTTTTTCAAAGCCGATGTTTTTAAGGAATACATACTTTTTTCCATGATGATAGATTTGTTTTACAAAGCCACCAAAGTTATGTGGATATTTATAGCCTTTTGCGTCTGTCTTTAGATAGCTTGGTACAGATTCTAAGCGGATTTTTGTATCTTCTAGGGCGTGATTTATCGCTGTGTATGCGGTGTTACTTTTTGGAGAGCATGCTAGATAAATCACGCATTGAGAGAGAATGATCCTTGCTTCTGGATAGCCGATTTTACTTACTGCTTGCATTGTGCTTACGCTTAGATTTAGTGCATTTGGGTTTGCATTGCCTATGTCTTCACTTGCTAGAATAACTAATCTGCGTGCTATAAACTCTGGGTTTTCCCCTGCTTGTATGAGGCATGCGAGATAATATAATGCTGCATTTTCATCGCTGCCTCGTATGGATTTAATAAGGGCTGATATGTAGTCATAATGCGTGCTTTGCGACTTTACGCCCTGTGCGTTTTGGACTAGAGATTGAAGCATGGATACACTTACTTCCTGCTTAGAATCTATATCAAGGGCAATATCAAGTAGATTCAAAAACGCACGACAATCGCCATTGTGATGGCTTAAAAGCCATGACTTTATGGAATCAAAGCTATGCTTTGATGGATAGGCTTTTAATACTCTGTTATAAAGCTCTTCAAAATCTTGTGTTTGCAATGCTTTTAGCTCAAAGAGAAAGGATCTGCTTCTTAAGGCTGGGCTTAGGGTAAAGAAAGGATTCTCTGTGCTAGCCCCAATGAATGCTACTTGTCCTTTCTCTAAAATAGGGAGTAAAAACTCTTGTTGTGCTATGTTTAGCCTATGGACTTCATCGATAAATAAAAGCGGCTTATTCATTGTGTGTTCATACAAGCTTAATTCTTTTTTTAGGGAATCTAGCTTAAAATTTGTTGCATTAAAGGATAAAAAGGTTTTTTTGCTAAGTGTTGCGATGATGTGGGCTAGGCTTGTTTTGCCACTGCCCGGTGGTCCAAAAAACAAAAGATTTGGTAGCATATTAGAATCTTGTATGTTTTTCTCGATGATTATTCTTAGCGGTGCATCTTGTGCTAATAAATGCTTTTGTCCTATGAAGTTTTCAAGTGTTGTGGGGCGAAATTTATAGGCTAGATTTCGCATGATTATCCATTATATTTTTGTAAATAGTGTTGATAGACGCTTGTGATGCCTTCTTCTAGTGAGATTTTGGGCGTAAAGCCAAGTGAGTTTAGTTTGCTTGAATCCATAAGCTTTTGAAATGTGCCATCAGGCTTAGTCGTATCAAAGACAATCTTGCCACCATATCCTATAATATCTTTTACAAGATTGGCAAGCTCTTTTATGCTGATATCGCTTCCATAACCCACATTAATATGTGTATTACGCACATTTTCACCTTTTGCTAAATCAGAGAAATCAACATTTTGCATGATATACACACTCGCATCTGCCATGTCCTTGCTGTGTAGAAACTCTCTTCTAGGCTTCCCACTACCCCATATCCCAACAGAATCCTTACTGATTAAAAGTTGTTTTAAAAGGGCTTCGCATTCACTCTCGCTTTTAGCACAATCTTGCATAAGATTCTTATATATTAATTCTTTTTTATTCTCTCTTAATAGCTTTGCAAGGTGGAATTTGCGGATTAAAGCGGGTAATACATGAGAGTTTAAAAGATTAAAATTATCATTATTTCCATATAAATTTGTCGGGGCAATCACAAGAAAATTCGTTCCATATTGCAGGTTAAAACTCTCACACATATTAAATCCTGCGATCTTTGCGATAGCATAGGGCTCATTTGTATATTCCAACTCCCCTGTAAGCAAGTGGTCTTCTCTCATAGGTTGAGGTGAGTTTTTTGGATAGATACATGAGCTACCCAAAAATAAAAGCTTTTTTACATTGAATTTGTATGCGTTAAAGATGATATGATTTTGTATAGCAAGGTTTTCATAAATAAAGTCCGCACGATAAGTATTATTCGCTAAAATCCCGCCAACTTTAGCCGCCGCTAAAAATACAAACTCTATGTTTTGTGTAGCAAAGAAATTCTCCACTGCCACAGAATCTAATAGGTTGAGTTCAGATCTAGTGCGACATATAATGTTATGAAATCCTTGCTCTTTAAGACTTGCTACAATCGAGCTACCAACAAGCCCATTATGCCCAGCAACAAAGATTTTTGAATCTTTTGTCATAGTAGTTTTTGTAGTCATTATAATCCTTAGTAGTTGTGAATAAATTAGAATCCCAAATGCTTAGTATTATAACATAAAGTCCTACAAATTTAGGAAGGCTTAAGAGTTTAAGCAGCATAATAGTTTCTAAAAAGATTAAAGCTAGATTCTATATTAAATATGCCTTAGTGGGTTTAGATTAATAAAGCATATTTAAGTCTATGAAAATAATCTTAAAATTATTTAATATATAATTTTATGTATATAAAATAACAGAATATATAATAAGTGGATATATGTATAGATAAAATCTTTTAGTAACATTTTGTAACTTACATAGCAATAAAATGACGCATTGAAATTAAGTTTAAATTATTTTTTATTAATTTGAAATTAGAATTACGTACAAAATTGAAAGTGAAGGAAGAATATGCCCAAAACACTAGAGCCTATGTTGGCACACCCATATTTTGGTGCATTTGTTATGTTTGTTTTAACGCTTGTTGCCTTTCAAGCAACTTTCTTTTTACAAAGACTTGTATCAAGAAAGATAGCACAGAAAAAGGGCGATAAACTTAAAACAGCACCCTATGAATGCGGACCTATCCCTATCAAGCAAGAAAATAAAATCTCACACCAATTCTACATTATAGCTGTGCTATTTGTGCTTTTTGATGTAGAGGTTATTTTTATGATTCCATGGGCGTTAGAGTATCGTAATCTTGGAATGTTAGGATTTATTGAAATGCTTGCATTTATTGGCTTACTTGTAGTTGGCTTTTTGTTTGCGTGGAAAAGGGGGGCATTGTCATGGCAACACATGAGGTAGGTGAGCTTAGCCCAAGGGGTATGCCTGTTGCACTTGGAAGTGTGGATAAGATTCTAAACTGGGGGCGAAGTAACTCTCTTTGGCCCCTTACTTATGGGCTTGCATGTTGTGCTATTGAGATGATGGCAACGGGTGGTTCAAGGTTTGATTTCGATAGATTTGGGATCATTTTCCGTGCTAGTCCTAGACAAAGTGATGTTATGATTATCGCAGGGACACTAACTAAGAAACACGCAGAATTTACAAGAAGATTGTATGACCAAATGCCTGAACCAAAATGGGTTGTGTCTATGGGAAGCTGTGCAAATACCGGTGGTATGTTTAACACCTATGCTACAGTGCAGGGTGTTGATAGGATTATCCCTGTGGATATTTATCTGCCCGGTTGTGCGCCTAGACCAGAGACGCTGCAGTATGCTATGATGGTATTGCAGCAAAAGATTCGCTCTGAAAAGGCGATTAAAACTGAAGCACCAAAAAGGCTTGTGTAGAGAAGTTTATATAAGGTAGATTCTAGTCAAAGAATTAGGTATAGATTGGAATGAGAATCTAAAAAGGATTTGGAATGCAGGACATGTCATATAGGAATGCAAAAAGAGCGTGTTTATGTAAATATCCTTTATATGAATATAGAAAAACCTTGCATTGTATAGATTTTATAAGACAAATTGCATTTACAAGTTTTAATATGGTGTTTAGATTCTACAAGCAGTTAAATAAAACTTTGTTTTATAGAGGATTTAGAATCTAGTAAAAACTCAAACTAGGAAAGTTTGAATAAAGGAAGATAAGGATAAAACATGATACGCAGAAAAGCACAAAAACAAGATGTCCAAAAAAAAGTCTATCATACAGATAGATTCTATCAGCCTATAACAACCCCAAAAATAGAGACTATAAACTCAAATTTTAAAGAAGTTTTAGAATCCCTGCAAAAAGAAGTCAGTATATTAAATAGCTATGTAGAAATTAATCAAGCAGTATTTTATGTCCCAAAAGAAGATGTTTGCAGGGCATTAGAGATTCTAAAATCTATGAAATACAATATTATGTCTGAAATGAGTGCGATTGATAATCTCGCAAGTGATGGGACATTTGAGCTTTTCTATCAGCTTACTTCACATGAAAAATCACATAAAGATCGCCGCAGATTGCGTGTAAAATGTGCTTTAAAAGAAAATGAGGCTATGCCTAGTGTGAGTGGTGTTTTTGCTTGTGCGAATTGGAGTGAGAGAGAATGCTATGATATGTTTGGTATAAAGTTTCTCAATCACCCATTTTTGAAGCGAATCCTTATGCCTATTGATTGGGTAGGAAATCCTTTATTAAAAACCTATCCATTAAAAGGCGATGAGTTTGCCTCATGGTATGAAGTCGATAAGATTTTTGGTAGAGAATATAGAGATGTTGTTGGACCAGAGCAAAGAGATAGTGCAAGGATTGATAGAAATGATAGTATCAATTTCTCACGCATAGGTAAAGAAGTGCCAAAGGGGGCAGCACCAAGCGATGTGGTGCATGAGATAAGCTATCAAGAGACAAATAAGCCACCGATTTTACAAAAGTTTCCAAACACTCAACCAAAAGTGCGTGAAAAACGAGTATAGGGGTAGATATGGCACAATATTTTAATAAGCTACAAACGCAATTTGAAAATGTAGTATTTGAGCAAGATGAAGGCAAGATGGTTGTAAATCTCGGTCCGCAGCACCCAAGCGCACATGGGCAATTACGACTGATTCTAGAGCTTGATGGGGAGATGGTAAAAAAGGCTTATCCTGATATTGGCTACTTGCATAGAGGGATTGAAAAGTTGGCAGAAAATATGATTTATAATGAGTTTATGCCAACAACTGATAGAATGGATTATACCGCTGCAAGTAGTAATAATCACGCCTTTGCCTATGGTGTAGAAACGCTTTTAGGTGTGGAAGTGCCAAGGCGTGCTAAGGTCATACGCACAATCATTTTAGAGCTTAATCGCATTATTTCACATTTTCTTTTTATAGCTACACATGCCCTTGATGTTGGTGCTATGAGTGTGTTTCTTTACGCATTTAAGGGTAGGGAATATGTGCTTGACATGATAGAGGATTATTGTGGGGCAAGACTTACGCATAATTCTATTCGTATAGGTGGTGTGCCGCTTGATATTCCGCATAATTGGTTTGAAAATATAGAATCTTGTTTAAATGAAGTTACAAAGACAATCAATCTCATAAAAGGACTTTTAGATAAGAATAGAATCTGGCGTATGAGATTAGAGGGTGTGGGTAAAATTAGCAAAGAGATGGCACAAGATTATGGGCTTAGTGGTGTTATGCTTCGTGGGTCTGGTATCCCTTATGATATTAGAAAAGAAGAGCCTTATGAAATCTATGATGAGTTAGACTTTAGTGTGCCTTATACAAATAGCGGTGATTGTTATGGTCGTTATGTGCTTTATACTGAAGAAGTGTTTCAATCATGCTCTATTATTAGACAAGCAATGAAACTCTATAAAGATACAGATACAAATCTTATGGCACACGCACCGCAATATATCTCCGCACCAAAAGAAGATGTGATGACACAAAACTATTCTTTAATGCGGCATTTTGTGCTTGTAACACAAGGTATGCGACCACCAAAGGGTGAAGTCTATGCTCCCACTGAATCGCCAAAAGGTGAATTAGGCTTTTTTATCAGCTCTTTAGGGAATCCATATCCACACAGAGTAAAGATAAAAGCCCCAAGTTTTTATCACTTACAAGTGTTAGAGGCGATGCTGCCCGGACATTACTTAGCTGATGTTATTACGATTATAGGTAATAGTAATATTATCTTAGGCGAAATAGATAGATAGAGATTCTAAAAGGGTAGGGCATGAAACGATTTGATTTACGGCATTTAAAAAGTGAATTTTACGACAAAATGGGCGAGTTGATTGAAACGCAATTAGAGAGTGGCGAAGTCGGCATTTTTCTCTTTGAAAAGGGAGAGCATGAAAATGTTGCAAAGAGTGCAAACTATGTGAAAGAAAGGGGACATACGCTTATGAACTCTTTGCAGTTTAATCATGTTGATTGGACGATAGTTGTAAAAAAAGCATAGGACATATAAGGGTTGCGTAATGGTAAAGAAAACAAATCCAAACATTCCATATAGCTTAAACGATTTTCCTAAGGTTTTACCACAAGTAAAGTTTTTTACAAAAGAGCCTATTGAGAATACACAAAAAGAGATAAAAGCATTTGTCGGTTGGGATGGGATAGTAATCTTTGATCCTTCCCTAGATATTTTACAAACCTTAAAAATCTATGCAAAGCAATATCAAAACTACGCACAATCATGTGGCAGATGCACGCCGGGTAAATATGGTGGCAAAGTGCTTTATGAGCTTTTAGAAAAGCTACAAAATTATGATTATGCAAGTGATTGTGAGGCATTAAAGGATATTGAGAAGCTAAAAGAAGTATGTGAGTTAATGAAAGCTACTTCAAAATGTGAAGTCGGTAAAACGACACCAAATCCTATTTTACAAATACTAAAAGAGAGACCAGAAGTCTTTGCAAAAGCCCTGCCTCTATCAAAACAAAAAGATTCTAGTAGAGAAAAACAAGCACAAAGTCTAAATGACTTAACAGAGCAGTTAAGACAAAGCACAAAGAAACTGCAAGACGCAAAAGATTTTGTAGATAAAGTCCAGCAAAGCATTGAAAGCGGAGTTACCCCAGCTTCCTTAGTCCATGATGTTATGCAGAGAATAGAGAATATAAAGGCTACACAAGAAAAAGAAGATTTAGAAAGCATAATGATAGAATCTGCTAGAAAGATAGCAAGAGAGAATGTAGATTCCATAAAAGAAACCCATAAAAACCCTGCGGAAGTATCTTTGAGTGATTTTAGCGGTTTTCAAAGCAAAGGCGAAGGGAGTTACCTAAGCGGTAATGACCGAGCTTTGAGCGTAGATGCAGTTGCGAAGCAACAAATCCACACTTGCAAATCCGCTAAAAGCAACAAAGAGACAACGCAGAATCTAGATTCTAAAAATTGTCATATTGAGCGTAGCGAAATATCTAGCATAGAATCTAACAAAGATGTTTCGCCTTTTTCAAAGGCTCAACATGACAAGATTCTAAACGCCAACACAGCTGACACAGAGAATGCCCGCAAAAGTGCTAAAAATACAACGCAAGAGATAAAAACTCACACGCTTATGCCCGTAACTTACAATCTCACTAGAGACAATTCCACTGAAAACACTTTTGAATCTTTAGAGCGATATAAAAGTGCGATAACAACAAAGATAAATAACCTAGAATATATATCAAAAATCACTGCTCCATGCACCGATGAGTGTCCATCGCGTGTGGATATTCCAGCCTATATTGAGGGTGTGAAAGATATGCGATATCTTGATTCACTCAGTAGCACAAGGGGGAGTATGCCCTTAGCTCAAGTGTGTGGTCGTGTATGTCCGCATCCATGTGAGAATGCGTGTCGTAGGGCTATTTTAGATGATCCTATTAGCATTATGGAGTTAAAGCGGATTGGTGCAAATATTGAGTTTAGCAAAAAGCAAACAAGCAAATGGCAAGGCTATTCTCACCCAAATAATATAGAAAAAAGAGAGTTTGCTAATAAGTCAGTAGGTGTTATTGGGGCAGGTCCAGCAGGGCTTAGCAGTGCGTATTATATGGCATTAAGGGGTATTAAAGTCGATGTGTATGAAGCCTTGCCTGTTTTAGGTGGTGAGGTAGCAGTAGGTGTGCCAAACTATCGTATGCCAATTAATGAATATAATCATGATATAGAATCTTTAAAGTCTTTAGGTGTTATTTTTCATACAAATTTCTTAGTAGATTCTAGAAATATTAGTGAATTAGAATTTAAGCATGATGCTTTAGTGATAGCTGTTGGCACAAGGGCGAGTAAAAAGCTTGGCTGTAAGAATGAAAATACAAGTTTAAAGGGATACTTACCAGCGATTAAATTTATGGATTCTGTAAATCTAGCACAAAAATTTAATATCGGCGAGTTACCAAACTTAGCAGGTAAAAAAGTGGTATGTGTTGGTGGTGGTTTCACTTCTATGGATGTTGTGAGATGTTGTGTGCGGCTTGGGGCTTCCAGTGTGATTATGCTTTATCGCAGAGATGAGGCGACTATCATTAAAAACACTTCAAAAGAAGAGTATCATGAGGCATGTGAAGAGGGTGTTGTATTCCAGTTTTTAAGTGCAGTAGATGAGATAATAGAACAAGATTCTAGAATCAAAGCCTTGAAAATAAATCGCTATGAGTTAATAAAAAGTGATACAAGTTCAAAGGGCGAGTTAAAACTCATTGAAGATGGCGGAGTTATGCTAGAGTGTGATATTTTAATCCCAGCGGTTAGTCAAGAGATGGATTTTCCTTTAGATTCTAGCTTTGGTGTGGAGATAAGTAAATGGAAAACAATTGCTGTTGATGATGCAAGTTTCTCAACGACAAAAAAGGGGATCTTTGCCGCAGGAGATTGCGTAAGTGGTCCTTTAACGATTGTAAATGCAGTAGGGCAGGGCAGGAGAGTAGCAAGCGTTGTAGCAAACTTCTTGCAAACAGGCGAGGTAGCTATTAATGATGATGAGAGAATGGAGGATTTATTAAAGCAAATTGGTGTATTTGATAAGAATAGAGAGATTAAGGGCTTTTTATCAGGCAACACTCGGGCAGTAAGTGATAAATTGCAGCCAGAATATAGGGCAGGTAATTTTGAGGAAGTAAATCTAGGCTTTGATAATGAAATGGCAATTAATGAGGCACAACGATGTATGCGGTGTTATTATATTAGCATGTGTGTTGTGGGTTGCGATACAGAATCTAGGCTAGATTCTAATAACAATAAAGAAGCTTTGCAAAAGGAGACAACATGACACAAGCAGATATTGCTATAAAGCATGAAGATTCTAAGACAGAGCAAAAAGATTCACTCATTCAAGTATTTATCGATGATAAGGAATGCTGTGCAAAAAAAGGGGAGAGTTTATTAAGCGTAGCAAGAAATAATGGTATAAATATCCCTACACTTTGTGATCTTAAAAAGCTTACACCAACGGGTGCATGTCGCATGTGTGTGGTAGAAGAGGATAATGGCAATATTATTGCAAGTTGTAAAAGCTATGTAGCAAAGCCACTTAGAATCTACACACAAACTGAGAAGTTGCAAAAATATCGCAATCAAATTATGAGCTTTTTATGTATTAATCACCCATTAGAATGCGGTGTATGTG
Source organism: Helicobacter bilis (assembly GCF_900198365.1). Lineage (GTDB taxonomy): Bacteria > Campylobacterota > Campylobacteria > Campylobacterales > Helicobacteraceae > Helicobacter_A > Helicobacter_A bilis_B. The sequence goes on along the minus strand of NZ_FZMS01000027.1, from coordinate 24,453 downwards.
ATAAAAGCGGTGAGTGTGAATTGCAAGATAAAGTGTTAGAATCTAGGGTTGCAATCCAGCCTTTTTTTGCTATTCAAAAGCAAAATGACTATGTGCATTTTCATAATAAAGTCTATAATGAAGCCTTATGTATCATGTGTGAGAGATGTGCTAGAACTTGCAATGAATATGTGGGAAATAGTGTGCTATCCGTGCTTGCAGGGGGCTTTCACTCAAAAATTGGTGTAGATTTTAATGCCTATTGTGAAGATTGTGATGAATGCGTGAGTGTGTGTCCAACGGGGGCTATGTTTTCTACGCGTTTCACTTATACAAGTAATGCGTGGGAGTTAGAGAAAGCTAAATCACATTGCATTCATTGCAGTTTGCACTGCCCTTTGCATTATGAAGTAAAACATAATATAGATTCTAAAAAAGAAGTCTATCGTATTAAAAATGAAGCCCATATCATGCAGTTATGCCATGCTGGAAGACATAACTTTTTACGCAAAAACTTACAAGATTCTAATACTAATAATTTTAGTTTAAATGAGGCTTTATCAAAAGCAAATGCCCTGCGTCTTGGGACAAATCTAACAAATGAAGAAGCCTATATCGCTAGTCTTTTAGCACAGAGAGCAAATAAAAAGATCTATTGTAACGAAGCACTGCATTATAAAGAGTTTAGCTCTATTTGTAATCAATACACAGAAGTAGAGAATCTCAATGCACTAAAAGACTTACAACATAATGGCGTTGTGATTATCTTAGGCAGTTATCTCTATGATGAAATGCCTGTATTGCGTAGTGATCTCTCAAAGCTATCACTCAAAAAAGGTGTGAAAAATATTTGGATAAGCCCTATTGCTGAAGAGAGATTTCAAAGTGATTTAGCAATTACTTATGAAGTCTCAAGTGAGCTTGCTATTAGCACACTACTTTTAAGCCTATTTACAAAGCAAATACAAGATACAATCAGCACTTTAGAATCTAATAGGGCTTTAAACAACTCGCAGACATTAGCCTTATTGCAAAATACTTTGACATGGCTACAAGCACAAGATTTAGCCTATCTTATGGCAGAAAGCAATGTAAGTGAAGCTGAATTAGCCCTTTTAGATTCTATATGCAATTATAATAAACCTTTAGAATCTCATATTACACAAACCTCTAACATAAAGATTCTAGTAGGACAAGATTTCTATCTCTCTAAGCATTATAAGCTTATTGCACAGATTTTATCTGCTATTTCTCTTTGTTATAAGAATTGCTCTATTATCCCGCTTTGCTATGATAATATCCATGCGATTAGTTTATTATGCGATTTAGCTTATGATGATGGCAGTTATAATAATGTATTAGGTATCCGCTCTAATGCTGAATTTAGCATTGCACCCATGCCTTTCAAACTAGCTTCTAAAAATAAAGATTCTAAAACAGAATCTAAAAATACACACAAACATATATCCATTATGCCAATGCAGTTTATGGAGGGAAGTGTAATTGATATGTATGGGAATCTCATAAAGATTTATCCAAGTTTTAGAGATGATGATATTTTTAGTAGCACGAAAGATTGCATACAAAGAGATTTGCTTGATATAAGTAAGGATTATTTAGGGCTTGATTGTGAATATATGATAGATATTACACATGAGATTCCTTTCTTAAAAGAGCTTATGCAAGAAAAAAATATCAAAGATTTTGACTCTTTAGAATCTAAAATGCGTTTAGATTCTAAAGTTTTAAGACTTTTAAAAAATATGGATTTCATTGAATATCCAGAGATTATACTTGGTGAAGGTAGTGGCATTTTCATTTATAAAGCCGCTTTAAGTGGTAACTTAAGCTTTTATCGCAATGAATACAGAAGTGAAAATCTAGTCTATAATGGCAAAGAATTGCATGGAATCTTAAAGGTATCAAAGCAATTTTGCATTGCTACAAAATTGCAGGATAATGAGATTATAAATCTACAAGTAGGCGGTGCTATTCTTAGTGTGAGGGTTATGCAGACTTCATTTATGAAAGGCATGGTAGCAGTCCTTGCAAGTGATTATGTAATAACTTCTAAAAAATATTTTGATTATAAGAGGGCATAGTATGAATATTACGATTGAAGGGCAAGTGCTTCAAGCAAATGATGGGGATACAATCCTTGATGTTGCAAGACGCAATAATATACAGATTCCTACCATTTGTTTTTTGAGCGGTTGTAGCCCGACTTTAGCATGTAAAATGTGTATGGTAGAAGTCAATGGTAAAAGGGTGTATAGCTGTAATGCGAAAGTAAAAGATGGCATGGAAGTTGTAGTCCATAATGAAGAATTACAAAAAGATAGAAATGAGATTATGACAACTTATTGTGTGAATCACCCTTTAGAATGTGGCGTATGTGATAAAAGTGGGGAGTGTGAATTGCAAGATTTCACACTTTATACAAAGGTTGATACGCAACAATTTGGCTTACAAGAAGCAGATAAAAAGTCATATAGTTTTGCTCAAAGCTTTTATGACCCAGCATTATGTATCATGTGTGAAAGGTGCGTTACCACTTGTAAGGATAATATTGGGGAAGCAAATTTAAAAGCGGGTAAAGCAAATCTATTCACGCCAGATAACTACAAAGATTCTATGGGGAAAGATCCCTATTCTGTATGGGCGAAAAGACAAAAAGGCTTGATTGAGTTTGTAGGTAAGAATGAATGCAAGGATTGTGGAGAGTGTATCTCTGTATGTCCTGTTGGGGCTATGACTTATAAAGATTTTACCTATACAAGTAATGCGTGGGAGTTAGAAAAGATACATTCTACTTGTACGCATTGTGCGGGGGGTTGTGAGCTTATATATAATGTAAAGCATTTAGATGTAAAGGGCGATTTACAAAAAGTCTATCGTGTGCAAAATGACTTTTTATATAATCCTATCTGCGGGGCAGGGCGGTTTGCCTTTGATATGGTATCTATTGGATCTCGTAATACAACGGCATTGCACCAAGCATTCCAAAGGGCAGATTCTATATTTATAGGCAGTGATGTGAGTAATGAAGAGGCTTTTCTTGCAGACCTGATTGCTAAAAAGCTAGAGATTCCATTAATAAATCATGAAGCCTATTGTTTGCAGCATTTTGAAAATTACTTCCTACAAGCAAGAAAGCTTTATGAAACACAATTTAGCACAGAATCTAAACAAAACTTCTTTGCTACTTTTGAAGACTTTAAAACAAGCCCTAGTTTTATAGCATTACATACTTATTTTAAACATGACGCACCAATTGTTCGCTACAAGCTAAACAATAATCTAAAAATGCAGAAAAACTCACAAGTGATAAGCATAACTTTATTTAAAGATACACTTTTAGAATCTCTTGGCAAAAATGTTACACAAATACAAGGCGATAATGTCAATATCTCGCTCATGGGATTGCTAGGCTTAGTATTTGCAAATGATTTGATTGATGATTTTGAAGAATGCTTTCCTAATAGTTTAAGTGCATTTATGAAAAAGGAAGTCCAAAAGGTAGAAGGATTCTATATCCAAAAAGAAGCTGAAGAGACTTTGACACAAGATTCTAAAGAGAGTTTAGAATCTAAAGATTCTCAAGTTGAAAATCAAGTGGAAGTAAATCAAGCAGAAAATAAGCAAAATGAAAATCAAGCAGAAGAAAAACAAGCAGAAGAAAAACAAGCAGACACAAAAAGCGAAGTTGATAATCTAAGTCCCTATGATATAAACATAATCGCAAACGCATTAAATATGACTGATTTAAGTAGCCTTAAATTAAGCAAAAAAGATGGAATCTTAATGATCTCACAATATGTTTTTGATGAGTTTTTAGCGCATGATTTTACAAGTAGTGAAGGCTATGGATTGCAATCACATTTTACAGATAAAAATCCCCCCACAATAGAAAATGCAGTGGCAACAGCGATTATGGAGGGCATTACAGAATCTGTGCGACATGATATTATGGATAATGGCGTAAAACTTCAGATTCTAGCTCATTTAATCGCATTTGTATGTAATAGGCTAAATCTTTCCCTGCTTTATATCCCAAAAGGCACAAATACAATTGGCGTAGCAAATCTTTGTGCTTTAAGCCCAAATGATAGTATAGAATCTAAATATAGCATAGGTATCCGCACAAAGGGAAACTTCACTCTAGATTCTAATCTCCCTACTATAAAGCCAAATTTTTCTCTGCCTACACTCGCACAAAGTGAGGGCAGTATAACGAATCTAGAAAATAGAGTCCTGCCTTTAATCCCTAGTGTGCCTTATTTAGATTCTTGTTTAGAATCTGGACTTGATTTAAGCGATATTGCAAGAGAGTTAGAAGCTTTGCCTGATGAGATTTCACATTTAGAGTATTTAAGCGATTTTACAGAATATTTGTATATGAATAATGCCGCTTATAAGCAGATTCTACATAAAGATTTAAGGGCTAGCTTTGAGAGAGACGGCAGGGATAATCGCGGCTATATGTTGCTTTTAGATAAAAAAGAAGCACAAAGTAGCCTTGAAGTGAAGTTTTCATTGCGTCCGCGTGAGAATATAGGCTATAATGCGTTATTGCTTGAAACACAGAATCAGTTTAATAACACAACGCGCTCAAGTAAGAATCTCCAATCAAAAAGCGGTGTATATGCAAGTAAAGCATATATGCAAGAGCATGGCTTGAAGGATGGAGATTTTATATATCTTATACACAATGATATACGCGTTGAGAGTGAGATTTATTGCGATAATGAAATAGATACTATGCTTTTGCTTGTTTCACCTATGATTAGTAATATAAAAGCATTGTTTCAAGGCTATTTTAGCACATCGCTAGAGATTGTAAAGGCAGATGAAATGAATAAGGAAGAAAGGAATAGGGCATGAGTGAGTTTATCATTGAGACTATTATAAAGGTATTAGTTGTTTTACTTGTGTTTTCATTTTTAGGTGGATTTGCAACATATCTTGAAAGAAAGATTCTAGGATTTTTTCAAAGGCGACTTGGACCTGTTTATGTAGGACCTTTTGGATTATTGCAGTTTGGAGCTGATGCGATTAAGCTTTTTACAAAAGAGGATATTATTCCTAAAGGTGCAAATAAGTTTATTTTCACATTAGCACCCGTTGTAGCCTTAGTGAGTGCGATGACTTCTATGGTTGCTATTCCATTTTTTCCTGGTTTTGAGATTTTTGGCTATAAGGTAACACCGATTATTTCAGATATTAATGTCGGCTTACTTTTTTTTATATCAGTTGGTGCAGTTGGAATCTATGCACCGCTTTTAGCAGGGCTTAGCAGTGGGAATAAGTGGAGTTTAATAGGTGGGGCTAGGGCATGTATCCAAGTCTTAAGCTTTGAGATTGTAAGCGGACTTGCGATTTTAGCGCCCATTATGTTAGTAGGCTCACTCTCACTTGTGGCTATGAATAGCTATCAAAGCGGCAGTGTGCTTGATTGGCTTATATGGAAGCAGCCTTTGGCATTCCTGCTTTTCTTAATCGCAAGTTATGCAGAATTAAACAGAACGCCATTTGACTTACTCGAGCATGAAGCAGAGATTATTGCTGGATACTGCACAGAATATAGTGGCTTAAAATGGGGTATGTTTTTCATCGCTGAATACGCACACATGTTTGCCTTTGGCTTTGTTGTAAGCCTTATTTTCTTAGGTGGTTTTAATCCTGTCGGCTTTATACCCGGCGGTATTGCTATCATTTTAAAAGTGTGCTTTTTCATCTTTTTATTCATGTGGGTAAGGGCTACTCTTCCGCATGTCCGCCCAGATCAATTAATGAATACTTGTTGGAAAGTGCTTGTGCCTTTGGCTTTAGCTAATGTGCTTATTACAGGCATTGTATTATTATAAGGAGATTGTATGCAAACAACACATACAGAGACAAAGACAGATTCACAAGAGAAAAATGATTATTATTTTGTGAGTATGGAGAAAATGCCAGAAAATGGCTTTGAAAGCTTTAAACGAAGTGTGAAGTTAAGCTTAGGGGCGGATATTATCAAAGGGTTAGGCTTAACAATAAAAGAGTTTTTTAGCAAACCTGTAACGATTAACTATCCTTTTGAAACACAGCCTTTAAGCCCCCGTTATCGTGCCGTGCATAACTTGCAAAGAATGTTAGAATCAGGCAGTGAGAGATGTATTGGCTGTGGTTTGTGCGAGAAGATATGCACGAGTAATTGCATTAGAATCTTAACGCATGAGGGCGATGATGGTCGTAAAAAGATTGATTCTTACACGATTAATTTAGGTCGGTGTATCTATTGTGGTTTATGTGCTGAGGTTTGCCCAGAACTTGCCATTGTTATGGGTAATCGATTTGAAAATGCAAGTGAGCAAAGAGCGCATTTTGGTTTAAAAGAAGATTTTCTAAAAGATTTAGAAGAAGCAAAAAGTCATCATCAGCTTGAGTTTGCGGGATTTGGGTCTGTGCGTCCAAGTGCGGATAAAGAAGTCAAGCAAACGCCGCTAGATTACTAAGGAGTAGGTATGTTTGAGGCTATCGCATTTTATGTATTTGGTGCGTTGTGTTTATGTGCGTTTTTGATTGTCGTTATGACAAATAACATTCTTTATGCACTCACCGCACTTGCTTTTGGCATGATTTTGGTATCTGGTTTATTCTTTTTACTTAATGCTGATTTCTTAGGTGTGGTGCAGATTATTGTATATACAGGTGCTGTTGTGGTTATGTATGCCTTTGGTATGATGCTATTTGATGTAAGCAAGGAAGTCAAAGAAAAATTTCAGAATCAATTTATGGTATGGCTACTTGTAAGTATTTTTGCTATCGGTCTTTTAATTGTCGTTGGCAATACGCAAACAACAATCCCATATCAAAATGACAATAGCACAAACGCACTCGCACATTTACTCTTTAAAGACTATCTTGTATGCTTTGAAGCAGCGGCAATCATGCTTTTAATGGCAATGATAGCAGGTATTGGCGTAGGCTCTCATAAGCCTGAATTTACACATGAAGAATCAAATAAAGATTTACTCAACAAAGATGTATTAGCATCAAAAGGGAGTGAAAGGGACGCATTTAAATATACTCAATCAATACCGCAAAATCAATTATCACAGAAGGAGGCACAATGATTACATTAAATCATTATCTTGTTTTTAGTGCCATTATGTTTTGTATTGGACTTTATGGAATCTTAAGGCGAAAAAATATCTTGCTTTTACTCTTTGCGACTGAAATTATGCTGAATGCTATCAATGTAGCCTTTGTAGCTATTGGCTATTATAAGGGCGATTTGCAAGGGCAGGTTATGGCATTATTTGTTATTGCATTAGCAGCAGCAGAAGTTGCCATTGGCTTAGGCTTAGTGCTTATGCTATATAAAAAATATAAAACGCTTGATATTGATAAGCTTAGTAATATGAGGGGGTAATTATGCTTTTTACAACGATTATGCAATATCAAGAACAAATACTTATAGCCTTAATCTTACTTCCACTTATATCCGCTCTTATGGCTGGGCTTAGCTCTACCCTAAAACCCTCCATTATGCTTGGCTATATCTCTTCTCTTTGTATTAGTGTGAGTTTTATCCTTTCGCTTTTATTGTTTTATTTTTTAATGAATGGTGGCGAGAGTTTTCATGTTGTGTTATGGGGTTTTATCCAAACAGGGCAGTTTCAAGTAACCTTTTCTTTCATGTTTGATCATATTAATGCAGTGATGATTCTAGTTGTTACACTCGTTTCAAGTATGGTGCATTTTTATTCTATCGGTTATATGGCTCACGATAAAGGTTTCAATCGCTTTTTTGCCTATCTTGGCGGATTTGTATTCTCAATGCTACTGCTTGTTGGTGGCGATAATCTTATGGTGCTTTTCATCGGTTGGGAAGGTGTTGGGACTTGCTCTTATCTACTCATTGGCTTTTGGTATCAAAAAAAGAGTGCAAATGCAGCTTCTATTGAAGCCTTTGTGATGAATAGAATCGCTGATTTGGGTATGCTACTTGGAATCTTTTTAGTCTATACAAGTGTAGGATCACTCTCATATAATGAGATTTTTATACAACTTGCTAGCAATCCACCAGAAGATTCTGTGCTAACATGGGCGGCTATATTGCTTTTTATTGGTGCTATGGGAAAATCCGCACAATTTCCACTGCATACATGGCTTGCAAACGCTATGGAGGGACCTACACCAGTTTCAGCCCTAATCCATGCTGCTACAATGGTAACTGCTGGAGTATATCTAGTCATTAGATTAGCCCCACTTTATAATAGTGTCCCACAAGTTGCTTACTTTATCGCATGTCTTGGGGCATTTGTAGCCGTGTTTGCTTCACTTATGGCAATTGTAAATAAAGACTTAAAAAGGATTATTGCCTACTCTACACTTTCGCAGCTTGGATATATGTTTGTAGCTGCTGGACTTGGAGCTTATACAATAGCCCTTTTTCACCTTTTCACACATGCCTTTTTTAAGTCGCTTTTATTCTTAGGTGCGGGTAATGTTATGCATGCTATGAATGATAAACTTGATATTACAAAAATGGGGGCTTTAAATAAGCCTTTAAAAATTAGCATGATTTTCATGTTTATAGGCTCTATTGCCCTTTGTGGTATCCCGCCACTTTCTGGTTATTTCTCAAAAGATAAGATTCTAGAAGTCGCATTTACAAGCTCGTATGAATTATGGATTGTGCTACTTATTGGTGCTATCTGCACGGCTTTTTATAGCTTTAGACTTTTTACTTTAGTATTCTTAGCTCCAAAAAATCACAATGAGCATCCACATGAAGCAAGTAAGGTTATGCTATATGCTATGACTCCTTTAGCATTTCTAGCTATTGTTGCTGGGTTATTTTATACTCAATTTGATACTTTCTTATCATCTGTGCTTGTTCCAGCAAAAATACATGTAGATAATATTATCATGCTTATCTCACTTACTCTAGGGCTTGTGATACTCTCTATTGTGAGTGCGTATTTTATGTATAGAAATGGCTATAAAGATGGTAAGAAAAATATCTTACATAAGATTCTAGAAAATGAATACTACATTCCGCATTTATATAGAATCTTTATTGTGAAACCTTTTGGCTTTATATCAGATTTCTTGTATCATATTATCGATATGGGGATTCTAGATAAGATAGTTGATGGTATTGCAAAGTGCTTTGTGCTATGTAGCTATATGTTGCGACCATTGCAAAATGGGAATCTAAGCAGTATGTTGCGGTTAATGAGTGCCGGTGTTGCCATTTTATTATGTGTAACGCTTATGTATTTTATAATGAATTAAGCAAGGAGTAAAAGTGGAATATTTATTAAGCTTAATTATTGGTTGCCCCCTTGTAGCATGTTTATTTATATTCATGTTTGATGATAGCGGGGCAAAGCGATTTGGGCGAATTATTTCTTTTATTGAGCTTGGGCTTGTTATCGCTTTATGGATTAGCTATCGTGTGGATATAGCGGATACGCAGTTTTTTACAAAGATATTTTTGATTCCAGCCCTTGGCATTGATTATATTGTATTTGTTGATGGAATCTCTTTGTTTTTGATTGTATTGACCGCTTTTATTATTTTCCTTGCGAATATCTATTTGCAAAGAAGAGATGATGCAAAGCCTTTTGTTGTATGTTTGCTATCACTTGAAGCTATACTTATGGCTCTCTTTGTCTCACAAAATGTATTAATGTTTTATACATGTTGGGAACTTGCATTATTACCTGTGCTTTATATGGTTGGTGTTTGGGGTAGCGGACAAAAGATTTATATTGGTTTAAAATTCTTTGTTTATACCTTTGCATCAAGCCTTATGATGCTACTTGCAATCCTTTATATTGGCTATCTCTGTTATGAGCAGCTTGGATATTGGAGTTTTGATTTAGGTGTGTGGTTAAGTGGAGATTTAAAGATTCCATTAGATACACAAATATGGCTATTTTTAGGCTTTTTTGTATCCATTGCTGTAAAGATTCCAATCATTCCCCTGCATACATGGCTACCACATATTTATAGTGAAGCCCCAGCCCTTGGCAGTGTTATGCTATCAGCCCTACTTTCAAAAATGGGGACTTATGCACTCTTGCGTTTTGTCCTGCCTTTATTTCCTGATGCAAGCGTGCATTTTATGCCTATTGTAAGCGTTTTAGCAGTTATTATGGTGGTATATGCAGGTATTATTGCCTTTAAACAAAAGGATATAAAAAAGGTTATCGCATATAGCTCAATCTCACACATGGGTATTGTTGTGCTTGGAATCTTTGCGTTTAATAATGAAGGCATTAGCGGTGCGATTTTTATGATGGTAGCACATGGTGTTACAAGCGGGGGGCTTTTCATGTTAGCAGGTATGCTTTATTATCGCACAATGACAAGGCATGTTGATGATTTTGGCGGTGTCGCACATGTTATGCCACATTACTCAACTTTCTTTGCCATTGTTATGCTATCAAATGTTGGCTTACCGCTTACTATCGGCTTTGTAGGAGAGTTTTTATCACTTTATGGATATTTCCAAACCTCACCTATTATAACCGCTATCGCTGGGACTACACTCATCATCGCAGCAAGTTATATGCTCTATCTTTTTAAAAATGTATTCTATGGCACATTGAAACAAACGCATATCACACAATCGCTAAAAGACTTAGGATTCAAAGAGTTCTGTGTGCTTGGTCCTATTGCATTTGTTATTATATGGCTTGGTGTGTTTCCAAATACGCTTTTAAAACCTATGCAAGTCTCTGTGCAGCAACTTGTAGGCACAACCTATACTCTAGCACAAGAGCAAACAACAAAAGAGCATATCGCTAAAGTCAATAATAGCTTAGTTATAGAAAGGGCAATGCTAAATAATACAATAATGGATAATCTTGGCGAATTGCCACCGCCCACACCGCAAAGAGAAAGCATGGATTCTAATACAGAATCTCAAAGTATAGACAATCAAAGCAATAGCACAAATAAAGAGGAGTAAATATGAATACGCTAGATTTTTACACTTATTTATACATGTATATGCCTTCTGTCATTTTAGTGCTAGGGGCTATTGTTGTGCTATTTAGCAATGTATTTGCAAGTCAATTTTCACGCAATACAAGCTTATCTTTATGTATGATTTTTATCGCAGCGGCTTTCTTTTTCTGTCTTAGCGTTGGGCATATTGAGAATGTTTCAGCCATTACTCTAAGTGCAGAATATATTATTCTCATCGCATCATTTTGGTTTATATTGCTTACTTTTTCAAAATATAAATTTGTTGAGTTTCAAACACCAGAGTTTTATCCGCTTTATCTATTCTCCATATCAGGCTTTATGCTTATGGTGCAAGGTAATAATTTAGTATTAGTGCTACTTGGACTAGAGATAGGCAGTCTGCCTTTAGCGGCGATGTTAGCGTTTAATCGCAGGATTTATGGCATTGAGGGAGGGATAAAATACTTTGTAGCAAGTGCGCTTGCAAGCATATTTTTCATACTTGGAATCATGCTTTTTTATCTCTATTTTGGTGATTTTTCATTGCAAAGAAATGCTATTGAGTATAAAAATGTCTTATTGCACGGACATGTTTTAGATGTTTTATTGCTGCTTTTTAGTATGCTTTTCATGCTTGCAGGGCTTGGTTTTAAAGTCTCATTAGTCCCATGGCATAGCTGGATGCCAGATGTGTATGAGGCAAGTAATCCCGTGTTAGCAGGTTATGTTTCTGTTGTGCCAAAGATTGCTGGTTTTGGTCTTTTTGCTATACTCTTTTTGCCACTTTTACAGAGTGAAAACGCATCGCATAATTACATTGAATATCTTGTTAGAATCCTTTTACTCATTACTATTACTTTGCCAAATATTATGGCTCTAGTGCAAAAAGATGTGAAAAGAATGCTTGCGTTTAGCTCGATTTCGCATTCTGGTTTTGCCCTTGCTTGTATCTATCTTGGGACATTTGATACCTTGATACTTTATTGGGTATTGTTTTTGATAACAAATCTTGGAGCATTTACAATGTTATGGATAGCAAAGCCGCTTAATACGCAAACTCGCTATGATTACGACCTACAAAGATTCTATGGCTTTGGGAAAAAGCATCCTATAATGGCTTTAAGCATGGCGTTATTTATGTTATCTCTTGCTGGGATACCGCCATTTTCTATCTTTTGGGGTAAGATTTTTATCATTACAAATGCTTTGCAGCAAAATGAAATGCTACTTGCATTTATGATGATGTTAAATAGTGCTATTGCAGTGTGCTATTATCTAAAATTAATCGTTGCTATGTATTTTAAACAAGGTAGCAATGAAAACTTTTATGAAGATAATAGCACCGCTCCCATTCGCTTTGTAGCCTTTATGTGTGCTATCCTTTGTATTTTCTCAATCTTTGTTGTGTCTTACTTGTTTCAATATATCCCCATGCTTGGCATATAAAGAGATGACATATAAAGTTAGTGCGTAGAATCTAGTATTGTGTTAGTCTTTGTATGGGTTGAGTGCAATTTGGCAAAGTCTTAACTTCTTGTCATATTGAAACAAAACCAACATATCTCTTTTAGAATCTTTATTAGGTGTTTTGCTATGCTCAACATGATAAGATTAGATTCTAAAATCTATGAACTTGCGTGTTAAGGGGATTCATAGTATAGAATGTGGCAATTTTTTTAATGTTACTAAAAATTCTTAGATTTGTTTGTTTTTGCATTTTTTCCTTTAACTGAAAACTTGAGTATTTATTAACATTAATCTTTTTGCTTTTAAAATTGACTACGCAAAAACATATCGGTCTCCTTTTTTTATTTTTGTTTGCTTATGTTGAAATAAGTTTTTATCGTTGTTTTAAATATTAAAAATCACGCAAACGCACGCCTACGCCAATTCGATTTACAGGCAAACTATATTCATATAAGCTATCACCGTGTCCATAAAGATACTGCACATAAATGGCATAATGCTTACTCACACCATAGCTATACCCAAGTTCTACATGCCCTTTCCAATCCCAGTAGTCACGGCTAAAATAATTATTAAAAATATTGTTTAGATACAGCTCAAAATGATTATTTTTATAGGTGTAAGATAGCTTTATATCTCCATATCCCATATATTTGCCAATATCTCCGTTCGTTTTTGCACCATCATAAGCGATCGCAGAAATATCCATCCACGCACGCAATCTCGCATTGAAATCCTTATATTTATAATTTGTTTCAAATACCACTCTATCAAATGCTTTAGATCTTACAAACTTACCACCCCATGCCTCTTGACGCGGATCAGAATCATATATATTTTCTCTCTCACCATTGCTTACATGTCGATATCCAATAGAAAACCAGTTAAAATAGCCACCATCACCATTTGCAATGGGAATGGGCTTTTTATATATAAAGCTTATCGCGGGCGATAAATCTGTATCACGCAAAGGTGCGCTTTGTGGGTCATTATAAGTTTGCAAATAGATTCTTTGTGTGTAATCAAAGCTAAAAGCACAATATTTACACATCACATCGCTTAATAACTCTAAACGAAAGCTTATTTGTGCTTTAATCTCCGTGCGTGTTAAATCCGGGCTATACATATCACTAAAGCCATAATATGCAGGTAATATATACCATGGCTCATAAAACTTAAAATGCGAAAAGAATGATCTTACATCAAGTGTTTTTGAGTGAAAAGGTGGTGTTTGTATGCGTGCATAATCATCACTTATGCGTTGGTCTAGTGCATTTTGTTTAGAATCTTTTTGCTTGGAATCTTCTTTAAGATTTTCTTTCGTGTTTTCTTGGGAGTCTTTTGTAGAATCTATTGTTTGCAAGTCTTTAGCATGACTTTCTATATTGTCTATCGCATAGGCTATGTGTATATGCAAGAGTATATATATGATACATAGTTGTTTGATACGCATGTATTAACCTTTATGGAATCTTGAAATAAAATTAGATTTGTGTTTGCAAAGCGTGTATTGTAACAACAAAATGTAAATTCTTTGTGGTGGAGATATGCTTACTCGCGTAATATTGCATGTAAAAATGTTATCGTATAATATGCGGTGTGATGATGATTATTAACTCTTCGCTGCGATTTGTGCGACTTTGTTTGCCAAAGATATTTTTTAGCCATTTGTTTTCGCCTATCTTTGGTATAGCTTGGCTTGTATTTTGGACGACATTATTTAACAATCCGCCAATAATCACTCGTTCGCCATCTTTTAATTTCACGATTGAAGAGAGTTGATTTGTGCTAAGGTTTGGAGGTGCTTTTAAGGCTTCTGCGGCGTTTTCCATATCTGGGTCTTTTGTCTTTGTGATAGAGGGATTAATGCGTAAGATTACAGAATCATGGCTAATTGATGGAGTAATATCAAGCAAGATTCCCGCAAAAACACTTGGGTATTGTGTGCTTGTATTTTGGATTGTCGTATTTGTATTATTTGATTGATATACGAGATTTTGTGTGTAACGAAGGACGGATCCGACACTAATTAATGCTGGTTGATTATTGAGTGCCATAATCTTTGGATTGCTAAGGCTACGCAAATCGCCATAAGTGCGTAGGAGATTAAAAATACTTTGTAAATCAGCGTTATTGTTGCCAAGTGTAAGCATTGCACCCCCACCACCAAATGCGATATTAAGACTTGATTGCGTAGGGTTTAAGATAGAAAATATTTGCTGCCAGTCAATGCCAACATTATTTGTTTGAAAATGTATGAGTGATAGAATCTCCACATCAATGGCTACTTGCATATTCATCTTTTGTTCTAAATCTTGCAAAAATTGTGAGACTTCTCTCATCTTCTGCTTTGTAGTCCATACTGCAATAAGCCCCGCCCCTTTGTCAATCATAAATTTATCGCCAAGCTTTGTATCAAGCATAATGTGAATCTTAGATTCTATATCTGCCCAAAAGTTAATCTCATCAAGTGAATACACCTTTGTTCCACTTTTGCCAAAACGCGTATTAGCTGAACTCATTTGAGAGCGAAGTTGATTGCGTAATGAGAGATTGTCAAGGTAGCCTGACATGCTTTGATTTTCTCTTTGTGAAGTTTGTGTATTTGCTAGATTTTGCCACCCATAATTTTGCATATAATTTGGAGTTATGCTGTTATAGAATCCATTGTATCCTAAGCCGTAGTTTTCATGTTGCTCTTGTGCGAATAAGACATCAGTGTTGCTTTGAGCCATTCTTGTGCTTGAAATGTAGTTTATCGCAAACATTTGCATGGAAATATCACTGATTATCAAGCGATTAGAATCTATGCTATAAAACATATCACTTAAAAGCATTTCTAACACAAAGTCAAGCGGTTTGTCGCGTATATTTAGCGTTATGTTTTGTTGATTGTGTAAGTTTTGTTTGGCATTATGTGTGTATTGTATGGAGAAATCACACTCTTTTGCTAGGGCATGCAGCAAGGTGTGGATATTTAGCTTTTCATCTTTTGTGATATTAAACTTCTTTTTTACACATTTTGGGGCTAGTAGGCTTGTATTGATAGTTGTCTTTGTGTTATTTTGTTTGCTTTTTGTGTCTTGTTTTTGTGCTAGATTCTGCGTGTTTTTTACAGAATCTTTTAATGGGGAATCTTGTGGGATAGAATCTTTTAGTCTAGATTCTATGTGTTGCAAGGCTTGTTTAGAATCTCTTAAATCAAAGCTATTAATAATGGTGTTTGGCAGGGACACAGAGCAACAAAATGTATCAAGAATAGCTAGAAAATCCCTATAAGTAACATAGCGATTTGTAGAATCTAACTCTTGCGTAATGATAGGATTTAAGGGGCTATTTGTGGAATCTGGTGCTACATTGTATGAATGTTTGGTATTTTGTGTAGATACCTGGAGTGTAGATTCTCTAGCTTCTTTGGTATTTGGCGTAAGGTTAGATTCTATATCTTGTGTTTCTTGTCGTGGTATAGAATCTTGTTTTGTTTGTGTGTGATTTATAGTATAAGTTTTAGAATCTAATCGCTTTTGTATAGACATAGTGTTTTGCGGATAAGTGCTAGAATCCTGTGTATTTTTTAGCATTTCATTATAGTTTTTTAGTACAGCCTGATATTGTGTATCCATGCTGGAGTAAGGCTCAAATGCTGTGCGAAGATCATGTATAATCGAATAGGTTTGCAATGTGTTATGCGTAGTGTTTGGATAGGTTTGCATTTGCTGTGCGTTTATAGAATCTTGTGCTTTGTCTATACTCTGTTTAGCATATAGAACTTGATAGAATATAATCATAAAAAAGGATATATAGCTAAAAACAATATAGAATTTTTTCACATATAGCATAAAGATTCCATAATTATCTTGCTTTGCCATAATACTATATGCCTTTGCTTCAATATGTCTTCAAAAACAATCTTTAGCTTATGTATGTGAGTCGCGATGAAATCAATTTAACTAAGAATGCTATATGGATTTCGCAGAATCCATACTTGTTATAATCTTAACAAATCCATCAGCATTAACCAAAAATTTACTTCATTTGTGCAGCCACTTCTTCAGCAAAGTTATCCACTTTCTTTTCGATACCTTCACCTAGCTCAAAGTTTATGAAAGATACCACTTGTATATTGTCATTTAACTCTTTGCTTTTTTCATTCAACACTTGTGTGATAGTCTTTTTATCATCAAGGGCATAAAGCTGTGCTAATAGGGTTAATCTCTGGTCTAAAATCGTATTATCAAGGATAAAGCGATCTAGCTGTCCCGGAATAATCTTATCCCAAATTGCCTCTGGTTTTCCTTCACGCTTTAATGTAGCACGCAATTCTTCCTCTTTTGCTTTCAATACAGATTCACTAAGCTCACTGCGGCTTACAAATTCTGGAATGCGGTGCAATGGCTTTTTCAGTCTTGCTAACTCTTCATTTTCTTTCTCTAACTCCGCAGCAATAGCTACTCTCTCTTTTGCTACAAAATCTTTATCAAGCTCTTTATAACTCAAAAACTTTGGCTTCATAGACGCGATATGCATACTCAAAAGTTTGCTAAATTCATTCAATTTAGACACATTCTCATCTTTTTCAACGCTTAAAAGTGTTATTGCCCCCACCTTTTTATTATGGTGCAAGTATCCATTGATGAGCTGATTTGGCTTACATGTGATAGTGGCAACACGGCGGATAACAATATTTTCTCCAATAATGGCAATCTTTTGCTTTAAATAATCTTCAAAAGACTCGCCATTAACGCTAAGCTGCATTAAAGATTCTGTTGTGTTTAATGAGCGTTTGAATGCTAAATCAAGGATATTTGCAACAATCTCTTGAAAATCTTCATTTTTAGCTACAAAGTCCGTTTCAGAATTCACCTCAACCAAAGTAGCCTTTGTGAAGTCATCAGCAATTTTCATTGCGATAACGCCCTCAGCTGCGATTCTATCTGCCTTTTTAGCTGCCTTGCTTAGTCCCTTTTTGCGTAAATACTCTATTGCTTCTTCAATATTTCCTTTGCACTCTTTCAATGCGTTTTTGCATTCCATGATACCTGCATCGGTCTTTTTACGCAATTCCGCTACAACTTTTGCAGAAATCTCTTGCACCTCTTGTTTGATTTGCTTTCCCGCTTCACTAATTGCTTCTTTTGCATTTTGCAATGCCTCTTTAGTCTCATCACGCATTCTTATTCTCCTTCTTTTGCTTGAAACTCTTTTTCCATTTCTGCTTGTAATTCTGCCATTACTTCATCTTTTTCAGCATCTGTAGCAGGTAGCGACTCTGTTCTCTCTGCATTTTCTTCACCCTCAATGCCATTCATCTCACGCCCTTCTGTGATCGCATCGCTTATTTCTTTACAGAAAAGCTGGATAGAGCGGATCGCATCATCATTGCCCGGAATTGGATAGTCGATTAAATCTGGATCGCAATTTGTATCGAGTGGTGCAACTACTGGAATGCCAAGTTTTCTTGCCTCACCAACCGCAATTTTTTCTTTCAGTGCATCAACGACAAAAAGCATATCGGGGGCTTTTTTAAGATGTCGTATCCCACCAAGATATTTATTCAACTTCTCTTTTTTACGCATAAGCATAAGTTTTTCTTTTTTTGTTAAAAGATCAATTTGCCCACTTGATTCCATCTCTTCAATAATCTCAAGCTTTCTCACTGACTTTTTAATCGTGCTAAAGTTTGTAAGCATACCACCAAGCCAACGATAATTTACATAAGGTGCATTCACCTTTTCAGCATACTCTCTCAAAGTATCACTTGCTTGTTTTTTTGTCCCAACAAACATAATAACCTTGCCCTCACTCGCCGCATCACGCACGATATTATAAGTGTAGCGGAAGTAACGCAGCGTCTTTTGCAAGTCAATAATGTGGATATTTTTACGCACACCAAAGATGAATTTCTTCATTTTTGGATTCCATCGCCTCGTTTGATGTCCAAAATGCACACCACATTCCAACAAATCTTTCATAGTAACCATATTACAGCTCCTTAAAATTTAATAGTAAATTTTGTGAATTGGTTTTGCCACCATGCCCATTAAACCCCTATTTTTCGTATTTTACAACACTAATTTCTAGCTAAAAAAAGGGCAACCAACTTTTAGGATTGACATGTGAGTTTTTCCACAAAGCAGAAATTATACAACAAAATTGCAAGTTTTGTGATTTTTTGTTTGTGAAAATTTGTTTGTGGGTTATTTTATAGATACACTATACTTTTAGATTCCATAAACACTGGAAAGAGTGTATGAATTTGAGAGCTAAATATTTGCTGCATGCCATACCAAGCACCATATTAAAAAAAACTAAATCCTATAAGTGCGGCAAAAATATAGAATCTATGAGCCTATCATTTTCGGGAAAATTATAGAAGTATATAGCAGTCTTTGTGATATTTTGCTATCGCATAAATTGTAGATTAAACTTCTAATTCGTAAATAGCAGAACACTACCAGCAAGAAATCATTCAACACATCTACAATATACTTGTTGCACCGCTTAAATTAAGATATAAACCACAAAGATGCATTTTAAATTACGAAGTTATTTGCAGTATCACGCAAGTAAATCTAGCATTAACTCAAAGCTTTGCTCAAAGCTTTTTAGTCCATCTTGCAGCAGTTGTTCTTCGATAGCTACGAGATTAATATCCATTTCTTCTAGGCTTGCAGCGATTTCTAAATCATCAAATGAAGCGATTTGCTGCATGCTTGGAGCTTTTAGATTCTGCGTTTGTAAGGCATGAAGTGTAGGTAAAGGGAGTGTATTGACACAATTTTCAAAAGCAAGTGGATAAACATAATAGCCCTCGTCATTATATATCGCATTTTTCTCTTTGACACCTGTGCTAGCAAATAAGATTCTATAATTTTGCTGTGGTTTTTGGCTTAGAAAGTCTTTATAAATCGCAATAGCATTGGCGATGCCATATTTTCCGCATAATTTTTCATCTTTTAGTTGCGGATCAATTACCCTATCAAACCTTGATACAAATACGCTGATTACTCCCTGTGCCTGTGTGTTTGCCTTTTGAAATGCTTGTAATACTCTTCTGCTTTGCTCCTTTGTAAAAACTAAAGTTGCATTCACATTAATGCCCCGCAGCATTAAATGCTCCATTATGGTGTATCCGCTTTGTGTCGCTGGGACTTTAATCATTACATTTTTTGCGTTTATCTCATGCCAAAGTCGCACACCTTCATCAATGCTTGCGTTTATATCATTTGATAAAAATGGATCGATTTCAATGCTTATTAATCCATTTTGTGGATTCTCTAAAAAAAGTGGCATGAGAATCTCACTCGCACTTTTAATATCTTCTATGGCAAGACTTTCATATATCTCTTTTGGTTCTTTGCCTTGTTGTTTTAGTTCATTTATACTTGCTTTATAGCTATCACTTTTTAAAGCCTGTGCGAAAATGCTAGGATTGCTTGTTGCTCCCTGTATTTTGCCCTCTCTCACAAGCTCTTTAAACTCGCCTTGCAAAAAACTTCTTTCTATAAAATCACACCAAATGCTTATCATATTATTCCTTAATTTATGATATATTTCCATGTTTATAACTTGAGATTATAACTTGTTTTTCAAAGGTTTTAGCAATGTTAGAAAATTTTATTCCTTATAGCACACAATCAATTAATGATGATGATAAAGAAGCGGTCCTAAATGCGCTTTGCTCCACACACCTAACACAAGGGGCTTATACAAAGCAGTTTGAAAGCGATATTGCCGCATATATCGGCATAAAACATGCTATAAGTTTTAATTCCGCTACCTCAGCATTATATGCCGCATTTTACGCCTTGAAAGAATATGTCATAAATAAGAAATATAACTCTAGATTCAAAAATGCACCAAACTTAGATTATGCGGCAAACAATAATTCATTTAGCATTATCACAACGCCAATAAGCTTTGTGGCTACGACAAATATGATGCTTGCAAACAATATTACGCCTATTTTTGCAGATATTGATAGTAATGGCAACTTAGACTTATCGAATTTAGAATCTTTACTCCGTGAAGATACTATTGCTATCTGTTCTGTGGATTATGCAGGAAATAGTGTGGATATGAAAGGATTCAGTGAGTTTGCAAAAAAGCATAATTTAATATGGATTTCAGATTCCAGCCATGCTTTTGGGGCAAGTTATGACAATGATAAAGTAGGAAGCAAAGCTGATATGAGTATATTTAGCTTTCATGCGGTAAAGCCTTTTACTACTTGTGAGGGCGGGGCATTAGTAAGTAATGATGACTTTTTTGCTAGAATCGCTTCTCTTGTGTGTAGTCATGGCATTATAAAACATACGCCTTATAATCATGATTGCATAACACTTGGATTTAATTTTAGACTGCATGAAATAAGTGCTAGTCTTGGAATCTCTCAATTAAAAAGATTAGAATCTTTTCTTGCAAAACGGAAAGAAATCGCACTCTTTTATGATAGCTACTTTAAAGATAGTCCATATTGCAAAACTCTAAACATTAAAGATTGCGTAAAAAGCACATATCATCTCTATCCGCTTTTATTAGAAGATTCTCTAGCTACAAAAAAAGAAGAGATTGCAAACACACTAGCTACATATAATATCGGCGTACAAGTGCATTATAAGCCTATTTATAATTTTACAAGCTATAAACATTTAGGGAGTCCAAAGCTACCAAATGCAGAATCTTTTTACAAAAAAGAGTTATCTATACCATGCCATCAAAACATGACATTACAAGAAGCAAAAATGACTGCCGATTATATCAGCAAAACTTTTGAAGATTATGCAAAAAATAGCATTTTGTAACGCTTCTACCGCAATTTTTTGGCAGTTTTTGCAAAATTATGTTATTATTAAGCTATTTTAAAGTTTATTAGATTCTATAAAGAAAAACAATGAGATTAGAAAAAGCACTTGACATTTTATATGGGGAGTTAGTGAATACACCTTTTATTAGTGCTTTTAGTGGGGTTACTTATAATGTGAAAAAGGTGGTGAATGGGACACTTTTTTTTGCATTGAATCCAGATGATATAAAGAGAGCAGTAGCAAATGGTGCGTATGGTATCGTTTTTGAGGGCGATATGGTATGCAGCGATGATACAGAGATAGCATGGATTAAAGTGCGAAGTATTGACCAGAGTATGCGGAGATTTGTGCGCTATTTCCTTTTGGAATCTAAATATACGCTCGTTATGCTTACGCCTATTGAAATATCTCTAGCTAAAAGTTTGCAAATAGGCTTATCAATATTGCATAGCATAACCTTGCAAGACTGCCTAGAAGAAATATTTAAACTATACAAAGACCAAGATAAAAATAAAGATGAAAGCATTCAGCCCTTTTGCAAGATTCTATTAACAAGCATTCAAGCCTTAGAAAACCTACAAATTCACACTTGCTATTCTGTGCAGTATGCAAGGCAGAGAGTAGAGAGAAGTAGAAGTATCTTTTCACAGCATGATTTAGAAAAAGAGATTCCAAGACGCTATCATAAGCATTGCAGTGTCATTAGCTATACGCTTTTTGAAAGCAAGATTATTTGGGAGAATGCAGTTTATAAGCTTTCCTTGCCCTATATTTTACTTCCATTTGCAGAAAGCCTTATGGCGACTTTTTCATTTTTAAAGCAAGAGTATTGGCAATCCTATATAGAATCTATGGGCGGTTTATACGCAAGGGAATCAAAGACTACACGCATTGTATCAGGGAAAGAGATTAAACCCTTTAATCCTAGATTGCCAAAATATATGCAAGGTGATATAGGCATTAAGGGGCTACATGTAGAAGAGCTAAGTTATTGCTATCTTGATTCTAATGAGAGACTTAGCTCTAGTGTGAAAGATAAGATTCTACTCTTTTGCACAAATCCTAGTCTTTTTGCATGTCCTAGTCTGCAAGAAAGAGATTTGGGCTATGACACTGAGATACAGAATAACGCCCACATTATCTTTGAATCATTGCGAAAAAGTCGCGATTCTAATGTCTTAATGGAATACTTAAAGGTAGAAGCAAGACATCTAAAAATGCTATCATGCTATGCAAAAGGCATAAAGCTACCAAGAACAACGCAAAAAAATATCACCATTCCTTACGCACATATAAATCATCTCACACAGATTCTAACCAAGACTTCATACCACCTAGCAGTCATTTATGGAATCTCAAAAAAATCCTTTGAAAAGAATGCCGACTTGCCAAGACAAAGCAAAAGGCAAGACCAAAAAACAATCCATGCTATAACCCAGCCACCAGATCTATTTAGCGCACATGGCATACAAATATAGATATTAAAGTAAAAGAAGTAATTTTGAAAAAAGATTTAGCAGCAAAAGATTCTAGCTTAAAAGATTTATGTAAAAAAGATCCTATACTCTCAACATGGAGTGAAAAAGAGCTAAACGCACTAAAGTCATATAGTGAGATTCTATATAAATTACTCACGCTAGAGACAAAAGCAACTTATAGCATTTCAAGGCTATGTGATAATAATAGCTTACTCTATGATTCAAGTAATAATAAGATTCTAGAATCTAGTGATTGTCATGTTGAGCGTAGCGAAACATCTAAGATTCTAGAATCTTACCCAAATGGGTGGGTGCAGGGCATAGGGACGCAAAATAGTGAGAATTTAGAAACTAAAACAACTTGTCATATTGACCTTGAGCGAAGCGAAATATCTAAGAATCTAGAATCTAAAAACCACAACCCAAACCTCACACAGATTTTAGAATCCACAGACTTAACAAAAAATACAGAATCTAAAAACCCCGCAAAAGAAGCCCTTAGCCTATATTTTCACAACATTTCATATAATGAGTTTCAAACCTTGCAAGATTTAGCCCTAGATTTAAAGCCATGGAGAAAAGGTCCTTTTTGCTTGTATGGTGCAGAAAACAATTCACAATTCTACATTGATTCTGAATGGCAGAGTAATAAGAAAATGAAGCTTATCCTACAAGCCCTAGATACAATAGGCTATAACCTCAAAGATAAAGTCGTGCTTGATGTAGGTTGTAATAATGGCTATTATATGTTTGACTTAGCACTGCGTGGGGTAAAGCATATTAGCGGCATTGATCCCATTGCGATATTTTTTCTACAATTCTACTTTATCCACAAACTCACAAATATTTCACATTGCACCTTCCGCCTTTTAGGTGTGCAAGATGTGCTACAACTTAATACAAAATATGACTTGATTTTATGCTTAGGTGTGCTATATCACAGAAAAGAGCCATTACAAACTCTAAAACAACTAAAAAGCATTTTAGCCCCAAATGGAATCTTATTGCTTGAAACGCTGATATTACAAGATAAAGCTGCCACCTGTCTTTGCCCCTATCCCACTTATGCGAAAATGCCAAATGTATTCTACATATTCAGCCCACAAGCCTTGCAGAATCTATCCTTACACGCAGGGTTTAAATCATGCGAGATTCTAAGCTATTCATACACAGACAACACAGAGCAAAGAAGCACGGACTTCATAGACAAAAAAAGCTTAGGCGACTATCTCACCCCCACACAAACAATAGAGGGCTATCCCCCAGCCTGTCGGGGTATCTTTGTGCTATCTTAATTGGAATCTTAAAAGTGTAATATTACCAAAGCTATTTTATTGCAAAGGATAATCATGGCAGAAATTTATGTTGAAAAAGCATATTATGAGAATGGGAATCTAAAAATGGAAATACCATTTAAAAACAATAAGAAACAAGGCATGAGTAAAGGATATTATGAAAGCGGAAAACTCCAGTATGAAATGCCATACAAAAAAGATATGTTACAGGGTATTGCAAAAGGCTACTATGAAAATGGGAATCTAAACACCCAAGCAAACAAACGAAGCAAAAAGCCTTATAGTAGCCTATTTAACGCTAAATACTCAAACTCTAGCATTAAATCTTAAGATGCAATATTATATATAAAAAACCTTTTTGTCAAGGCTTTTTATAAAATTTGCAATATTTTTTTAAGCCAAACACTAACAAGGCCTTAAAAACTCTATAAAAAAGAGCAAACAAAACTAGCATTC
>NZ_FZMS01000005.1 GCF_900198365.1 Helicobacter bilis | reverse complement strand
CTATAATAATACCTTTTTAATTTTATTAATAAAGGTAAGGCTCTATGTTTTCTTACACCTATATATATAAAAAAGATAACAAAGAAAATACTTTTTCTATGCAACTTAACCCTAAGGCTATCACAGCAAAAAATAATGATGATACACCATTTTCTTCATATTCTTCAAGGCTAGATTTTACTCAAATAGGTTCTATTAAAGAATATTTCATTAAAAACAGATTCAGTAAAAAGTTGCTATATGTAAGTATATTTTGTGCTTATACCTTACTTTTTATGGAATCTTTATTTGCAGATAGCCTAGATATTACGGATAATACGACTTCAAAAGATTCTAACACAAAGCATTATCAAGCAAAAGCGGCAACCGTTACAGCGACAAGAATCCCAACGACAATTACTGAAGCCCCCGGCAATGTCAGCATAATAGATAAGGAATCTATCAAAATGCGACCAAATAGTAAGATTAGCGATACTTTGCGTGGTATAGAGGGTTTGCGTCAAAGCAAAAGTCGCGGCATGGATACATTTGATGGGGTTACTATTCGGGGCGTTAGTAGTGGGGCTACGATTATGCTTGATGGTGTGATTCTAAATGATATGGATAATAATACAAAAATGATAACCGCGATGAATGCCGATGATTTAGAGCAAGTGGAAGTGATACGCGGTCCATTCTCAAATCTCTATGGTAGCGGGGCGTTGAGTGGGGCTATAAACTTCGTTACCGCTATGCCCAATAAGTTTGAATTGAAAGCAAATATAGGCTATGGGAATCCTTTTGTGCCAAATACCGCTCAAGAGAATCTCGTGCGTGGTTATCTCTCAATCGGTGATACCTTTTTTGATAATAAGCTAAAGCTTAAGGCAAGTTATGGTTTCACCACCACAGATGGTTACGCAGCAGATAGTGCGTGGGTGTATAAAGGCGATACCATTCTTAATAATGGCGTAACAGGTGGCATACCAAGTAAGAATCCACAAGGCACAGATATTGTAATAATAGGGGATATGGGAAAGCAAAAGTATCAAACACATGACTTAAAACTCAAAGCTCAATATGATTTAACAGAATCTATTACGCTAGATTCTGGACTTATGTTTAACTACTATGGCTATACACATGAAGACCATACGACTTTCTTGCGTAAGAATGGAGAAGAATACTGGGGGGATAATAGCAATACTTGCAGCAATGGTAGTTGTAGTGGTGGGAATAATGCAAACCGCCCTATGCCTATGTATGCTGGACGCGGTATAGGACAAGAGAGATTTACTCAAAATATCTTTTATGTAGGATATAAGCAATACTTTGATGATATATTGCTTAGTGCGAGATACTCACGCATTGATGGCTGGAGAGATTTTAATAATCCAGATGGTGGGGCAAGTGGTGAAACAAATGCAAATACTACACTTACAGGCGGACCCGGTTCACAAACTAAAGATAGATTCCAAACGAATAATTTAGATATTTTTACAAATATCCCTATCTTTGATGTAGGACAGAATTTGCTGATAGGATTCCAAGCAAGGCAGCTAAGTATGGACGAGTCTGTCTTTAACCTTAATGATTGGACAAATTATTCTAGCAATGGCAGCAACTATGTCAATACCAAAGAGAAAAAAGGTGGCAAAAGCCTTATGAGTGGTGTTTTTATAGAGCTTAGAAGCGAGTGGAATAAATATTTAAGCACGACTTTGGGTTTACGATATGACTACTGGCTAGGGTATGACTACTATACAAAAACTAACTCGCAAGTAACAAACAACTCAAAGCATAAGATTTCTCCAAAAGCAACACTCAATTACTATATAAATGATACAAGCACACTAAAAGCTTCTGTTGGACAAGGATTTCGCGCACCAACGCTTAGCCAAATGTTTAGCACATATAAAACAAATAATGGTATCACAACCATTGGGAATCCAAACCTAAAACCAGAGAGTGCCACAAGCTTTGATATAGGCTTTGAACAAAAGCTTAGTTTTTCTCAATATCAAGGCTTAGTAAAAGCATATTATTTTAATACTTTTATGAGTGATGTTATCTATAATCATTTAGAAGGTAATACTAATTACTTAAAAAATGGTGGATTAGCCCTTATTAATGGCTTAGAGCTATCCTACAAACAGAATCTCCCCTATAATCTCTCACTACTTTTTACCTACACCTTTACAAATTCAGACATGCTAAGAAATCCAGCGGATAAAAGCATAGAAGGTAAAAAACTCACAGGCATACCAGAGCATTTAGGTTACGCACAGATTGCCTATGATGATTCTGTATTTTTTGGGAGTTTTGGTATTGAAATGATGAGTAAGCCTTTTAGCAGAGCGGATAATAAGGATACAATCGGTGGTGTATATAGTGCGACTGATGGCTATGTGCTGGGTGATGTGAGAGTTGGTTATAGATTCTTAAAGCATTATGAAGTTGCCTTTAATGCCACAAATATTTTTAATCAAAAGTATTTTAGCTATTACAGGGCACCGGGTGCTGCATTCTTTATACAGGCTGGTGCTACTTTTTAATAATATTTTGTCGTATTTGTAACGATATTTAGAATCTAGAAACGAAGTAATATTGTTTCTTTATCATATTTACCTTATAGGAATATAATCATTCTTAGTCTTAAAGACTGAATAATATTGAAAGGACTATGTATGAGAAAAATTGTGCTTAGTGCTATTGTGGCAAGTTCGTTGGCTATTGTTGGTATGCAGGCTGCACCATATAAGATTGATGTGAGTCATTCAGCGATTAACTTTAAGATAGGACACATGGTTGTAGCAAATGTGAATGGGAATTTTGCGAAATTTAGTGGCAATGTGGATATTGATCCAAAAGCAAAAACGCTAACAAAACTTAATGGTGAAATCGACATTACTTCTATCAACACAAGAAATGAGGAAAGAGATGGGCATTTGCTAGGTGCGGAATACTTTGATGCGTGGGTATATCCAAAAGGCATGCTTAAAGCGACAAAAATCACAAAAGCTAAAAATGGCATTCGTGTTGAGGCAGATTTGACACTTCGAGGTGTAACAAAAAAGGTAATTTTCACAGGTGAGCTAAAGGGACCAGCACAGCACCCTATGCTTAAAAAAGAGATTTTTGGGCTTACCCTGCAGGCTACAATTAATCGTAAGGATTTTAATATCGGCAAAGATACTTCAGGTGCTACAATGGGCGAGAGTGTAGATATTTCTATCAACTTAGAGCTTCATCCGCAATAAATTCACATAGAATCTGGTATGCAATAAAGCACAAAGGATTACAACCACTTCCTTTGTGTGCTATCTAGCATGAGTTTTCATATAACATTTTGCCCGAGATTATTTGCTTAAAATTATATGAAAACTCATAAAAGGGGATAGTATGGATAATAAAACTACGCATTTAAGCAATGAGATAAAAAGAGAGATTCTGCAAAATGCTAAAACCATAATGATAGTAGGCTTAAGCCCAGATACAAGTAAGCCAAGCTATCATGTCGCCTCATTTCTCTTAGAAAAGGGCTATGATATAATCCCAATTTACCCAAAAGGTGGCGAGATTTTAGGCAAAAAGGCTTTCGCTTCGCTTAAAGAAGCATATATAGATATGGCTAGAAAAGGTGTGAAATGCGATATTATCGACATTTTTAGAAAAAGCGAGGCATTACCTTTGGTTGTAAGTGAGATTTGTGAAATATGGGGATTAGAATCTAGCATGAAAGATTCTTGTGCTAGACAAAGTGAAATAGCTAGAGATTTAGATTCTAATTATAACGATCAGCATTCAGTCGTTAAACTAGGGAAACTAGATTCTATAAATTTTGCACCCCAAAGCCCTGCACCCACCCAAATGGTAGAGAATCTAGACTCTAATAGTCATCATATTAAGCGTAGTGAAATATCTAATACAGAATCTAAAAAAGATTTTTCGCCTATGGCTCAAAATGACAAGATTCTAGAAACTTTTAATGCAAACAACCCTTGTATATGGGTGCAACTTGGATTGCACAATACAGAAGCAGCTAAAATCGCAAGGCAACATGGATTGCTTTATGAAGAAGATAGCTGCATTAAATTAGAATATATGAGAATCTTTAGTAAATAAATTAAACACTTGTAGATTCTAGAACATTCTTTATTTGCAATATTATTTTCTTGTGTATATGTGAGTTTATCTGCCTAATATAACGATTATTTATAAATGCAAAATTCACATTATTGATTTTGAGTAGTATTTTTTTTGTGGAATATATGCAATTACTGCGTATAGAATCCATTGATTTTCCATCTTATTTCATACCAAAAGCACATGCGAAATCTTTACTTTCAAAATAATGTGAAATTATACAATATGCTTTATACCCTATTTTTTCAACATGCAAGAGTGGTATTTCTACCACAAGTTACTAAGGCTAACTAACGAAATCCCAACCCCACAAATTCTCTTGCTAAGATTCTATTAAAAGATGAAAAACTAACGCGGTATTTGATTTTGTGAAAGCATACCTAAAAGACTTTGTATTCCGCCTTTTTGGCTAAGTTTCTTTGCAAATTTACTTGCTTGGTCAAATTGCTTTAATACACGATTAATATCGCTTACTTGCAATCCGCTACCAAGTGCTATACGCTTTCGTCTTGAGCCATTTAAAAGGTCTGGGTTTTCTCTTTCTTTTGGTGTCATGGAATTTACCATTGCGCGGATTATCTTAATCTCTTCGGAGTTATCTAAATCCACATCTTTGAGTGATTTTGCCATATTACCCATGCCCGGAATCATTGACATGAGAGAGCTTACTGAACCCATCTTTTTGACATTTTCAATTTGATTGAGAAAGTCTGTAAAGGTAAAAGTCCCCTTTTTAATCTTTTTATGAATATCTTTTGCTTCTTTTGGATTGATAACACTTGCTGTTTTTTCTGCAAGACTTGTTAAATCCCCTGCACCCATAAGCCTTGATACAATCCTATCAGGCATAAATAAATCAAGGTCAGCAATCTTTTCTCCCATACCCATAAAACGCAAGGGAATGCCGATTTGATACGCAATGGAGAGTGCGATACCACCTTTTGAATCACTATCAAACTTACTTAAAATCACACCGCTAATACCTATCTTTTCATGGAAAGTTTGTGCCGTTCTCACACCATCTTGCCCACTTAGAGAATCTGCAACATAGAAAGTATCATGCGGATTTATCGCTTTTTTAATCTCAGCTAATTCACTCATTAAAGACTCATCAATTGCTAATCGCCCTGCCGTATCATAAATCACAACATCAAATAGCCCATCTTGTGCGTATTTCATCGCCTCTTTTGCCACACTAACAGGATTATTAGATTCTGAGTGAAACACCTCTGTCTCAATCTGTTCTCCCAATGTCTTCAACTGCGTAACTGCAGCTAATCTCTGCAAATCACAAGGCACAAGCAAAACCTTCTTATTTCGTGCTTTTAGATAGTTTGCAAGTTTTGCACAAGTCGTTGTTTTACCGCTACCTTGCAAACCACTCATAAGGATATTTGTCGGCGGCTTTTGTGCGTAAGTAAAGCCATAAACTCCACTCACTTCCAAAATCTCTAAAAGAGACTGACTAAGCGCGTTTAAAAAGCTATCCCTACCTATGCCATTTGCCTTTGTTTTATCCTTTGTTTTTTGCAGAATCTCTTTAGTTGTTTTATGATATACATCATTTTTTAATAGGGCTTTTTTTAATTCATCTAGGGCTTTATCGAGTGCTTTTTCATCATCACTGAATCTAATCTTATTAATCGCCCCACGAAAGCCATTGCTCAAAGTCTCAAACATATTTATCCTTTTTATAGCACATTATTTATATACAAAGCCAGAATTATAACAAAAATTTACATAAAACCAAATTATAGCTATCCAATAAACTTCATATAAAAACATGCTAAAATTACAAAAAGATTCTAAAAAGGCAAAGTGATATGAATAATAAACAAGAACTCAATATAAAACAAGATTCAAAGCAAGATGAAATAATAAACATGTTTAATGACATTGCAAAAACCTATGATACAACCAATCGCGTTATGAGTATGGGGATTGATATAAGTTGGCGTAAGGAAGCATGCAAAGAAGCTTTTCAAATCCTTAATAAGCAAAAGCTAGACATTGCAGATATAGCTTGTGGCACGGGCGATATGATGCTGCATTGGGAGCAATCTAGCAAGGATTTAGGCATAGAGATAGCAAGTATTGAGGGCATTGATCCATCAAGTGGTATGCTAGACCAAGCTAGAGAAAAGATTCCGCATGGAGTGTTTAAAGTAGCACAAGCAAATAATTTACCTTTAGAATCTTGTAGCAAAGATATTATATCCATTGCCTATGGTTTGCGTAATGTTGTGGAGAGAGAAGCAGCATTAAAGGAATTTTACAGAGTGTTGCGTCCAAATGGTGTGCTTGTGATTTTAGAATTTACCACGCCAAATAAACATAATGTATTCTCAAAACTCATGCAATTTTATACAAAAAATATTTTGCCAATTGTAGGTGGGCTTATCTCTCGTAATTTTAAGGCATATCGTTATTTGCCAGATTCTATTGATAGATTCGTTACGCGTGAGGGCTTAGAATCTGAGCTTTTAGCATGTGGTATGCCAATACTCTTTGCAAAAAGTTATAGTGCTAATGTCTCATCTCTACTCATCGCACAAAAGCAAGAGTAATGCAGGGCTTTATCCTTAAAATCACCAAAAGCATTAGAGAAGATGTGATTGTAAAAGTGCTGACACAAGGGCATTATCACACACTTTATAGATTCTATGGAGCAAGGCATAATATCCTTTATACAGGGCGAAAAATCGATTTTGAGATAGAGTATCAAGGGGTGCATATACCAAAGTTACGCAATTTGACACATTTGCCAAAGCCCTATGAAGTTGAGTTAGATAAGGTGTATGTATGGCAGCAGTTTTGTGCCTTGCTTGATAGGCATTTACATGAGACAAAGCAGATAGAATCTTTTTATTTTGAGTTAATGGAGCATAGCGTTATGTTGCTACACAGGCAGAATGCAAGGCGGCTTATTTGCAGTATGTATGCAAGTTTGCTTGAGTTTGAAGGCAGACTTTACAGAGAGGATAGCTGCTTTGCGTGTGGGGCTTTATTGCATGAGTTTGTAGCCCTTACGCGTGGATTTCTCTTTGCATGTCCTAGCTGTGTTACAAGTCCCATTATTATGTCAAAGCAGCTTATGCTTGACTTTTATGAGACAAAGAGTCTCATCAATATCGATGATATAAACTGCGATAGAATCTATGAGGTTGTATTGCAGGGGTTGTAGCCTAAAATTCCTTGCTAATTTTTTGATAACTTCACAAGGAAA
Organism: Helicobacter bilis; assembly: GCF_900198365.1. GTDB lineage: Bacteria > Campylobacterota > Campylobacteria > Campylobacterales > Helicobacteraceae > Helicobacter_A > Helicobacter_A bilis_B. Next base: position 1,047 of record NZ_FZMS01000005.1, on the reverse strand, counting down.
CGATATATCTCACTTCCAGCACTTACTTGTATATACATATCCCCAGCTTTTAGATTCTTATATGGGATAAGTATAAAACCACCTTTAACATCATTTTTTCGTAGTGTATTTTTACGCAAATAATGTGAGATTAAAAATTTCCTTGCATTAAAAGATTCAAGTTGCATATTATAAAAATTCGCCCTTGCAAATGAATAATCATAGAATCTATATGCCATAAAAAAGCCATTATCAAACATAAAAGGCATAGGATGGATATGGTAGGCATTCATACTAAAAAAGGGATCACTAACTCTTAGATTTGGGGGTGTAGTCTCTATGCCATAGTCATATAGGGCTTGAGAGAGACTGAAATTAGAGCGTGATAGGGCTTGAAAGCTATATGGTTTTATGGTCTTCTCATTCAGCACAATGGAGATATTTTCAGTGCTAAATTGTAAAATCTCATCACTAAGATTTTCTAAAGCGACATACAATATTAAAGGCACATTATCAAAGCCACCGATTGTCTCTTGTGCAATTTCAATTTGAATCTTACTTTTTTCCTGCTTATCCTGCATGATGGCTACGCCATTATTATAGCTTGCTATCTTATCTGGCTTAACCACAAGTGAAGAACACGCCATAAAACACAAACTCACGCAACATAAAAAAACTAGTCTCATATACATAAAGATCCTTAACTTTTTAGTGTAAATGATAGCATATTAGAGAATAAAAGAAGTAATATGCTCTAGCATTCATATAAAATGTGCTATATATTTCTTGCGTTTTTATATTTATGAATTTGTGGTTTGAGCTTAAAATCTTGAATAAAATCCAAACTTATGTAGTGCAAAACTGCGGTTAAACTTTTTAGATTATGTTTAATGTGAGCAGGTTGCAGACAAGGTAGCATAACTATTTGGAGTCTAGTTACAATTTTTCTCATCATTTTCTCCGACCTAATAGGTTGTATAATTTTAGCAATATGGGCAACTTAACATAAACTTATGGAAATATAAGCAAAAAGTCTGTATTGTTTTGTATTCTAAAAATAGTAAAAGT
>NZ_FZMS01000031.1 GCF_900198365.1 Helicobacter bilis | reverse complement strand
AAGTTCTTTATGAAATCTTTGTAGGCAACTTAATCGTTCCTTTAAGTGGTGGCTTAATCAACGCTCCAAAGGAATTATTACTCTTTTTCTTCTCTATCGGTTGCTTTTTTTGGATTCTGCTAAGTGCGATGATTATGCAGCGGCTTATCTTTGAGCAGAGTTTGGAATCTAAATTTATCCCCACACTTTTTATTTTTATCGCCCCACCTAGCATTTTTGTTGTGGATTTTCATAGTCTTTTTGGAGTTCATAATGCTTTAAGCTTTATGGGCTTTAATGTGGCGTTGTTTTTCGTGCTATTGCTTTTAAGTCTGGGTAATATCTTTACTAAGCTAAACTTTGCGCCATCGTGGTGGGCTTTTACCTTTCCGCTGTGTGCCTTTGGGATAGCGAGTTTTGATTTATATATGATTGAATTTAAATGTTTTTATGGACTTTTAGGGATTTTGGGGCTTGTAATGGCATTTTTTTGCGGTAGTATTTATCTCATATAAGACTTTAAGGGCTGTTGTGAGCGGAGCAATTTTTAGGGAATAGGCTATAATGCTTTAATATTTTTACAAAAGGAAGTTTATGCTAATTATCCACACCACAACGCCCACAAAAAAGGAAGCAAAAAATCTCATTAAGATTCTTTTAGAATCTCGCCTTGTTGCCTGTGGGCAGTATTTTAAGATAAAAAGTCATTATGTTTGGAAAGATTCAAAAGGCAAAAGGAAGCTTTGCAAGGATAAGGAATATTTGCTGATTTTAAAAACCTTGCCAGAATGTTATGAAAAAATACAATCTTTAATCCACTCTCATCATAGCTACGAAGTCCCGGAGATACTATCCCTTGAAGCAAAGGCTGAAAATGCGTATAATGCGTGGCTTGTTGAGAATCTTAGCTTATAAGCAAGTGTTAAATATCACAAGTCTTTGCATAATCTCTATATCAAACAAGGGGTAAAATATGGCAAAAAACAACAACAGAATCTAAAATTGTAACAAAATAAGATTCTATAACCTTATTTTTCATATATGTATCTTAAAGTAATGTAGCGTTTGTAAAATTTGCATGAAGTAAATCTTGGTTTTTGTGCTAGAATATACGCTTATTTTATTATTAAGGAGCAGTTATGAGAAAATTTGTAAGCACAAGCATATTAGTTGCAGGTTTAGCTTTAGGTTCATTACAAACAATGTTTGCAGGAGAGGTGAAAGTGGGGGCTACACCTGTGCCACATGCTGCGATTTTAAAGTCAGTTATCCCTATGTTAGATAAAAAAGGAGTTCAGCTAAAAATCGTGGAATTTACAGACTATGTAACGCCAAATCTAGCCCTTGCAGACAAATCTTTAGATGCAAACTTTATGCAGCATTTGCCCTACCTTGAAAAGATTAATAAGGATAAAAATCTCAATCTAGTAAGTGTTGGACAAGTGCATGTAGAGCCACTTGGTGTGTATTCAAAGAAGCTAAAAAAGCTTGATGAAATACAAAGTGGTGCAAAGATTGCTATCCCTTCTGACCCTACAAATGCGGCAAGGGCTTTGATACTTTTACATAATAATGGCGTGATTGTGCTAAAAGACCCTAAGAATCTAACCGCAACACTGCGTGATATTAAGAAGAATCCAAAGAAGCTAAAGATAATGACAGCAGAAGCAGCTCTTTTACCTAAAATGCTTGATGATGTAGCATTTGCTGTGATTAATGGTAACTTTGCTATGCAAAATGGCTTATCAAGCAAGGATACAATCGCTATTGAAGATTCTCGCTCACCTTATGCTAATATCCTTGTAGTGCGTGCTGGTGATGAAAATAAAGCAGATATTTTAGAGTTGAAAAAAGTACTACAAAGCCCAGAGGTAAAGAAATTTATAGAAGATACTTATAAAGGTGAAGTTGTCCCTGCGTTTTAATCTATATGGGTTTTTATTCAAAACCTAACTAGCAACATAGGGGCTATAAGTTTACACCCTTAAATAGCCTTAAAAGGAAGTCTTGCTACATTTATACATAGAGACTTAGAGTTGCAGATAAGATTCTAAGTCTAGCTTCCTTACAGCAAAACACTTAAAAAAGCACGATATAACTATTTACGCATTCTCTAAAACATTAGATTCTATAACTCTTAGCAGCTAAAAAATATGAAAAACTTCATAATAGAATCTTGAATCAAATATTAACACACGCTTGAGAGTGTTTTTGCTAAACCGCCGAGTGAAGTTTCTCTATATTTTGCATTCATGTCTTTGCCTGTTTGATACATTGTCTTAATCACTTCATCAAGGCTTACAATCGGTATGCTTTTTCTTGTCATTGCCATGCGAGCCGCTGAAATCGCCTTAATCGCACCAAATGCGTTTCTCTCAATACAAGGAATCTGCACTAGCCCACCAACAGGATCGCAAGTAAGCCCTAAATGATGCTCCATTGCCATTTCTGCGGCATTACATGCGACTCTTGCTTCTGCTCCAAGCACACTTGCCATTGCTGCTGCTGCCATAGAGCTTGCCGAGCCTATTTCTGCTTGACAGCCTGCTTCTGCACCGCTTATACTTGCATTTTTCTTGTAAAATGAGCCAATAAGCATGGCAGTGAGTAAAAAGTCGATCGCCTCTTTATCACCAAATCCTATTGTATGATTCTTAAGATACAACATAACAGCAGGTATAACCGCACATGCACCATTTGTGGGGGCGGTAACGACTTTTGCACCGCTGCCATTTTCTTCAGCAATCGCTATTGCATATAGCGAGATGAAATCGATTATACCCATAGGGTCTGTTGTGGCTTTCACTCTTTCATACAGTCCTTTTGCGCGTCTGCGTAAATGAAGCTTTCCGGGTAGATACTCTTGCGTAGGATTTGTGCCATTTTCATACACTTCCTGCATAACCTGCCAAATCTCAAGGCAATATGCCCTTATGTATTCTTCTGTGTTAAATTGCAATTCATACATCAGTGAGAGTTGTGCGAGATTAACCTGCTTTTCATCGCATAGATACAAGGCTTTTGTAGCATTTTCAATACTCATATCTATATTATTAGAATCTGATTCCATATCGCCTTCTTTTAATTCCTCTTCAGTCTTTACAAAACCACCGCCAACAGAATAATAAATTTGACTTGCAATCTCTTTATTATGAGAATCAAAGGCTTTTATACACATGCCATTTTCATGTAACTCTAAAAAGTCATTAGAAAAGATAATATCTCTATCATAAGAGAATGCAATCTCTTTTTTACCACAAAGATTGAGTATATTTTGATTTAATGCTTTTTCATTTATCTCTGCTTGCAGGCTTGCTTTTAACGATCTTGCCTCCACATTGCTTAACCCCCAAATCACCGCCCTATCAGTTAAATGCCCTCTGCCTGTAAGTGATAGAGAGCCATAAAGGCTTACTTCGACTCGTTCTACATCTTGCAACACAGAATCTAGCTTTTTACAAAAAAGATTCCCTGCTATTAATGGACCTAAAGTATGCGATGATGATGGTCCTACACCGATTTTAAAAATATTTAAATTACTCATGAAATCCCCTTTCTACTTTAGTCTTTATAGCAATCCATGAATTGCCGCTGAAATTGCTATAAGCCCCATAACTACGATAAACCCATCACAAATTGGATTTCTAAATCTCTTTAACACATCAAATTTATAAATACAATATACAGGCATGATAAATAGCAAGATAGCAAGCACAGGACCGCCAATAGATTCTATAATACCAATGACACTAGGATTTTTATATGCCACATACCATGCGATAAGAAAGGTAAATATACCGGTGAGTGTGTTTGCAAGCTTGCCAGTAATTTTTCCATTTGATGCCTTATAAAGCACACCATTTAAGCCCTCTTGTGAGCCTAAATAATGCCCCAAAAAGCTCTTACTCATAGCAATCAACGCAACAATAGGCGATACATACGCAAGAAATGTAGCTTCTGGATATTTATTTGCGATATAAGTAAGAATATTTACATTTTCTGCTTTAGCGTTTGCAAAGTCTTGCGGACTAAGGCATAACGCACATGAAAATACAAAAAACATAACCACCACAACCATCATAATAACCGCATAAGAAATAATTTGTGAAGACTTCTTCTCCGCACAATCAGGGTATCTCTCCTTACAATGACATGCAAGTGAAGAAATAATCGGCGAGTGATTAAAGCTAAACACTAAGATAGGGAAAACGAGCCAAAGTGTAAGCCAAAAGTTTGAGCCTTTCATATCTGCGACAACAGAATCTAGGCTAAGATGTGCAAACAAAGCCCCATTCCAGTGTGGTATAAGAAAAAGTGAAATCGCAATAAGGATTAATACAAAAGGAAATACAAGCATACTCATCGCTTTTGTAACGATATTAGACCCAGAGATAGACACAAGCACGAGTAATGCGACAATTATAAATGAGCTTATAAGCCTGTTTGGCGCGTCTAAATGCAGCTGATTGACAAAAAACTGCTCTAATGTTGTTGTGAGGTTTGCACTATATACAAGCAAAATAGGTAAAATCGCACAAAAATACAAAAGTGTAACCAAAAAGCCACCGCCCCTGCCAAAGTAAGTTTCAGCAACAAAAGTGATATCATCACTAGGTTTATCGCTACCAAGCACAAAGCGACAAAGCCCTCTGTGGGCTAAATAAGTCATAGGATAAGCCAATATCAAAATCACAAAAAGTGGTATCAGCCCACCCAAACCAGCATTAATAGGCAATAGCAAAACGCCAGCCCCAATCGCCGTGCCAAAAAGACTAAGCACCCAAATCATATCTTCTTTGTAAAACCTTATCATATCCACTTCTCCCTTAAGATAAATGTAGAAAGTATTATAATGCGTTTTATTCGATTTTATCCGTTTAATGTGGCAAAATTTCGTTTTTATTGCATATTGTGGCAATCCTTATAATATTTATTTTTTAAAAAACATGCGGTATAGAAACGCTTTGAGACTATCGTTGAAATTTAGATTCTAATTATCATGTTAGGAGTAAGCAAACACTAATACTGGGATTTAAAAAGATTCACCTCCAGATTCATACCAATATTATAAGATTTCTTGTGTCTCATTCGTTCCTAAATTATGTATATTTTATACGACTTTTTGACTTCTTGTTCGCTATTACCATTGTATTCCCTCACCACACACCTAGCTTTTTATTCTTTTAGTTTTTTTTTGCATTCCTTGAAATTATTCGCATGTAGGAGAAAGAAAGGAGTAGCACCGCACAAAAACGCCTGTGCTTTATCATATCCTTATTTACATTTTTTAATCCTATAGACTAGCCCTTGTCTTACACTACAACAATTAGATAAAGCTAAAATTCTATAAAAAACAAACATCAAGCTAAGTTTTATATCCTTATGTATATATAATCACGCTTTATTTTGTCATTATGAATACAATAAAACAATCTATATATAACGCTAAGCATAAATATAAAACCTAAAAACTTAAACTTCACACCTATAAACATTTATCTAAACAGACAACAAAGGACAGAAATGAGCATAAAGACTTTGGTTTTGTTGATATTTAGCCTAAAAATTACAGTCAGCGAAAATAAAATTCAGTCTTATAATACAATTGCTTCAACATATTTCATTATCCCCACTACCAATAATTCTAAATTTCATATGAGCTAGGATATAATTATCACAACCCCAAATTCTCTGCAATCAACTCCAAAGGGTGTTTAAAACTCACACTAACATTATTTCTAGCCATAGAATCATCTATTTGCATACGACATGCACTGCATTCTGCACTTACGATCTCTGCCCCACTTTGCTTAATATTTAACGCCTTTTTATCGCCTACTGATTTTGCAAGATCATATTTTTCACTCTGGATTGTAACCCCGCCAAAGCCACAGCATACATTGCAGTCTTTCATCTCTTTTAGCTTAAAATTTTGCAAAAGTTTTCGTGGCTCTTGATAGATTTTTAGCACTTTTCTAGCATGGCATGGATCATGATAGGTTATACTTCTCTCTTCTTTTTTAGAATCTTTTAATAGCTCATTTAGCTGCGTCCTATCGTGCAGCCATTTGCTTGCCATATAGGTCTTTTTCTCTAGAATCTTTAGCTTTTCAATATACTCGCTATTACCGATACCATGCGTTTCACTCTCAATCTCTAAGGCATTGCCCCAATCATGCAAAAGCATAGCCGCACAAGTCGCCTCTGGCACTAGCAGGGCTTCTAAGTCATCAAGCAGGGGCAAAAGATAGTCAAGATTTTTTTTAATAAGCTTTGTGGTATTGCAAATATCACCACTAAAAAATGCAGGCGCACCACAGCACTCCTGCCCCTTTGGCACAAGGGTATCAATGCCTAGTCTATCTAGAATCTTTAGCAAACTCACACCGACATTCTTATAGTTATAATTACTCAAGCAACCAATGTAAATGCCTACTTTGCGTTTTTTATCGCTTGATTTTTGCTTTGATTCTATAAGTCCATTATGCGTCTGCAAAAAGCTTTTTGCATGAAATGGCATGATGGCTCTATCACCTATCTTTGGGAGTTTAAAACGCATTTTTTTAAAGCCATTTTGCGTTTTAAAAAGGCATGGATTAAAGTAATAGCCCATTGAAAAGACTATATTTAGCACACTTCTTTTACCAAGCAGATAAAACATGATCTTTTTATACAGCGGGATTCCATACTTTTTAGCAATATCCACGCGAGTTCTTTGTATCACCACATCAACAGGCAGGTGCATGGGACATTGCTCCACGCAGCTTGTGCAAAGAAAGCATGATTCTATAGAATCTTTTAGCTGCTTATCAAGCAATAATCGCCCTTTTGCATAGGCATTTGCTAAGTCAAGATAACCACGCGGAGAAGTTATCTCATCTCTATTTACACCATAAATCGTGCATGTTGGGACACATTTAGCACATTTGACGCAACTCAAGGCACTTTTTTCTAAAATGCTTGGGTGTTTTGTTTGTGTAGTGGTTTGATTAAGTTTTGTTATCTCATTTTGACTTGACACATGCTTCCTTTATATTTAATGCGTGGATTCTAAAATATTTTAGTTAATGTGTTATTTGAGTGAGAGAATATTAGTTTGGAATTTATGGTTATTTGAATGTTTATATTTTAGTTTATATTTAGCAATCAATCTCGATTCTACCTATAAGCCATTATGAAAATTTGTGTGCTCACATGGTTTCAATAAAACTAAAAAACCAAATAAACCAAGATTTTATAAGGCTTAGACACATCATTTAGTGACAAAAGCAACATGTTGCTATACCTAATATATAGGTATAGGTATGTGATAAAACATTTATAAATGGGAGTTTAAGTTTAAAAAACTAACCCTACAAATTTAAACCTATTTAAGAATATAGTTAAATACCAATAGAATATCTAAATACAGATTATTTGGCAGTTTAAAATAAAGATAGGAATAAATACTGCATACTCACATTCATTAATCATCAAAAAAACTAAATTCTAGACATACACTCCCATCTATCTTAAATAACCCCAAACCCTTATTATGCTATCCCCACGCGTTTTGCAAGGAAATCATAAAGATGCATAGATTGGATATCCACGCCCATTTTTGCCATAGCCCCACTGATATTCATAAGGCAACCCGCATCAGCAGATACTAGGCAATCAATATTTCTAGCCTGTATATCAGCAATCTTTTCGCTTACCATAGCATGACTTATCTCTGGTTCTTTCACACTAAAAGTCCCACCAAATCCACAACACTCTTCTTCTCTCTCAAGCTCTACAAGCTCCACATTGCTAAGGCTTCTTAAGAGATTTTTAGCACTTGTTATACATTTTGCAACACGCAAGGCATGGCAGTTTGAATGCCATGTGATTTTTATTGGTGCGCCGACATCAAAGTATCTTACCTGCAACACTTTATCTAAATATTCGCTTAACTCATAGATTCTAGAACTAAATTGTTTGACTTCTTCTTCATATTTCGTGCCACAAAAAAGCTCTTTATAATCCTCTCTCATCATACCAGCACACGAACCACTAGGGATTATAATGGGATAATCGCCCTTAAAAAGCTCTAAATTGTGTAATACTACCTCTTTTGTTTCATCATAATAACCACTATTATAGCTTGGCTGTCCGCAACATGTCTGGTCTTTTTTAAAAATCACTTCCACACCCTCTTTTTGCAAGAGCTGCATTGCATGCAAACAAGTATCAGCATAAGCAGCCGCACCCAAACAAGTCGCAAAAAAATACACTTTTTTCATACACATTCCTTTCACACTATCTTTACATGGCTAGATTCTAACCTTAATTTTGTGAGTTTATAGAGAATCATATTGTTTTTACAATATGGATATGAAAAATGTTTATTAAGGTTACATGCTGTGTAACTTATGGTTTTTAGTTTTGCTGTGATTGCAATAAAACTTAATAGAAAAATAATTACAATGACTCATAAATTAATAATCTATTTGAAACTCTAAGATGTAGTGAAATGGGTTTTATTTTGATAGATAATTTACGCAATTACACACCCCTAATGTAATGGCGTGGGCTAACAAGAGACATCCATAAAATCATTTTTGTGCTACAATTAGCATTTTTATTTATTAAAAAACAAAGGATTATTATGCCATGGTGGTTGGTAAAACAAATACGAAGAGCAGTGAGAAAGATAGCGCGAAAAGTTGGGGCAGTATCGCCTTATGATTTTTATGATTGGCGAGTGCCTTGGGCAAGCAAGAAAGATATACAGCAAGATAGGGAGCGTTACAATGCGTTAAATACTGATGGAAGATTTGTCATAGATTCTAAAAATGAATATATTGTTCGCGATCTTAAATACATTAATACAGAACATGGGATCAGCTATATTCCAACTTATGTGAGGGATTTGTGGGGAGCAAAGCAAGTGTATAAACATAAGCCTTCAAGCCATTATGATTGTGGGTCAAGCTTTTGTGGTTTCACTACACTGCTTATACCTATGGGAATAAATATTGTGCTTATTGATATTCGAGATTTAACAGATAGATTCAATACTTCGCTATTTAAAGATATATGGGGGGGGGGGGGGTAAGTTGCCTTCAATCCGACATAACAACACTGCATGGCATAGAAGATAATAGCATTGAATCTTTTTCAATCATGGGTGCACTTGATGGCTTTGGGCTTGGCATGTATGGAGAACCTATTAATCCAGATGCGTGGCGACTTGCATTATTATCAGTTCAAAGAGTGCTAAAGAATGGTGGTAGATTTTATCTGGCTGCACAGATTGGCAAACAAGACAAATTGCGTTTTAATGCAGGTAGAATCTTTAGACTAAATACAATTTGTGATACGCTTAAAGAAATGTCTCTCAACGAGTTGCATTTCCTTAAAGGGCATGATTTAGATACTTACCCCTGCATATATCAGAAAGATGGTAAGACTATTACAGATGATTCCAATCTCCATTTTTTATGTAATCAAGATTCTGCAACAGCACTGATGATATTTCAAAAATTATAAGAAGTTGTTGAAAAATTTGAATGTAAGAAACAAAAATAAACAAAATACATATAGGTGCATATACTCTTTAGTGTTGTGCCTAAACACCATGCATTTTGTTTATGCTGTAATTTATGACACTTTAATATTTTATACACTATGTTGCAAATGAACAATCATGCTGACGCACCAAACAGGACTTTGACACATTTTATGTCTCAAAAAATGAGTTTTTTTGGAATATTTGATACATTTTTGTGCTTTTCATTATAAATTTCATGGGTATAAAAGTAACAATATCTTACTTTTAGTTTTTTTCATTGTTAATTAAGTTGCATTTTTTTGAATTTGAGATTATATTAAATTAATCAAGTGTTAATAAGAAACACGGATAAGGAGAACATAATGCAAAATATTGATGAAGACAAGGCGTTTGCAAAGCAGATATTTAAACCAAACAGAGAGTTTGCCAAACAAGCACGAATTAAAAATATGTGTGAATATGAGGACTTGTGCTATGAGGCGGATACTGATTATGAGGGCTTTTGGGCGAAACAAGCTAGAGAAAAGATTCACTGGTTTAAAGACTTTGATCGTGTTTTAAATGATGATAATGCCCCGTTTTATAAATGGTTTGAGGGTGGTAAGCTAAATGTTTCTTATCAGTGTATTGATAGACATTTAAAGACAAAGAAAAACAAAGTAGCTATCATTTTTGAAGGCGAAATGGGTGATTATAAGGTTATTACTTACCGTAAGCTTTACACAGAAGTCAATAAAACTGCAAATTTGCTGAAAAATCACTTTGACATTAAAAAAGGCGATAGGGTCGTGCTCTACATGCCTATGATTCCAGAAGTAGCCATTGTTATGCTTGCATGTGCTAGAATCGGGGCTATTCATAGCGTTGTATTTGGTGGATTTAGCCTAGAAGCATTAAGGGATAGAATCCAAGATGCAGGGGCAAAGCTAGTGGTTACTGCTGATGGTGCGTTTAGAAAAGGAAAGCCCTATATGCTAAAACCAGCAGTAGATAAGGCGTTGGAAGATAATGCCTGTCCTAGTGTGAAAAAGGTGCTTGTAGTAACGCGTAATGATTGCGATATAAACTATGTGATAGGCAGGGACTACTCATATAATGAGATGGTAGCCCATGAAAAAAGCACATTTGATCCAGAACCTATGGACTCAGAAGATCCGCTATTCCTGCTTTATACAAGCGGTAGCACGGGTAAGCCAAAAGGCGTGCAGCATAGCAGTGCGGGCTATATTTTGTATGCACAGATGACTATGGAATGGGTGTTTGATATTAAAGATTCTGATAATTTTTGGTGCACCGCTGATGTTGGGTGGATTACAGGGCATACTTATTTGATTTATGGTCCTTTAGCGTGTGGGGCTACAACTATTATTTATGAGGGAACACTCGCATATCCAAACTATGGCAGATGGTGGCAGATGATAGAAGAATATATGGTAGATAAATTCTATACTTCGCCAACCGCCATTCGCATGTTGCATTCACACGCAGAAAATGAGCCAAAGAATTATGATTTAAGCTCTTTAAAAGTTTTAGGCACAGTGGGTGAGCCTATTAACCCTACCGCATGGAAATGGTTTTATGAAGAGATCGGTGGTAGTAAATGCCCTATCGTTGATACATGGTGGCAGACAGAAACAGGTGGCAATATGATTACCCCACTACCTGGTGCTACACCTATTCGCCCCGGCTGTGCTACTTTGCCACTACCAGGAATCATCGCAGAAGTCTTGCATGAAGATGGGACAAGAGCAGCCCCCGGAGAGCAAGGACTGCTTTGTATCACAAAGCCATGGCCCTCAATGATTCGTGGTATTTGGGGCGATCCAGACAGATATGTGGATAGCTACTTTAAGCAAGTGAAAAAAGATGGCAAACCTGTATATTTCTCAGGCGATGGGGCGATCATTGATGAAAAGGGCTATATCACTATCACAGGTAGAACTGATGATGTTGTGAATGTTAGCGGACATAGAATCGGCACCGCAGAGATTGAATCTGCCATTGCAAAGCATCCAAGTGTCGCAGAAAGTGCATGTGTGAGTAGATTAGATTCTATCACGGGTGAGAGTTTGTTTGCCTACATCGTGCTGCATGAAGGTGTGGTGGATAATACCGCTGAAGAGCTTGAGATTATGAAAGAGATTAATCGCATTTTAAGTAAAGAGATAGGTAATATCGCAAAGCTTGGGGCAGCCCTATTTGTGCCGGGCTTACCAAAAACTAGAAGCGGTAAAATTATGCGTAGAATCTTAAAAGCAATTGCTAGAAATGAGGCAGTTACACAAGATGTAAGCACATTAGAAGACCCACAAATCGTAGAAAAGATAGCACAAATTGCAAAAAATGCAGAGTAGTTTAAAGTAGCTATGAAGTGTTTAATGTATCCCATGCTAAACATGTGGCATTGTGGCAATTCATCATTGTAATTTGTAAATAAGTTTTATTTTCTTAAATTGCAAATAAAGCTAAAGATTTACTGCAATGTCTTATATGTTGTTTTGATGTAATTTAGAATTTATTGCATTTGAGTGAGTGTGGGCTTACAGGGTGTGGAAAATGGAATTTAGTCTCTTGTCATTTTGAGTGTGTAAGCACGAAAAATCGTTTTTAGATTCCATATTAGCTATTTCGCTTCGGTCAACATGACAATTTTTAGACTTTAAATTCCATAAAATCGAAATTCTCTTGGAATTTCTTTAAAGTAAGATTTTTTGTGTCTATCATTTTAAACCCTTTTTATATTTTCTTTTAGCATTTTATGCTATACTTTTAAGACTAAAAAGCTAAACGCAGGATTCGTGAGACCTGCCACCACCTGACTGAGCCTTAAGGCGTAGCTAACCTTACCGCTTACCAGAAATGGAAGATGGGTTCTCCTAGCTTTTTAGCATTTTGTATTTTTAAATCTACTTGTTTTTGCTCCATTAAAATAACACTTCTAATTCTATGTTCTCCATTTATGTTTTGGATTCTAAATGCTACGCTTCCATAATCATTATTAGAATCTTGCAATTTTGCGATAATTAAGGCTTGTTTCTTATCACTTGCTTGTAATCCTATAAAAGCATTTTCAAAAACATAATCGCATAAATCTTTGGCTTCTTGTGGATTGGCAAAGTATTCAGGGTGCTTTTGTGCGAGTTTGACAAAATCGCCTTTTACAACACCACTTAATCCTAAAGTATCTTTTATTTTTTCGTTTGGTTTCACTTGTGCGTTCCTATAAGTTTTTTCTAGCTCTTTTGTAACTTCAAATCGTGGCTCTGTGTATTTTTGCTTATTGATAAGTGGGATTATTCGCTGTGGTTTCTTTTCTAAAAATCTTTTATACCCACTGCTTACCGCTTTACTTCCTACCACCCCACCTAAGAATCCAGCGGCAAACTTAGCAGGATTAAATCCTACAATATTCCCATTCTCATCAGTCTCAATTCCTGCTACACTCCCGCTTATTATTCCACTTCCTAAATGTTGCGGATTAGCATACATGATATTAGGGCTGTTTTCATTAAAGTAGGTATGTGTAGATTCTTTATTTTTTGGTTTAGTCTTAGTGATATTGCCTTTTGTATCTGTATAGCTTCCTTTATTGTCAATACAATATACTTGATTTGATTGCTATCAAAGACTACAAAATTTAAAATTCCTTTTACCTTTGTTCCCAAGACAATAGTATCATAGCCCCCCTACTCCGAAAAAAAACTTTTTAAAAATAAATCTTGTTAAAAAACCTATCTTTAACTCTACTTTTTTTAGTATGCTGTCAGCCTCCTCACCATAAGTTATTTTCCATTTTTGTTTTTCATCTGCTAGATAAATTAGGGTTTTTAATTTTAAAAAACTGCATAAACATACCCCTTACTTTCGATAAAATATTCTGCCATAACTGCTCTATTGGTAAACCCCGCTTATCTTTTGTTGAAATGTGAAGTTTTGTGTCATTCTAATAAATTTTTCGCCTGATTGTCATTGTAGTTAAATTTTACATTATGGTTCTAGCGTTTGTTGTGTCTCAATGTCTTTAGAGTGTAAGAGATCCTCGCCTCTTTTGCAGAATGGTTAGCACGGGACTGTTTTGGTGGTTTCCTCTATATTGTTATCAAATGCTGTTCCCACGCACTTGTTTTCTCTCTACTTGTTAAATCCCTTATCAAGCAGACTTTAAAGCCTTTGGTTCTATATTATCAGTTTCTTCTCTATCTTGTCGTTTCAGCACTTCATCATTTTGCAGACTTTCTATAATTAAAGTGGCTCTTAGCCCGTTATTGTCATAAAAAAATCAGGGTTTTGCTCAATCTTTTTTATAGGCTAAAAACATCACTTGGCTTCTTGACTAGTTTTTGTAAAACCGCATATATTTCACCTTCTTAAATTTTGCAAGTTTCTTACATAAAGTTCTATGTCATTATTGCTTTATGGTCTATTGTATGCTTATCATTGTATACTTATGCAACACTCATAAATTCTTTATAGAAATTATGAAACACAAATGTCTGCCCCACCATTATCTCAAGACACACAAATAAAAATTACGCAGCTGACACTTGTTTAAGGTAGAAATTTTCATTGCTTTTGTCGTGAATATGGGGACAAACTTTATATATCACAAGCCTCCAATCCATACAATACTGCGGTAGATGTGTTTATAGCTCTTGAATGATTATTCGCCTTCTAACACCCTATGTAATCAATCTGTATCCATATACCTTTCATCGCAAAAGCTTTGTGCGTGAATATTACTAAAGGCATTTTTGAGTGATTTAAATAAATTTGGATTTTTAGATTCCAAATCTTTTAATAACTCTTTATTCGCGGCTCTAGCTTTTGGTCGTTTATCCTCTGGTAGCCAGTTTATAGGGCAGTTACAATCAGGTGCGATATAGATATTATTACTTGCGATAAAGTCTATAATCTGCCTTTCACGCACAAAGATAAGCGGACGGATAACGCCCAGTCCATTTTGTGCCTTGTAGTAAGGAGGCATGGAACGTAAGGCACCATTATAGGTGAGATTCATCATAAAGCTTTCTGCGGCATCATCTAAATGATGTGCTAATGCGATTTTATTAAACCCCCTTTCTAACGCCATGCTATAAAGCTCACCGCGTCTCATACGCGAACAAAAAGAGCAATAAATTGTGCCTTCTTTCTTGTGATTCTCAAGTATTTTGAATATTTGTGTGCGATTAAGCTCATAGGGGATATTTAGCTTTTTGCAATACTCAAAGATATACTCATACTCACCACCCCTGCCATAATCAATCGTCATAGCAAGAAACTCAAACTTAAAAGGTGCATGTTTTTGCATATATGCAAAGATAGTTGCAAGTAGCATGGAATCTTTACCGCCACTCAGCCCAAGCAAGATCTTATCACCCTCTTTAATGAGATTATATTTCGCATTTGTGCGACCAACGATATTTAGAATCTTTTTGCTAATTGTTGGATTTTCTTTATTGTCTTTGCGTTTCGTGTTTATTATATGCTGCAGGATTTCTTCATGCTGAAAGGGAGAGAGTTTATTTACCTGTGGATTGCCTTGTATTTGCCATATTGCTTGTTTTGTTGTTTGCATGTTTAGACTTCTTCATATTGTGATTTAAAAGCTGTAAGTGTAGCATAAAAACATATAGAAATGCAGGAAACAATGCAACAACAAGGAATAAGAACCAGCCTTGAGGTAATTTTGCTAAAAAGATTCATAAATCACGCACTAAAAAGGAACTAGAAGTCCTTAATGAAATAAAAAGAGGTTAGCAACACAGCAAAAAAGCATATCAAATACTTACGGAAATGCTAAAATCTAGAATAAAACTATCATAAACATAGCAATATGGAATCTAAAATGATAATATTTCATTGAAATTAGTTTCTAAACCTTATTCAAAGCAATTAGATTCTAAACATAAATACCTTACAATACAGACTAAAAAATGGAAAAACAATGCAAAAAAAAGAACCCACCACATATCCCAGTATTGCTAGAGCATGTGCTTGATACTTTTAATAGAATCTTTCTTTCTACCCATTCACACTATATAGCAAAAAAGTCGCTCATAAAGAATAAAGAAGTGCTTATAGACTGCACGCTAGGCTTTGGTGGCATGAGTAGGGCATTATTAGAGCGGTATCCAAACCTGCATATTATAGGCATTGATAGAGATAGTTATGCGTTGGAGTATAATAGGGAATCTATGGTGAAGTTTGGAGATAGATTCCAAACTAAGCACGGGGATTTTGCGACTTTACTACCACAAATCATCAAAGAGATAGAAGCAAATGGGAAGAAGCTTTGTGGAATCTTAGCGGATATTGGCGTGAGTTCATATCAGCTTGATTCTATTGATCGTGGTTTTAGCTTCCATTCAAACAAGCTTGATATGCGTATGGATAGGACGCAGAGTTTAGATGCGGATATGATTGTAAATACTTATAGTAAATATGAGTTAGAAGAGATTTTTAAAAACTATGGTGAGATAAGGGAGTATAAAAAGCTAGTAAATCTTATCATGCAAGAGCGTCAAAAGGGCAAAATAACTGCTGATAGCTTGCAAAATATCGCATTAAAACTGCATTCAAAAGCCAAAATCCACCCAGCAACGCTTATCTATCAAGCCTTAAGAATTGCTGTGAATGATGAATTAGGACAGCTAAAAAGTCTGCTTCATTCATGTCAAAATCTACATGAAGTTTTGCTTTGCGTAATCTCTTTTCACTCACTTGAAGACAGAATGATTAAGGAATCTTTTAAGCAATTTGCAAAAAGCTGTATATGCGATACCACAAGCTTTAAATGCACTTGCGGGAATAATCATGCCAAAGGATTCTCACTTTATAAAAAACCACTCATAGCAGATAGCAAAGAAATCGCACAAAACAAACGCTCTCGTAGCGCAAAACTTAGGGCTTTTTATTTTGCATAACTATGTTTTGTAGGCTTGGTAAAAACTTGTGTTTTGTTGGGAGATTTGGAATCTTTGGGGAGATTGTGGTTATTTTTCTATTTTAGTGAAGTTGAGATTCTAGATATTAAGTTTGTGGACCCACAAAAGTGGTAAAATTTTAGAATCCAGCATGTTGTCATACCAAGTCTTTAGGCGAAGTATCCAAAAATCTAGAATCTATCAAAACCAAGGTATTTTATCGCTTTCTGTGCGTTTGCGAATTTGTTTGAATCTTACAAATACAATAAATAAGATAACTATCAACCAAAATTCAATACCAAAAGATATTACATCAAACTTTTCAGTATCCTTTCTACCAAACTCCCAAAATAATTTAACAAAAAGATAGCTTCCAAAATAAAACAGCCAAAGGATACTTCTCTTTTCTATAATAAAAGCTAATTCCCGTATATATAAAAATAAAAAAAATAAATGTAGTAATTACAAAACCCACAAACATTATATATAAAGTAGTATCCCAATCTCTATTATTAATCAGCCAATTTGCAATTAATGGTGTTATTATTAAAAGTGCAGCAACTACTAATATGAGTATCACAAAAGATATTATAAGATTTCTTAATAATGTCTTACTACCACTTGCACGATTTAAGCCGATTGTAGCAAATAGCCAAAACAAATAACCAAAAATAAGGCATGTATTGTTTAAAATATCAAATATCGTAGTATCTTCTAAACCAGACTTTTTATATTCCATAAGTGATACAAAGCCAAACAGATTCGATAAAAAATAGAGCGATAAAGCGATAAGAAAATTTCTTCTTATGCTTTTTATATCATCTTGTGCTATTCTACTCCAAAATGAAGCTTTATTAAGTATGAAAATATCTTTTGCCTTATTCTCTTCATCGATTTCAAAATCCACTTGATACCCAGCAAGATTGTGTGAATTATATTCACTTAAATTCACAATATCATCTAAGCTAAATGAATATCTACTGCCATCATCATCACGGATAACACCTAAACCAAGAATTTTACCCTGCATAAATCCACCTTATAAAAAACAAAATTATATCAAAAATAGAATGCAAAGTCTTAAGTAAAACAAGAAAATAATAAACTACACTCAATATCATATAAGCATACAAATATTGATCAACACTAACTTTTATTTATTCTAAATTCTCATTTCCCCCTACCCCATTAGCATTTTTAGTTTGTAATGGATTTGTAAGGCAATTTTCATTTTTAGATTCTGTATGCTTAGATTCCATATCTTTAGATTCAAGCACACTAGTTTCAAATACTCTAGATTCCAATAAGCTAGATTCTACTTTACAATTTTCTATTACGCGATTTTCTAGCATACTAGATTCTATATCAATAGACTCGCACCCTGCCCTATTCTGCTTATCTTCTTTTTTATGGGATAAAGAATTAATCCTTTCTAAATATCGCTCTAGAATCACACATGCACTAATGCTATCTAGCACACCATTTTTTCGTGCATTTTTCCGTTTATTATATCCCCTATCAAGCAGTCTTTCATCTGCCTCTTTACTGCTATATGACTCATCGATATAGACCACTTCTCCGCTAAAATCAATAAGGCTAAGAAAATGGCTAATCCTTTTTCGCATGACTTCATGTCGCCCTGCTCCGCTAGATTCTGTATCTAAATCAGATTCCATACCACCTAAATCACAAGGCATACCAACTACAAGCGTGATTTTACTCATATCGCTTTCATGTGCTAATAGCAAGTTGGCTAAATCTCTACTTGCTTGATTGCGATTTTTCCGCATGATAGGGGCTAAAGGCATAATGATATTTTGCACCACTTTTGCCACACCAAGTCGCTTTAACCCAAAGTCAATACCAAAAATCATGCACTAACCCTGCATCACACTATAATTAAGCCCGACATTATACCGCTCCGCAATCTCGTATTTATCGACACTCACCCACTTGCCCTTTAAATCTAAGTCATCTTTAATAGGCAATATCATCTTATTAAAATACTCATCTAAGCCCACAAAATAGCTAGAATCTCTCTCTTTTATCGCCTTTTTACCCTCTATCAATACGCTTAAAGGCTTTTTAAGATTCTGTCTAAAGACTAGATTTTTTCTCTGCGTTATCGTTGTGATTTTACGCAAACGCTCTTTTGCCACATCGCCTTTTACTTGTGCTAATTTCAATTCATTTTTCGCTGATTTTGTGCCAAATCTAGGGCTATAAATAAAGGGGTGGATATGCGTTAGGGGCAGTTTTTCTAAATTACATATCGCTTCATCAAAAATCTCTTTTGTCTCTCCATAATGCCCTATAATATAATCTGTCCCTAAACTAAAACCTTTACTTGCAATCGCATTAAAAAGCTCTAAATCACGCTCAAAAGTATTCTTTCTATTCATAATCTTTAGCATTGATTCACTTGTATGCTGCAGGGCTATATGCAGATGTCTCTCTAGCTTATTTAACTCTAGAATCTCTAAAAAAGCAGAGTCAATTTGACTTGGCTCAAGGCTGCCTAATCGTATGCGTAAAATACCAGAAATATCATGTATCTTTCGTATAAGTGTCGCAATATGCGTCTTTGTATCAAGCCCATAGCTACCGATATTTGTGCCTGTTAGTATCACTTCTGTAACGCCACTTTGCTCCAAAATCTTAATTTGGTCTAGTATATGGGCTTCACTAAAGCTTCTGGCACTCCCACGCACGCTTGGTATAATGCAATAGCTACACGCGAAATTGCACCCCTCTTGAATCTTAATAAACGCCCTAACCTTCCCCACAACTCTAGGCAAAAGCGTGGTATCAATATGCTTATTTACCCGCTCTTTTGGCAAAAATACTCGATTTTCACTTGATAAAAAGTCATTAATACTCTCTTTATGACTATGTGCAAACACCCCATTTACAAGCCCATTATTAAACAGATTCTCACCAGAGTGCTTTACTCCGCAACCTGTAAAAAGCACCTTTTTTCCCTCACTGCTATACTTTCTTGCATACCCACGCACTTCCCTATCAGCCTTATTTGTTACCGTGCAGGAATTAATGATAATCGTATCTGCTTCTATTTCACTTGCTACGATTTCATGGTTTTTAAGGTTGCTAATCATTACTTGTGTATCATAGAGATTACTTCTACAACCAAAGGTTTTAAAATATACTTTTGCCAAAATATTCCTTAAAGTTTAACTTGTTTTATGTGTTTAACTTGATTTTATTATGTTGCTAAAATTCGTGCTTCTTTACTATCGCCCTACGCTCAAGCAAGATTCTATAACCTCAGAATCTTATCACCCTGCCCTAATTAATGCAAAATCAAGTTTAGCTATTTTGCTACTAAAACCGGTATAGGTGATGAGTTTATAAAGCCATTTTGATGAGAATTAAAGATTCTATGAAGAATTGAAGACTCACTAGCCCCAATCACAAGCAAATCATATTGATCCGCAATCTCAAGCACAACATCAATAGGATTCCCATTTTTTAGAATCTTTTTACACGCAATGCCTTCATTATTAAAGACCTTTGCAAACTCTTGCAAAATCGCATGAGACTCTTCTTCTTGCACATGCTCTAGTGAAGCATAATCCACAATGCCACTTTCTGCTAAAACAATCGTTTCAGGTGTAACATGCAGCAGTGTCAGCTCAATCTCACTGCGTCTTGCAAAAAGCTTTATAATCGTTGGGATAGCCTTGCGACATTCATCTGTATCACTCACACCAAATAGAATCCTTATTGCATCTGCCATAGAAACTCCTTTTTAATAACTCAAAATAACTGCAATTATACACTTTTATAAAGAAGTTTTATACCTAAACTTTATTTACTAGGAATAGCTATTTTGTTTTGTGATTAAATCTTAATTTCATGGTTATAAAAATTACCAATATGTTTTAAAGTGTCTTTATACTATCCCCTAAAGCATCATCGCACCAATCACCCCAGCGACTAAAAGCGGGATATTATACACAAAAAATGTGGGGATACAAGTATCATAAATGTGATTATGCTGTCCGTCCATATTGAGTCCAGAAGTAGGACCCAAAGTGCTATCACTCGCAGGACTTCCCGCATCGCCCAACGCCCCAGCTATGCCAATAAGCAGAATTATCGCAGGGACACTAAAGCCAAGCGAGATTCCAAAAGGCACATAAATTGCCGCAATAATGGGTATCGTCCCAAAGCTCGTCCCAATGCCAATGGTGATTAAAAGCCCCACAAGTAGCATTAAACTCGCCCCTATAAATTTCGCCCATAAAGACGCTCCATTAGAATCTAAAGTCGCAGGATTTGAAGCCATAGTCGCATTAGAATCTAGTCCATTTGAAGCGATAGTATTCATAGCACCATCGCCGACTTGATGTGTGAAGTTTGCCACCACTTGCACGAGATTCTGCACTTCTCCACTTGCACGCAGCACCTCCCCATATCCAGCCGCCACAAGCATAACAAAGGCAATAAACGCCATCATTTTTAGCCCACCCTCCATAACAGAATCTATCTCGCTCCATCTAACCCCTCGTAGCACAATCATACACATAAGCCCAGTAAACGCCCCAATAGCGAGAGAATGCGTAACGAGCTGCACGACAAAAAGCACGATAATGCCAAAAAGTGTCGCATATTCACGCCAACCCATACTCGCATCGCCCATAGAGCATTCCTCTTTTTGTGCGTATTCACGCGGCTTTGCATACAGCACAAACACCGCAAAAAGCAGCCCAAGCAGCATAGCCACCCCACCAATCCACATCACAAAGCTAATTTCACCAAGACTTACAGGCATACCATTTGCCTTCATCTGCTCACTAATAGTCGTGTGAAAAATCAGCCCAAAGCCCACACCAAGCGTTACATAAGGGGCTTGTAACCCAAAAGTAAGCGCACAAGCGACAGCGCGTCTATCAATTTTCAAGCGATTCATAAGGCTTAGAAGCGGGGGGATAAGAATGGGGATAAAAGCGATATGGATCGGCACAAGATTCTGTGAAAAACACGCAATAAGGGCAATGCTAAGGATAAAAACAAATTTTCTATTACTTATCACATTCGCAATGGCAGATAACAAAAAAGTCATTAAATGTGTGCGAGAAATCGCCACGGCAATGCCACCTAGCAAGATATAGCTTAATGCGATATTGAGATTACTTGCCATACCTTTAGTGAAAATCTCACCCGTTGCAGTAGTTTTAAGCAGGAAATATTGCCAGAGCGAAGTGTGTGAAGTCTCATTTAAAGATTCTAAAGGCAAAGATTCTAAAGGTAGTGGAGATAGCCACCCAGCCACAAGCGCGGCTATAATAATAGATAGCAAAACATTTAATCGTAAAACGCACAACACCGCCATAACAAGCACAGATAGCACCACTGCATTTGTGAGAAGAGACATTAGATTCCTTTAGTGAATTAATATGTAGATATTTAAAGAAAATAAAAGTGTGATTATAGCTTATTATTAAAAAGATTTAAAATCTAGGTTTTTTAGATTCTAATTTCTTATGCTTTATATATTAACTCTTTTGTTTCATCTACACTTTTTCCACTTGCCTTTGCTTGTTTTATGATTTCTTGTGGGGTTTGTGGCTTATAGAGTTCATCAACAAGTCCTTTTAGTAAGTTGTATTCATCACTTACTAAAGCTTTTGCATTGTTATCAAAAGCTAGCTATTAAATTATATTTTCTCTCTAATTCTTTGCTTTGTGGCATCTTGCTTTCATATGCGTTTAGCATGTCTTGTTTTTTTGTTTATTAAGCCTTGTGCTAAGACTTGTTGTTCTTGTAACAAAGTATTATAATTCTTTTCTGCATAATCTAAATATTCTCTTACTTTTGGCAGAGAATATTCAACATCATATTTATTTGCGTGATCTAGCCCTTGTTTTACCTCATCTTTCTTCAATCCTATGTCTTTTAATACATGACTAAACTCATCTTTTGCAGTGTTGAATAAGGCTTTGTTTGCTTCTTGTATTTCCTCTTTTGCATAGTGTGAGAGATAATTTGCCATTGGCATGTGTCCATCGTGAAATTCTAGTGCTTTGGGATAAGCTTTAATAAAGTCATCTTTAAAATATTCAAAAGTTTTTAATGGGTCGTTATTATCTTTTGGGGTTTGTGGTATAATGTCGTCAGCATTT
Source organism: Helicobacter bilis (assembly GCF_900198365.1). Taxonomy (GTDB): domain Bacteria; phylum Campylobacterota; class Campylobacteria; order Campylobacterales; family Helicobacteraceae; genus Helicobacter_A; species Helicobacter_A bilis_B. The sequence continues at coordinate 2,272 of NZ_FZMS01000031.1, read as the reverse complement.
GCTGAAGTAGTCTTTTCAGCTTCACTTTGTGAGCTAGGCAAGTCCGTCCTGCGTCTAGCAATGCTTTCATCTCTTTCTAAGGCTGTTAATACCCAGTTTTGTTTTTGTCCCTCAAAATCTTTTCTAATGCTTATAAAAAAGTCGCCATTATCTAGCTTATATCTATTTTCAGTTTCCTTTACAATGGGTAAATCTTGTATCAATTTATCCAATTTATCTAACACTTCAGGGTGATACTCTATAATTTTTGATAATCCCCAGCCATCACTTTTGCCCGTGCCTTTCTCTCCCCACGCTAAAGTTATATCCCCAATGTCATCTCTATGAAATGCTCCTGCTACTTGTCCTTTATACTCGCCTTTAGCTCCGCTTTCTTTATGTGCTTGTGCTTCATTTATGAGTTTTTGTATAGCAGACTCGCCGCTATGATAATGTTCTGCATAGTTTGTGCCAAATTCTTTTATAGGTTTAATGTTTAGCTGTTTTTCTATCAGCTCTCTTGCTAATGGTACATCTTTTATCTCTCTATCTAGTAACTCTTCCCCTCGCATTAACCTAAATACAGTGAAAAGCCTATCTTGTAAAACTCTGTTAGCTTTTCCTGTTTTCTCTAAAAGTTTTTCTACTGATAATAATTTGCCTAAAAGTTCTCGTTGTTTTATATCTGTCTGTTCTAAAAATTTTCCAAAAAACCCAGTTTTTGTGAATGTCAGTTTTTTAACAAATCCAAATTCAGGCTGCTTCATAAATGCAAGGTATCTGCCTAATTTATGGAAATTATCAATGTTAACATCTGCCTTGTTTGCAATATCAATAGAGTCAATATCCTTTTTAAGTATGGCAATGATTTCATTTACTTTAGAATTCCGTTGGTCACTCATCTCAAAGTGAGTATCCCAATATTTTTTATTTACAGAATCAATTTCTTTTGACATCTTTTCAAAAACAGGATTATTTACAATATCCATATATTCTTTAGCAAAAGAGACATATTCATTTATGCTTACATTTTTATCTTTTAAGGCTTTTAGATTCTGTGTTGTAGCTTCCTTATAGTCTTGTTGAGTAAAATTTGGATATTTAGCTAAAAAGGCTTTTTCATCTAAAGTAAAGAAATCATATTGCGTGTTGTATCGCTCTAAAAACTTGTTTTTAGAGTCTTTAAAATAGATATGTGTATTTATATCTCTTTCATTGTAAAACTCTTTCATTATTGGATATTTATCAAATAAAGCACTTACTATTTCTTCATATTTCTCTGTCTCTTGCTTTTCTAAAGTGTTGAGTATTAAGTTGGCTTCATTTGTAAATGTATCAATCTCTGCTTGTTTATTTTCTAATTGCTTTAAACTTTTTAGCATTTCTGCATAATCGTTAGAATCCAAATCGTTTTTTATGCGTTCTGTTAGCTTTTGTGGTATAATGTCGGTATCAGATTTAGCAATATTGATTGGGTTTGCGTCTCCTCCAACGGACTGAGCTTTATCTGCTACTTCTGCTTTAGTTTGGGGCGCGCTAGGGCTTAAGGAAGTAGATTTTAATTCCTCCAATTCTAAGCTATAAATCTTATTTCCTGCTTGATTATTTTCAAATAGCGTAATTTTTGCTTCGGCTTGACTTCCATTTATTTGTAAAGATTTTGTAAATCTGTGCACCGCCTGTATTTCATCTCGTGCCTTTGTATCTGCGTGTGATTCTTTTAATTTACTATTTTCAAATAAACTTTTTAAATCTTGTGCTACTTTAAAGTGTTCATCTCGTGTAAAGCCATTTGCTATGCTTTTATCCACTGCTTTTTTGCTTGATATTTTGCTTAACCCTGTTGTAGAGATTTGTGCGATTATGCCCGTTTCCTTATTAACTATTTCTTTATTAAGATAAGGCATTAATGCTTCTTTTAAATCATTCCTTAAATCTCTTATGCCCTTTGTTTCTTGTGTTGTGTATGTGAAATTAGAATCTATTTCATTATTTAAAGCCTTTTCTTGTGCTTTTATGTTTGGATTAGATTCCATATTTGCGTATAGATTTGTTTCTTTATTGTTCCCATATAGATTTTTTAGTAAATCTGTGTCTTTTATATTGTCATGTTGAGACTTTGAAAAAGTCGAAACATCTTTACTTGCAAAAAGGTTAGATGTTTCGTGCTTCGCACTCAACATGACAGAATCCTTATTTATTTGGGTGTTAGATTCTGTGTGTGGGTTTATAGATTTTTCGCTCTCGCTCAAAATGACAGATTGCGGGTTAATTTTCGCAACTTCTGGCTTAT
>NZ_FZMS01000067.1 GCF_900198365.1 Helicobacter bilis | reverse complement strand
AAGATCATAATCAGATAAAAAAATCTCTGATAACTTATCCGCTAATTCTTTATTGTATTCTTTGAAAAGAATGCCCCCCCCCCCCATGATAATATACTCACCATCCCCAAAACGAATAATACTTTTATTCGTATTTACCAATTCTTTCATGGTGTCAGCAGCACTTTTTACTCGCGGTGGTTTCAATATATCAAAGTCATTTTTTATCTCATTTCGAAGTTTAGCTGCAAAATTAATCCTATGTTTCATATATACCAAAGAATTATTATTGATATCCTTTAAATTATACCTTGCAAGATAAATGATATTTTGTAAAAATCGTTTTAATGAGTATTTCATTATTATCCTTTATTTTGAAGAAATTTTTATCCAATCATCACAAACAATATTGTCATTGTCTAAAAGCCATGGAGTTGGGGCTATGACGATATTATTTGCGTCATTATTTAAGTATGCACTCCAAAAGCTATAAGAACTATTCGCCAGTATAGCATGTTTGCAATAACGCATGAGAAACATGTCTTCATGCTGATTGTCTTGAGTAATTGTTTTTTCACTAAGATTTACCGAATTGCTTTCATTTAATCCAAGATTTTTTTGAAATTGCTCAGTAAATGACATATCGGTTGCACCAAATATAAAAAATTTTGGTTCTTCCACACGATCCATAATATATTGTATTGCTCTTTTGTAATAGTCCATACCGAGTTCCCAACCTATTTTGCAATAATCGCCTCTGCGAATATGGATAAAAATGCTATTTTTTGCCTGTAATATTAACTCCAATCGTTGCTTACCAAAATTACTAAAGTTATTAGAATCATAATAAAAAATACTTTTTAATTCTTGCTCAAGTCCCTTTAAATATTTTGCGTTTTGAAAAAATCCACTGAAATATGTAAAATCATTTGGCAAAAGATACTCATCATGAAAATCAAAAGATTGACTATATGCAATATTATGTTTTTTCAAACCAAACATCTTTCTTAAAAGACCGGGTAGCTTCGAAACTCTAGCTTTTGCCTTTTCTATCTGTGTGTTTGTGGCATACTCTAAATCAACATTAAAAATATCTAAGCTAAGTTGTGTGGAATTATCTTGTGTATCATACCAAGTTTTATCAAGCAAAACTGGCACTTGTAGGTGTTTTTGCAATGCTTTTGCAAAGGCGTATTGAAACATTTGATTGCCTAATCCACAGGTAAGCTCTACAATCTTATAATCACCCATTAATACCTCTAATTTTGTATATTGACAACTTTTAAACCAAATAGTATTGCAATGCCGTGTATTTGAAATTGTGGTATTATCATAACATAAAAATTTATGCAAAAGTATAAGAAAGGTGCAAAATAGTAAGTCATTCTTAGATTATCATCACTCTAGCAATGGCGTTTTTGTATCGCTTATATTGTGTTTTTGTAGTAACAAGTCAAGCTCGTTTATATAAAGCATTTCATAATCATTTAATAATATTTCTTTGTATTCTTTTAATACTTGATAGGTTGCTTGCTTTGGGTGTCCTATCGCGATGACATAGCCTTGTTTATCTGCGATTTTTAATGCTGTATTCAGTTGTTTAGCAATGGAGGCAACATTTGCTTGGTTATCTAAAAACACATTGCGTGCGATATGGATTTTATGTTGTTCTTTTAAAAGTTTTCCAGCAACACTTTTTGAAGTCGTTAGAGAATCTACAAAGCTAATTTTATGTCTAGCAAGGACTTGCAATAATTTCTGCATATCTTCCCTGCTTTCTGTGTAGCGGCTGCCTGTATGATTATTAATATAGGCTAATTTTGGAAAATCTTTTTTAATTTGTGCGATGTGAGATTCTATTGTTTGGAGGCTATCGCCTATGCGTAAATTTATAACGCCTTGTTGCTCAAAATTATGTGCTTCAAGTGGCAAATGTATCATGTAAAATTCAAGTGTTTTTGCAATATCTGGGTTATTTTTGCTGAAAAATTGCTTTGGAAAAAGCGATAGCGTTAGCTTTAAATGTAACGATTGAAAGTTTTTTATATCTTTTTTGTTTGCTAGGTCATCAATGATTATTACAACCTTTGGCTTTTTGTAGAATCTTTGTGGATTTTTGGTGTATGTTGTGGTTGTTTTGTCGCTATTTTTTATGGAGTTTGGAGACTTATCATTTCTGCAAGGGTGGGCAAGATCTTTGTTGTTGCTAGGCAACATATTACTTTTAGAATCTGTGTTAGAATTTTTGCTATACTCAAAATGACAATTATTAGAATCTAAATTTTGCTTAGTTTCTATGCTAGATGCTTGGCTTTGCAAGTCGTGGCAAAAAGTGGATTTTGCATTATGGCAATTATTAGAATCTATTTGTGCTGATATATGATTACTCTCATTATTAAAGCTTGCTGAATCTAGCTGTTTTGAATCTTTAGGGTTTTTGTTTGCTGTTGTAGATTCTATATGTGTTTGGATATGTATGGGTAGGGCTTCGTTTATTTGTAAGTGTTGCATAGTTTGCGAGTCTAGAGACAAAGGATTAATATCTTTGTTTTTAGAATCTTTTTCAATGTAATACCATGAAAAGACACTGAGTATAAGGGCTGTGATAATAAAAACAAGGTATATAATAATAGATTTTTTCTTATGTGATTGTGTATCGTTCATGGATTAAGACTTATTGGGCTGTGATACATGGTTATAGCTATTGTGGTTTTTTATCATCTTTTTGTTTGGTTGGTCTTAACTCGGTTACACCCCTTTTATGCATAAGAATAATGCGTGCAAAAAAGGCAATGAGTAAAGTGGCAAGCAATAATTTTAGTATAAGCTCACTTTGATTTAAAAAAGATTCTGAATCTGGACTTGCCATAACTTTTGGCTCTTCATTGAAGATCTTTGCAATGTTTGGTGCATAAAACAAGCCAAATAAAAACATAAGGATAGCATTTAGCACATTACAAGCCCATACAAAAAAGGTGCTTTTTTGAAATCTATAGCTCATCGTTTCATACAATAGCATAAAAATAGCTGCAAAAACAAGCATATATCCAACCTGCAAAAGTATGGGTGCGAGAATAATGCCTTGATCATATTTTGTGATAAGCGTGGTGCTAAAATCATTATTCCTAAACACTATATCTATACTCATAATAATAGATTCTGAAATATTTGCAACAACAATGCCACCTATGCAAACCCCAACAAGAAGTAGATAAAACCCAGCTAAAATCTTTGCAATCATATAAATCCTAAACTAAATCACCATAATAATGTCATGCTGCTTTGTCAAACCATCAAAATACGCAAGCCTCTCACTATCATCTTTTACTTCAATCGAGCAATTAAGCGCGACATATTTACCATGACTTGAGATATGCTCCACAGGGGCAATATCTGCCTTACCCATAAAGACTTTTTCAATCGCTTCTAGCACAATTTCTTTACTAAAACCTATCACACGATAACGCCATATACATGGATAATCAATCTGTGGTTTTATGTCAATATTTATTGGGCTATGTTGATGATTCATATTCTTCCTTTTGTAATATTTGGCTTATAAAGCTAATCTTTTGCTAACTTATAAAGATTCTGTTATACTAGATTAATCTTTGCTTATAGAATCTAGATTCCCTAATATAGCGGTATAAATCCGCATTCATTTATATAGAATCTATTTTCTAGTAATTATCTGCGTTTAATAACTGGAGCACCAACTTCATCTGCTTGTTGCGTGGCTTTAGAAGTTTTACCCATTTCATCACAAGCTACTTGTAAGCCTAGCTTGCATGACTTTTGATAGAAGCTTTTTGCTAAGTTTTTATTATTTTCATATTTATCAAACCAGTATGCAACATAGCGACATGACATGGCTTCATTTAACGCACAAGAGCGTTTAAAATAATCGATGGTTTGAGGTGATTGCATAGGAAGTCTTACAAAGGGCGCAATAGCATAGCCCAAATCAAGTCCCTTTGTTACAAAATAATCAACATCAGCATAATGGTCTATTATACGCAACATGCGCGCATGAAAAAAGCATGAGGTCGCATCATCTCTCTCACACTCTTTTTTTGTAAGGTTTAATGCTTTATCTACGATCATTTCATCATTATAATGTTTTAGAGATGGTGCGATAATTTGCTTTAAAAACTCGTTGTTATCATCTAAGGCTTCAAATGCAAAAAAGAGATTCACACAGCCCAAACTCTCACCTTTTTTACACGCTTTTCCATTCTTTACAATGCTTTTTGTAAGATCTTCTGCAAACTCCGCACTATCATAGTTACTTAATGCCCTTTCTTCCCCAATATAATAGGCATTTAAGCATTCAATGACTGAGCCAAGTTTGCACTCTTTGTAATGAAGACCATAAGCCTTATCATACTCTTCGTCTGCTATGGCAACATTCGCATAATAGCCTGAAGTTTTACCATGTAGTTTATTCATCTCTGCATGTAAAGCGGCAATTTCTTCTGCTACACCTTCTTTATCATCGTCTTTATCTACGCTAGACTGCCCGGCACAAGCGATTAAAAGCAATGCCATTAAGAAAGCAAAGATATTAACACTAACCTTTTTCATATATTCCTCGCCTATTATCATTTGGAATCTAAAGTATAACCAAAAATCGTGATTTTTAAGATATAAAGGGGGTAATATTTTGGTTTTTATAGTCTATTGCCACAAGCACACAGCACACAAAGCGTGTAGTTATGATACACGCTTTAACAAAAAAAGTATATCGCAACATTGCGGATAAGATATATGCTATAAAATATAGCAAAACATGATTGCTTCTTACATCTTAGTCTTAATATTAATGCCTAGCATATTAAAGCCTGTTGTAAGGCTTAGGGATACAAGTAAGAATATTTTTAGAATCCCTGCTTCATGCTGGGTTTGTAAGATTCTATGTGCGTTGTAGAATGTGTGAAAAGATTTTGCGAGATTCTTTAGGTATTCGCATAGTTTTTGCAATGCCCTCTCTTCATAACTTTGATTTAGCACATAAAAAAGCCCTAAACTTTGTAGTATTAGCTGCATGCTATCTTGCCCTAAGGAATCATTACTATCTAATAAAGTGCTTAAGTCTGTTTTGTTTATGTCTTCAAGTGATAGGTTGGATTTTTCTAGTAAAGTATGGATTCTAGCATTTGCATAATTGATATAAAACACGGGATTTGAAGAATCTTCTTTACTTAAATCCTGCACATCAAACTCCAAATGCGTATCAAGGCTCTTACTCAAAAATACAAACTTTAAGCTATCTGCGCCAATATCATTTACCACATCTTGTATGAGAATGAAATTTCCCGCTCTTTTACTCATTTTATAAGGTTGCCCATCTTTTAAAAGGCTTACCATTTGTGCGAGTAATACTTCTAGATTGTTAGAATCAAATCCTAAAAAATCAATACTTGCCTTAATGCGTACTATATAGCCATGATGGTCAGCACCCCAAATGTTAATGTAGTGATTATAATCTCTATCAAACTTGTCTTTATGATAGATTATATCCCCTGCCATGTAGGTTGGCATACCATTATCGCGGACTAAAACCCTGTCTTTTTCATCGCCCTTGAGTGTTGATTGCAGCCATATTGCACCATTTTGGTGTAAAAGGGCATTATGTGCTTCTAGGGTTTTCATCGTGTCATCAAATCTTGTGTATAACTCTTTTTCACTCACAAAATAATCAAAGTCAATGGATAAAGAAGCTAGATTCTCTTTAATTACTTCTAGCATCATGTCTTTTGCGTATAGTCCTATCTTTTGTAAAATATCTGTTTTTTGTGAATCTGTTGTGCGGAAAAAACTCTCTCCAAAATGCTTAATCGCATCTTGTGCGACAGAATCAATATATTCTCCCTTATACACTTCACCACTAAGAGATTCTAAGTTTAGAATCTTTGCCGCACTATTATAGACAGATAAGGCCAACATATCAATTTGACTACCTGCATCATTGATATAATATTCACCCTTTATATCATAGCCTAGTCGCTTTCCTATGCGTTGCAGCACACTCCCAAAGATCGCCCCGCGTGCATGTCCTATGTGAAGTGGTCCTGTTGGATTCGCACTTACATATTCAAGTAGAATCTTTGTGTTTTTGCACTCACCTTTTGCAAAGTCTTTTGGTGATTGTAATGCTACTTCTAACATATATGTAAGGAAACTATGCGTGAGAGTGAGATTTAAATAGCCATTTAGAGCCTCTATAGATGAAAACATTTTCTTAAAAGGTTTAGTGCTATTAGAATCTAAGTCATATTGTATGAAAAAGTCTTGCAAACTCTGTGCTAATACTTTTGGATTTGTGCGTAAAATCTTTGTGAGTGTAAAGCAAAGCGGTGTTGCAAAGTGTCCGTGTCGTTTATCTTTTGGGTGTTCTAATGCGATGATTAGATTTATTTTTTCTTGTGAGCTGCTGGAATCTTTCTTGGATTCTGTTTTAGATTCTATTATGGAATCTTGACTGATATTTGCATTATGCTTTGATGAAATTTTCTTTTGATTTAAGGCGTTGTTTGTGCCTTGCTGGACTACGATATCTGTGCGACCTATTGATGATAGATAGGCTTTCGTAGCTTCTGTTAGAAATTCTTTTACTTTGTAATACATTATAGCTTTCCGTTTATATTTTCTCGGTTTGCTTTTGCTGGATAGTTGGACTAGATTCTATAACTTGGGCTTCTATAACTTCTGGCTTTTTTTCACTCTTTTGCTGCGGTTTAGCTTCGCTACTAGTTTGTTCTACCTTTTTGTCATCATCGTCTTCCATTTCTTTTTTAAAGGTTTTGATACCACTACCAAGCCCTTTTGCTAGTTCTGGAATCTTCTTTGCACCAAATAATAAAACAATTACAAGTAATACTACAAGCCAATGCCATATACTCATGCTTCCCATTATTTCTCCTTTATGTCTTCAACCTTTTACTATTGCTTTAGCTATAAAGCATATTGTGCTAATAAGGCTTGTATCTTTGTCTCATGGTTTGCAAACATAAGACTTTTTGCGATATGTAAAATAGCCTTTTTAGAATTTCTCATATTATCATTAATTAGCAAATAGTCAAAAGTATTTGCGTATTTTAACTCTTCTTTCGCATTAAAAAGTCGTTTTTGTATCACTTCATCGCTATCAGTCCCCCTTTTGCAAAGCCTATCTTTTAAAACATGTAGATTTTTGGGCGTGATAAATACAGATTTTGCAAGTGGATAGTATTTTTTAATGCTATTATACCCCCTTACATCGACATCAAAGAGAATAAATTTGTCTTCTTGTATGGCTTTTTCTATCGGCTTTATGCTTGTGCCATAAAAGTTATCATGCACCTCTTCATACTCTAAAAACTCACCCTTACTAATACCTTCTTTAAAGGCCTCCTTTGTGCTGAAATAATACTCTCTGCCGTGTATCTCATTTTCCCTTGGCTTCCTTGTGGTAGTGGATATAGAGAAATAGAAGTTTGGTATTTCTGTCTGCAAAACCTTTGTTAATGTGCTTTTTCCAGCCCCAGATGGTCCAGACATGATTAGCATATTGTAATAAGCATTATTCACTAGAATCCTTTTTATTTGTTTTAGAATCTTATTTACTCTCTTGGGCAACATAGCCTTTTATATCATGCTTTGCGATAAAGGCTTTTGCTTCATCATAGGTTTTAAATCCACGCAAAGCGACACGATAGCCCTTATCAGTTGGCACAATATCGATTGAATAATTCGTGTCTTTTACTATGCTTTGATTATCATCTTTGAATGATTTAGCTCTATTTTCATCACTAAAAACATTGAGTGAAATCATAAAATTACCTTTATTAATATTATTTGTCTTAGTATCATCTGCTTTAACATTACTTGCTTTCGTGTCGCTTGGCTTAGTATCACTTGTCGCAGTGTTATTAGAATCTATTTGTTTAGAATCTGCATGGCTAGGCTTTTTAGATTCTGTATTTTCCACTTTAGAATCTATTTTAGTCTGTGGTGTTTGCTGTGTGCTTTGTGTGTCTTCTTTTGCTTGGTTTTTTATCTCATTTTGTGCTTTTTTAGCAAGATTCTCTGTGGAATCTTTTAGCCTTTGCATAGCTTCATCTATGTCTTTTATAGATTCTGTATTATCAATATGTTTTGGGGTAATGCCGACAAAAGCAGAATCTAGGGTTTCATCTTTTGTTGGTTGTGGCTTTGTTTCATGTTTTGCTTCTTTAGTTTTACTTTGTGTTGTATCTTCAAATTCTGGTAATTCTTCTTCACTGATTTCAAAGGGTGTGGAATCTATTTCTTTGTTTTCTACTTTTGGACTATTTGCTACATTGCTTGTTTGATTTGTATTACTAGATTCTGTTTGTGGTGTATTTTGTGAGTTTATGCTTTGTGTTTTAGAATCTTGTGTAGGCATAGTGTAAGTATCTGTGCTTTCGGTGTTACTATGGGTTTGTGTGGTATTGCTTGTTTGGTTTGTGCTTGTAGATTTTGCGTGCGTTGTTGGTTCTTGCGGTATAGATTCTGTATGTGTTACTTGCGTATTTTGTCTTGGCTTTAAGATTGTATTTTGCTGCTGTGGTGCAGTGTATTGTTCTTTTGGTGGCTGTGGGCTAGATTCTGTATGTTTTACTTGTTGTTGTGTGGTCTGTTTGGGCGTTGTTTGCGGTTTGGAATCTTTTGGTGGTGTATTATGGACTAAATCTCCACCAAAGCCTACTACCTCAACTCGCACATTTGCAATACCTTTGCCAACCATAGCAATATCATGTGCTGCGACATTTGATAAGTCAATAATGCGTCCTTCAACAAATGGTCCCCTATCATTTATCCTTACCACAGTGGTTTTGCCATTGTCTTTATTATAGACTTTAACGATTGTATTCATAGGGAAAGTTTTGTGGGCTGCGGTGTGTGCGTGCATGTTGTAGGTTTCGCCATTTGAAGTAGCCTTAGCGTGAAAATCTGGTCCATACCAACTTGCTATACCATCAAATGTATCGCCGACTTTTACAGGGTGTGGGTGGTAAGTCTTACCCCGCACGGTGTAGGGACGCATAGTAGCCCTTTGTATTGCTTCACTATCTCGCATTCCACCTAAAAGCGATTGTGTAGGTGTAAAACTACCATCGCCCTTTACTGGTGGTTCATAATATGTATTTGCTTGATTTGTTTGTGTGGATTTTGTGCCCTTTTTGCTTGTAGTGTGCTGCTGTGTGGCTCTATTATTTTGCGGTGTTTGTCTAATATTGTCTCTATCATTTGCTACAAGGGTGCTACTAAAGCTTGATTGTGTAGGCTGTGTGTAGTCTTGCCTATATTTAATGGTGTTATTGCCATAAGCATCCATTGATTCATAACTACGCAATGCACCATTGCCACCATTATACTTACTCTCTGGGGCACATGCGTTAAACAAAATAATACCGCCTAATGTCGTTGCTATACAAATATGTTTGTGTAAAAAATGCAATTTAGCTCCTAGTGATTTTTTTGGTTTTCATCTGCTTGATATTTACTGCTGTTGTGCTTCCCTTTTGAATGCTTTGTTGTGTGTTTAGTGCGGGAAGTTTTAGCGTTTGATTTACCATGAGTGCATTTGATTTTAATCCATTTAATTGTCTTATTCTATCAACACTTGTATTATGTTTCCTTGCAATACTTGAGAGATTATCGCCTTTTTTCACCTTATATGTTGTAAAACGCGGTCGCGTATCAAGTGCATTTTTAAAATGCTGTTTAAAATAGCTTAATTTTTCATAAGGCAAATATACTTGATATTCCTTTTGTGAAAATGGCACAAAATCATATTTAAAATGGCGATTATAATACCATAAATCATCAACTTTCATATTTGCACCCTTTGCGATATTTGCAAGTGAATTTCCAGCTTTTACATTTACAATCACAAGAGAATCACCCGCTCCGCGATTAAGCATATATTCTTTATCAGCTTGTTTTAACTCATGTGCGTTTGAGAATGTAAGAGACATAGACATAATTTTACGCAAATAATTGCGTGTTTCAAGTGGTAGATATTGCTTTTCTTCATCAAGTAACACTTCTATACTATCGCTTTCTGCTTCTCTTATCGCGCGATTTAATCGCCCTAAACCGCAATTATATGCCATTGCAGCAAGATACCATTTGCCTGTTGCTTTATGAAGATATTGTAAGTATTTAATAGCTGCTTGCGTGCTTTTTATAGGATCTTGCCTTTCATCTATATATTCATCTATGATTAGTCCTAGCTCTTTTGCTGTGGCTGGCATAAGCTGCCATATACCAGCGGCTTTTTTGGAGCTTAGGGCTTGTGATTTAAACTCAGATTCTGCCATAGCAAGAAATAAAAACTCCTGTGGCACATCTGCATCAGCTAACATTTTACGCAAGATAGGGATAAACTCATAGCCATTATCAAACTGACGCGTAAGATATTTCCACTTTGTTGTATCTACATCGATTAGTCGCCCTTCAGATTCTAAAGTCGCAATGTATTCAATAGGTATATTAAAAGCATTGATTGTAGTCGTATCAAAGCGATTAAAATACTTATTTGTATTTGGTGTGTGCATACTATATTCTAAAAAGTCAATGCTACTAAGAGTATCTGCAAACATTTGTGCTGTAAAAACCTGCATTGTAGAAATGGAAATACTACAAGCAAGAATAAACTTTTTCATCACATATATTCCTTTAAATGTTTAGTTTAGAGTGTAAATTAATACTTTGAGAGTGTAAAGTCAATGCAAAAATAATTCCTTAGAGATTTCATTTTCAAAAAATAAAGCGAAATTCTACAACATGTATGCTAATAATTACCAATATTTGTTTTGAAAATGCTATCATTATAGGGATTTTTGATACATAATGATTTGATTTTAAGCGGAATTGATACTTAGATTCACATTTTTAATATTAAATATTGCATGATTTTTATATAGAAAAGGGAAAAGCTAGAATGGATAGGGCCGATACAAATAAACAATACAGACTAAATGTCGCCGCTATCGTTGTGTCATCGCAGTATCCACGCATTTGTGAATTTTTCGTTGCTGAAAGAAGTGATTTAAAAAATGTATGGCAATTTCCACAAGGTGGCATAGATTTGGGTGAAAGTCCAAGAGATGCGTTATTTAGAGAGCTAAAAGAAGAGATAGGCACAGATGATATAGAAATATTAGCAGAATATCCCACATGGCTAACTTATGACTTTCCACCTATGGTTATAGAAAAAATGAAGCCCTATGCAGGACAGAAGCAAAAATATTTTCTTGTAAAATTGAAGCCTTTTGCAGAAATTAATTTGCAGACACAAGAGCCAGAGTTTTCACAATATGCGTTTATGGATTTAGCTTCATTACTGCAAAAGGTTACAAAGTTTAAAAAGCATATTTATACGCAAGTGCTAGACTACTTTAAAAAGGAAGGTTATATTTAATGCTAATAGTTCAAAAATATGGCGGCACAAGCATGGGCAGCACAGAGCGGATACAAAATGTAGCAAACCGCGTAAGCAAAAGCGCAGAAGGCAATAATCTTGTTGTAGTCGTGTCTGCTATGAGTGGTGTAACAGATGAGATACTAGGCTATGGTAAATCTTTTAGCCCGATACCAAATGAGAGAGATTTGGATATGGCTTTAAGCAGTGGTGAGCAAATCAGTGCGGCTTTACTTAGCATTGCCTTAAATGCTATGGGATATAAATCAATCGCATTTAATGGCAGACAAGCTGGAATCATAACAGATTCTAATCACACAAAAGCACGCATTAAAGATATTAATACCGCAAATATTAAGCAGCACTTACAAGATGGATATATCGTAGTTGTAACGGGCTTTCAAGGCTTAAGTGATAAAGGCGAGATTACTACACTTGGTCGTGGTGGTAGCGATTTATCCGCCGTAGCCCTTGCAGGTGCATTACATGCAGATTTATGCGAGATTTATAGCGATGTAGATGGAATCTATACGACAGACCCACGCATAGAAGAGAAAGCAAAAAAGATTGAGAAAATAAGCTATGATGAAATGCTAGAGCTTGCCAGTATGGGAGCGAAAGTCTTGCTTAATCGTTCAGTAGAGCTTGCAAAAAAGTGGAGTGTCCCACTCTATGCAAAAAGTAGTTTTAGCGATGATAAAGGCACACTTATTACAACGGAGGAAAACATTATGGAAAAACCTATTGTTAGCGGCATAGCACTAGATAAGAATCAAGCACGAGTAAGTTTAATCGGCATTAAAGATAAGCCCGGCATTGCCGCAGAGCTTTTTAGTAAGCTTGCTTCAGCAAATGTAAATGTAGATATGATAGTCCAAACAATCGGCAGAGATAGTAAAACTAATCTTGATTTCACAGTGCCAAAAAATGAGCTTGATAAAGCAAAATTGACACTTGAAGCCTTTAAAGTCAATGCAGATTTAATCGACTATGACCATGAAGTAGCCATTGTATCAATCGTAGGCGTTGGTATGAAAAGCCATAGCGGTGTAGCGGCAAAGGCATTTGAAGCAATGGCAAATGATAATATCAATATCCGCATGATTAGCACAAGTGAGATTAAAATCTCAATGCTAATTGACTTAAAATATGCGGAATTAAGTGTGAGAACACTCCATGCAGCTTATGAGCTTGATAAATGATAAAATCCTAGATTCTATACCTTGTATAAGTGAGTGCAAGACTTCTTGTGTATTTTAAAAGAGTTTGGATTCTACACCTTTATGGGTGGGTGCAGGGTTAAGGGTGCATTTTAGATCTAAAATCAATCCACCTCTTTTAACAAAACTGCATAAGCTTCAGAAATCTTTCGTAAATCCTGTCCACCGCTTTCATTATATGGTTTGCCTAGATTTCTTGGATCAATTACATTTTGCCTTTTTTGTTTGAAAAAGTCATTGTATTTAGAATCTAGCTCTTCTTTTGTGAAGCCCTCATTAAGCCCAAAAAGCTTCATTGCCTCTTCTTTTGTAAGCGGCACATATTCTTCATTCAAGGCTTTAAAGCTATCATACAGATGATTAAAGTCAGCGTTGTCGATCTCTAAAATCGCAGCAACATTGATGATAGAATCCTCTTCCTCTTGTGAGAAATTCCCATCAGCATACGCTAATGCAAACATAAATTCTACTATTTTTACTCTCTTTTTATACTGCCCGATTGTCTCGCTTGCAAAGAGTTCTGCTAACTCTTGTATATCATCATTTCTAGATTCTTTATAGATTTCTAAATACAACTCACTTGGCTGATCAGAATCTTTTGCCATATCATCGATAATGCCTCTTACAAGCCGCTCTTCCAGCATACAACTCTTATCATCTGCAAAGCTTAATCGCCCTAAAATACTCACAATAATGCCATATTCTGTGCGTTTTAGTTTTTCTTTTGGGCTAAGTATTGGACGCTCTTCTACATAGTCTTGCTGTCTTTGCGGCTGCAAAATATCTCTATCTGTTGGGACGATTGGATTGCTAAGATAGCCTTGAAAGGTCTTATAAAGGTAGAATATAATCCCCGCGGCGATTAAAAATAATACTAATTCCATTTGGTTTCCTTATATGAAAATATCTAGAGTTTTAACTTCTTTTTTAACTCTTGCTTACGCATTTCTTCAGCTTCAAGTGCTTGTTTTTTGAGTAGCTTTTTCTCTTCATTTTGTTTTTCTGCTAGAATGCGTTTTTTCTCCCTTGCCTCTTGAATCTTATGGCGATATTCATCTCTTTCTTTTGGATCTTGATAGCTAATTGGCTTGATAAATGAAGCAAGTAATATCATAGCCGCTAAAATCCCAGCAATTGGCGCTTGTTCCGGTCCATTTAAATGATACCATGCCATGCCGACAAAACAAGCAAAAAAAATCTTTAAAATGACTGCCATACTCTTAAAAATCTCCGCAATAAATAGTGCTATGAAGCATTTTTGGAAGCCTTATTGTGCTGCATAAAATCCGGATTTATTTTGTGTGTTTCAAACCCTGCTTCATCTGCCTTACCAAAGCAAACTAGCAATATCTGTGCCATATTGAGACTTGCTATACTGATAGGATCTCTCTTGCAATATTTCGTGCATAAATCCTGCTTATTATCAAACATATCAAAGGTAGAATCTGCAAATACACATAAGAAATCCACCCCTAAATCAATCCCTTCATACAAAAGATCCCCGCTTTTTTGATACGCCCTTTCAGAATCAATATGTGCTAAATGCGTGAAAGACTGCAGACTAAAGGGCTTACTAAGATAGGTTAAACCCAGAATCTTGCATAACTTTTCTATATGCTTATACTCACCTTTCATATTACAATCTGCATGTCTGCTACCATAAAAGGCACAAGAGCTAAAGCCTTTTGTGGTATTATTTGGTGAGATATGCGGTAAATTTCTCTCATTTTTACCAAAGCTATATTTTATAGACTGCTCTATCTCTGTCATATAGTTAGCAAGTATCGCTGGAAAATAGGCAATGTGATTCTGTAATATATCTATATCAAGGATAATGCTTTGACTTTGCAATTCAGCTACAACAAAATCCCTTAAAGACTGATTATTTCGCAACAAATCAAGCGTAAATACAAGATTCGCATAAGAATCTTCTTCTAAGGCTAATAGCTTTTTCTCTTCAAGACTAGCAAGGGCGATATTATACACATTTGCAAATATAAACTGCTCTAATGCACCTATTCTGCCAAAATATCCGCCATGTGCCTTAAAGCTTTTATTAGCATCTAGCGTTGTATAAGGTATATTTAAGTGCTTTAAAACCTGCTGTGTCGCAATGCTAAACGGACTATTTTTTAAGCAATCATATATGAGATACATAAAGATCCTTTATTAATATGTATTAGCATGTAAAATGCTTTGAATAAATGGCGTAAAATTCTCTGCGGCGTTGTAATCGGCTATGCGATTTTTACATGTAAATTGATACTGTGAGTTAATGTAAGATCCAAACCCCAGCCATTCTTTATCCTTACATGTAGGTGAAATCAAGGCACTTTGCAAAGATTCTATCTGCGTATCTATCGCCCTATTATGCGGTAGCATAAAATTTGCAGTGCTGACATGCCAAAAAATGCCACTCTCCCTGCAAGAAATAAAACGCAATAACTTCTCTTTATACAATGGATAACGCAAACACAGCCATTTAATATACAATAAAAAGCCATCGCCACAATATGAGTCATCATAAGTTGGCACGATAAAGTTTATAAGTAGGTATTTTTTTAATTCTTCTCTATCACTTGGTGCGATAAAATCCATTGCATAAAAAAAGTCGCTACATCGTGCAAACGCCTTGTCCAAATCAAGCAATAAATCCTTCTTTGCATATCGCTTGTTTAAGGGCTCAATCTCTAAATAACAACCAAGCTTTTCTACAATCTCTTTTATCCCAAGATTCCCAAACACTGCATAACCATTAATCCTGCAATGTATAAACTGCAAATCTATGCCAAACTCTTGATACCCAAAGTTTTTAGAATCTACTGCCTGAAAAATATCTTTTAGCGTATCATTTGCCTTATAATGCACTTCTTGTCTTACAAAGCCATTTTGAAAATCTATGCGTGAATCAAATGAAAATATGCTTAAATATAGTTTGCCCATATAATCCCTTTATCTTGCCCTTATGTTGTGTGCTGATAAAACCCATTTATAATACCAAAACAATGCTTAGTGATAAAAGTAGAATCTTACCTTTATTTCTTATCTTTTTCAAGCAAAACATTTAAAGTTTTTAAACTAAAATAGAATGAATCGAATAATATTACACTTTTTTAACTCCAAACGCCCCAAATACCGATACTCTAAACACTAAGCAAAAAGTCCTTTTGCAATTTTGTATAACCCTTTATATAACCTTATTAAGATTAAATCAAAAAGTTACAAGTAAAATAACACATATTCTAAAGATTTCAGTTTTGATTGTGTCGTATGAATAAGGTTTTAAAGTTTTGTTTCTTTCCTATCTTTTTAAAATACCCTTACACTATAACTTAAAATACAAGTCTTTTTTATATGAATTTTATATTAGTGATTATATATTACATTTTCACTTTACAAAGTGTTACAAACTAAGCGATACAAAATTACAAATTAATTAAAGTTTTGATACAAATTTAAAATTACACACAATACAAAAAACATTAAAGACTAGTACAAAACTACTTAATACTTCATTATTTGCATGTATTAAATCATTATAGCTTGTAATATAGCGTTATTGTCTTGTAAGTCATTATCAGTACCTGAAACTTCATTAAATACATCATTTTTGCTAACTTGTCTATATTATTACTTAATTTATCATGCCTTTTAGTATTAAGCAAATTTTGTATATTGTTATAAAAGGCTTTACCTGCATAATCAAGTAAAGTATTATTAGACTTTACAAAGGTATCAATATGCTTTAATACTATTAGCACATCATATAAGGCTTTTTTGCTTTGTATGCTAATCCAATAGTATAAAGTAAAAGTTTTTTAATGATCGGACTTTATTGCAAACACTTATAGAAGTCTAAAAAGACAAAGCAAAGCGTATAAGTAACAATATTATAAAAGTTTACCAGCTTATTCTTCATTTTAATCAATATTATTTTCTTTTACCTTTATTAATTTTTAGCTTTGATGTTATTTAGGCAATAATGTGTCCCACATATTATACATAAATAAACTATTCTCAGTCATTAAATCTAACTTGCCTTTACACTTATAAAATGCTTGTCTTGCAATATTTTATGCAAATATTACTCACACTATCAATACAAGCTGTATAATCAATCAAAGCATTAGCAAGTATGTTATTATTGTTTGCTTTATAACTTTGCTTAGTGTTATTGCTTACCCTGCCTTTTGTATTACTTGCCTTGCTTATAGCCTTTAAAACCCGATTTACTTGCTTTATGGCTTATATCGCTTACATTATTTTAGGATTAAACAAATATAAATCACTATTATTTGCTACTTGTTGCAAGGTGTTTTCATGTGCTAATTTATCTATATAATCAGCCCAGAATTGCATTAATTCTAACCTCTCTTGCATTCTCTCGCTATGGTTATAACTTTGTATAACCATATTTCCTACACTATGAGATAAGCACATTTCAATAATGCTAAAGTCTAGCTTATGCTTAGGTGTTAAATCATATAATATCGTTGAGAATGTAGAGCGGATTCTGTGTGGCGTGTTTAGCTTATGTGTCGTTAAAAACTTTGTGTAAGCTTTGTATTTTGTGTGTTTATGTAAGGCATTGTCAATAAACTTTTTATATTTATCTTTTATAGTGTTGTCTTTTTTATATTTATGTATCAAGTCTCTAAGGCTAGAATAACTTAATAAATACTTATTAGCTAGTTTCCTTTGTGTGTTTTCAGTGATTAAACCTTGTTTTTGTAATTGTATATACTCATTCAAAGCATTATAAAAGGCCCTTTGCATTCTTACCTTATCACTTAAAGCACATGAAAAAACATATTTGTCTAGCCTTTGTTTATATATAAATTCTAGTATTTCAAGTGCTTGACTACTTAAAGGTAGTTTAAACTCTTTATTGAGTTTCATTTTATAAGCAGGTATCACTAGCATTTTATTCTTAAAATCTATATCACTCCATTCTAAGCTTATAATATTATGTATTCTCAAGGGCATATACATATTAAATTTATACATAATTGCAAATAGTCTATAATCTAGCGTTAGATAGCGTGTAGTTTTGCTTATATTATTATGTGAATGTATATCTACATCATTAAATAAGGCTTTATTGCTATATATAACAAAGTCTTTTAAATCTTTTTCATGTATTGCTTTATGATGTTTTACAATAGGTAATTTAAATATTATCTTATATTTAATCCTATCACATACACTATACTCTATATAATCGTAAGCAATGCAATAATCAAATACACGCCGTAGCATTCTGTAAAGTTGGTAACATATAGCAATTTTCCCCCTTACTTGATAGCCTTGAAGAAACTCTACAATATCATTTTTAGTAATATCTTGTATTAGCTTATTACCAAACACTTTTAAAAGTGGCTTTGATTGGTCCATATATTGCTTTTTTGTAGTTTCCCTTATGCTTTGTTTTTCTATCCATTCAGTAAATACATGCTTAAAAGTAAGCTTTGTATTTTTATCTTTATCTTGCATGTATTGCAAGTAGTCTTTAAGGCTTAATCCTTTTTCTTTATACTCTAAGCTTTGTAAAATAGAGTTATATTGTGTCGTTATATCCCTTGCTTTATCAAGGCTTATATGTGGATATTGTCCGATTGTAAGCTTATATATCCTATTGCTAGATTTATATTTGAATATAAAAGCCTTAGATATGCCTTGCTTGTTTTGTCTTAAGTAAAGATATAAACCCCTGCAAGTGCTATCGCTTACTAATAAATCTTTACTTGCATTACTTGTATTATTTGCTTTGTTATTAGCATTAGCTTTATTATTTGCCTTATTTATGCTATTTTCAAAGCTTGTTATAACCCTTTTTATATCGTGTAATGTAGTGTATTGCATGTAATCATTCCTTATAAAATAGTGTTTGTTATCTACTTTATAAAGTATGTTTAGTAGTGTTTGCATGTAAGGGATTATGTTTTGCATGTATGTTAATGCTTATGCGTGTTTAGCATTGTTTGCTAAGAGCCAAACATAAAAGCACATGTAAACCTTTGTAATCTCATCATGTAATAACCTTTGCATAATGTTGAGGTTAGCAAAAACACATAACATAAAAAGTAACATATAAAGCAAGTATTGCATACATATATACTTTAAATGCCTTATATGTTTTAAATTATGTTATAATCCTTACATGCTTAACGCATATAAACTACACTTAGCATATAATGTAAATGCATGTTAATCGCATTATATGCCCCTTTAAAGCTTACAAATCCCTTTTAATTCAATTATTCAAAGTATCAAACATAACTTACAAACACATTTAATAATCTTGTATTGCTTAATGCTTTATAGTTTTGTATTGCATTGCAATTACTTTATAAGCCTTTGCATGTATATTAATGCTTATGCGTGTTTTCACAAATACAAAAAGCACTTATACAAAATACAAGCCATGTGTAACACTTGATACAAAATCATTTTTAAAGCGTTACAAATTAATTAATACTTTGATACAAATTAAAATTACATAAGCAAACACGCTTTAATTTTTGCATTCTCTACTTAATGGATTTTATAAGCTTTTATTGTGTAGCTTTATATGCCTTTAAGCACATAAAACATACTTTAATATGTAGTAATGTTTTTGTGTATCCTT